>DATHHS010000132.1:0-27906 GCA_035317085.1 Burkholderiales bacterium
CTGCACTAGAACCGCGACGATCTTCCCGGGCATCGGCGCCGCGAGTTCGCCTCCGAGCGACTCTACCACCAGTTCCTGGCGCAACGGATCGTGCAGTTCCAGCGTGTGATGCACACCGGGCAGGAAAACCTCGACGCGCTGGCCCAGACTGACCGCGCTCCCCGCCACGGTGGCCTCGTCGATTTGCATCGTCAATCTGCGGCCCTCGCGCCGGTAGCGCTTGACATGGTGCCGCTTGCCGCCGAATTCGAATTCGAAACCTTCCCTTAGCCGGCGGGTTGCGACCGCGTGCCGGTGTTCGCCCTCGAAGAAGACAAGGAGGTAAGCGGCCTCCCGGTTCGCACTCCAGCCGTCGGCCAGGCTCCAGGGGGAAAAGGCGTCGCCCGAGTGCTGCGCTTCCCCGCGCAAGCCGGCGTCGAGTTGCAACAGCGCCGTCAGGGTCGCAAGGGCCAGCGCCTCGTCGCCCGCCGGAGCCGAGGGGGCAAGGAGCTCCGAGCGGTGGCGCTCGATCAGGCCCGTATCGAATTCGCCGCAGACAAAATCGCGATTCTGCATGAGCCGGTAGAGAAATTCGAGATTGGTGACCGGGCCCGCGACCTCGAATTCCCCGAGCGCCTTGCGCATTCGTTCGAGCGCTTCGGGGCGATGGCTGTCACGGACGATGAGCTTGGCGATCATGGGATCGTAGTAGGCCGTGATCTCGTCGCCCGATCTCACGCCGGTATCCACGCGCACGTTCCCGGACTCCGCGGGCAGTCCCAGGTGCACGATACGGCCCGGAGCCGGGAGGAAATCGCGGCGCGGATCCTCGGCGTAGACGCGCGCTTCGATCGCGTGGCCGCTGATGCGCAGGTCGTTCTGGGCGAGCGGGAGTTTTTCGCCGGCTGCGACCCTGAGCTGCCATTCGACCAGATCGAGACCGGTGATCATTTCGGTGACCGGATGCTCGACTTGCAGCCGCGTATTCATCTCCATAAAAAAAAACGCACCCCCGCGATCGACGATGAATTCCACCGTTCCCGCGCCGACGTAGCCGACCGCCAGAGCCGCGGCCACCGCGGTTTCGCCCATCTCCCGGCGGCGGTTGTCGGTCATTCCCGGCGCCGGCGACTCTTCGAGCACTTTTTGGTGGCGACGCTGCACCGAGCAGTCGCGCTCGAAAAGGTGGACGCAGCCACCATGCCGGTCTGCGAACACCTGAAATTCGATATGCCGCGGGCGCTCCAGATATTTTTCCAGAAGCACACGCTCGTCGCCGAATGCCGATGAGGCTTCGCGCCGGCAGGCGGCGAGGGCTGCGTCGAAGTCCGCTTTGCGTTCGACCACGCGCATGCCCTTGCCGCCGCCGCCCGCGGCAGCCTTGATGAGGACGGGAAATCCGATGCGCGCCGCTTCGCCGAGAAGGAAATCGGGGGCCTGATTGCCGCCGTGATAGCCGGGCACGAGCGGCACCCCGGCTTTTCCCATGAGGGTCTTGGCCGCGGACTTGTCGCCCATGGCGCGCATCGCTTCCGGCGGCGGTCCGATGAACGTGATGCCGGCGCGCTCGCAACGCTCGGCAAATTCCGCGTTCTCGGAAAGAAAACCGTAGCCTGGATGAACGGCGGAGGCGCCGGACCTTCTTGCCGTCTCGATGATCCGATCGCCGCGCAGGTAACTTTCCTTCGCCTCCGGCGGTCCGATGTGAAACGCCTCATCGGCGAGCGCTACGTGGCGCGCTTGCGCGTCGGCGTCCGAGTACACGGCGACCGTTCTGATGCCCATGCGCCGCGCGGTCCTCGCGACGCGGCAGGCGATCTCGCCGCGGTTGGCGATCAGGATTTTGGCGAACACAGGGTGCGCCTTATTTCTTTTTCTTGGCGCCCTTTTTCACCGCCTGCTTCGCCTGCTGCAACCAGCCCGGCGAGCGCTTCTCGAGAAAGGCGCGCACGCCTTCCTTGCCTTCCGCGGATGCCCGCGCGCCGGCTATTCGGCCGGCCATATCGTCTATCAACTCGGGGGTGATCGGCCGCTTGGCGACCGCATGAATCAAATCCTTGGTGACCGCATGCGCCCCCGGCGCGCCCTGGACCAGCTCGCCCAGGATCGCGTTCACCGTGGCATCCAGCTCCGCAGGCTGCGCCAGATCCTGGATGAAGCCGATGCGGTACGCCTCCGCCGCCGGAAAGCGCTCGGCGGTGAGGAAATAGCGGTGCGCAGCGCGCTCGCCCATCGCGGCGAGAACGTAGGGACTGATGGTGGCCGGCGTAAGGCCCAGTCTCACCTCGGACACGCTGAACTCGGTGTCGGTCGAGGCGACCGCGATGTCGCACGCTGCGATGAGTCCCATGCCCCCGGCAAACGCGGCGCCGTGCACGCGCGCGATCGTCGGCTTTTTCATCGAATGCAGGCGGTTGAGCATGACGCCGAATACCATCGCGTCTTTCCGGTTCCCGGCGAAATCCATCTCGCCCATTCTCTTCATCCAGTTCAGGTCGGCGCCGGCGCAGAACACCTTGCCGCGGCCTGCGAGCACCACCGCCCGCACGGACGAATCGGCTTCCAGCTCGCCGAAGGCGGCGGTGAGCTCGGCGATCATCGTTTCGTTGAAGGCGTTGCGCACCTCCGGCCGGTTGAGCCAGAGGACGGCGACGCCCTGGCCGGACTGGATTTCAATCGTTTGGTAGGTCATGCCTCTTTCTCCCGAATGAATCTCTCGTGTACTTCTTATTTCCTAGCGCGGCTCGACGACCACCTCGGTCCGCACCGAATTGGCGATAAAGCACTTCTCATGAGCTTTGTGGTGCAGTTCTGCTAGCACCTCGGGCGAGGGCGGCGCGGCGAATTCGACCGCTGGCCGCAGGGTGACGCGTGTCATCGCCACGCGGCCCTCGGAATTCTTTTCGAGCACGCCTTCGGCCTCGTCGACATACCGGTCGACGATCAGTTTCCTCGCCGAGGCCAGGCCCACGAACCAGAGCATGTGGCAGGCGGAAAGCGAGGCGACGAATAGCTGCTCCGGATCGGCGCCCGGCCCGTGGGGTGCCCCCTGCGGAAGGTTCTCCTTCGCAGCGTTTCCGGGGATGGCCATGGATTCGAACACGATGCGATGAGCGCGGCTGTACTTGTCGATCTCGAATGACATGCCGTTCCTTTTCCATTCGGTCTTTGCACGGTGGATGGACATCAGGGTGCCTCTACATTCGAAAAATGCCGAACCGGGTCTCTTCGATCGGCGCGTTAAGTGAAGCGGAAATCGCAAGCGCCAGGATGCGCCTGGTTTCCTCGGGCGCGATCACGCCGTCGTCCCAAAGCCGCGCGGTGGCGTAGTACGGGTGCCCCTGCCGCTCGTATTGGTCGAGGATCGGGCGCTTGAACTCTTCCTCTTCCGCCTGGCTCCAGTTGCCGCTTTTGGCCTCGATGCCGTCGCGCTTCACCGTGGCGAGAACGGAGGCCGCCTGCTGCCCACCCATCACCGAGATGCGTGCGTTGGGCCACATCCAGAGAAAGCGCGGGCCGAAGGCGCGTCCGCACATGCCGTAGTTGCCCGCCCCGAACGAACCGCCGATGATGACGGTGAATTTCGGCACCCGGCTGCATGCGACCGCGGTCACCATCTTGGCGCCGTCCTTGGCGATGCCGCCTGCCTCGTATTTTTTCCCCACCATGAATCCTGCGATGTTCTGCAGGAAAAGCAGTGGAATCCCGCGCTGGCTGCACAGCTCGATGAAGTGTGTGCCCTTGAGCGCCGATTCCGAGAAAAGGATCCCGTTGTTCGCGACGACACCGATCGGGTAACCCCAAATGCGCGCGAACCCCGTCACGAGGGTGGTGCCGTAGTCCGCCTTGAACTCGTCGAGCTCGCTGCCATCGACGATGCGCGCGATCGCCTCGCGCACATCGTAGGGCTTGCGCGTGTCGGAGGGGATGATCCCGTGCAATTCGTCGGCGGGGTAGAGCGGCTCGGCCGGCTCGCGCAGAGCGAGCGTCACGTTCTTCGCACGGTTGAGGTTCGCCACGATGGCGCGAGCGATCGAAATCGCATGGAGATCGTTCTGCGCGTAGTGATCGGCGACGCCCGACTGCCGCGTGTGCACCTCCGCGCCGCCGAGCTCCTCCGCGGAGACGATTTCCCCGGTGGCGGCTTTCACGAGCGGCGGGCCGCCGAGAAAGATCGTGCCCTGCCCTTTGACGATGATGGTTTCGTCGGACATCGCCGGAACGTAGGCACCCCCGGCGGTGCATGAGCCCATCACCGCGGCGATCTGCGGAATACCGGCGGCCGACATCACCGCCTGGTTGTAGAAGATGCGGCCGAAGTGCTCGCGGTCGGGAAAGACGCTGTCCTGCTCCGGGAGGAATGCTCCGCCCGAGTCCACCAGGTAAAGGCAGGGAAGGCGGTTCTCCAGGGCGATCTCCTGCGCGCGCAGATGCTTTTTCACCGTGAGGGGGTAGTAGGTTCCACCTTTGACCGTGGCGTCGTTCACGACCACCACGCACTCCCTGCCGGAGACGCGGCCGATGCCGGTGAGGATTCCGGCGCCAGGCGCTTCATCCCCGTACATGCCGAAGGCGGCAAGCTGCGAGAACTCAAGGAAAGGCGATCCGGGGTCGAGCAGCAGTCGCAGGCGCTCGCGCGGCAGCAATTTTCCGCGCCCGGTGTGCTTGGTGCGCGCCGCCTCGTCGCCCCCGACCGCGACGCGCTCGACCTTGGCGCGCAGATCCGTCACGAGCGCAACCATCGCCCGGGCGTTCGCCTGGAACTCCTCCGAATGCGGGTTCAGCTTGCTTTTGATGACTGGCATCTCACCAGCCGCCGGTGGCAAGCCACTTGTCGATCTGATCCAGCCTGTCGGAGCCCCAGAAGGGCTCTCCGTCGACGACAATGTAAGGCGAGCCGAACGCCCCGCGGGCGATCGCCTTCTCCACTTCGGCCCGGGTACGGTCCTTGATCGCCTGATCGCCGATGCCGGCGCGCACTTCGTCGGCTTTCAGCCCGAACTTCGCACACACTGCGATGGTGTTGTCGGCGCTCGAGATATCGATGTTGTCGAGGAAATAGGCGTGATAGAGCGCTTTCGCCAGCCCTCTGGCCCGTTTCGGGTCCTTCGCGTCGAGCCAATAAAACGCCCGACAGGGCGAGACCGAGGAAATCGGAAAGACGGAAGGGTGGCGGTACTCCACGCCGAAATACTTTGTGGTGCGGAGGATATCGCGCAGATGGTAAGCGCCTTTCATCGGTATGGAAGGCAGCGGCGCGCCGCCGGTCGTCTTGAACGCGACTCCGAGCAGGAACGGCCTCCAGCTGACCTCGCGTCCATATTTCGCGGCGAGCGCGTCGATCTTTTCGCTGGCGATATAGCCGTAAGGCGATGAAAAATCGAAATAGAACTCGATGGGGTTCGACATCATGCGATCTCTATCGCCATGGCGGTCGCCTCGCCTCCGCCGATGCACAAGCTCGCCACACCGCGCTTGCCGCCGGTTTTCATGAGCGCGCCGATCAGGGTGACGAGGATGCGCGCGCCTGAAGCGCCGATCGGGTGGCCGAGCGCGCAGGCGCCACCGTGGATGTTGACCTTCTCATGCGGCAGCCCGTGCTCCTTCATTGCCGCCATCGTCACGACTGCGAAGGCCTCGTTGATCTCGTAGAGATCGACTTTCCCCGCGCTCCAGCCAGTTGCGTCGAACAATTTCTTAATCGCCCCAACGGGCGCGGTGGTGAACCAGCCGGGCTCCTGGGAATGCGTGCTGTGGCCTACGACCACCGCAAGCGGCGCGAGACCCAGCTTCTCGGCGGTGGAACGGCGCATCATGACGAGCGCTGCTGCACCGTCGGAGATCGAGCTCGAATTCGCCGCGGTCACCGTCCCGTCTTTGCGGAACGCAGGCTTCAGCGTCGGGATCTTCTCGAAGTCGGCCTTGAACGGCTGCTCGTCCTGTTCCATGAAGCGCTCGTTCTTGCCCGCCTGGATCGCCGCATTTACGTTTATGGGCGTGATCTCCCAGGCGAAAGCGCCGTTCTTGTTGGCGGCCTGGGCGCGCTCTAGCGATGCGATCGCGAACTTGTCCTGTTCTTCCCGGGTGAAGCTGTACTTTCCGGCGCAGTCCTCGGCGAAGCTGCCCATCAATTTGCCTTTGTCGTAGGCGTCCTCCAGGCCATCGAGAAACATGTGGTCGATGACTTGCTGGTGGCCCATGCGGTAGCCGGAGCGCGCCTTCGGAAGCAGATACGGCGCGTTGGTCATCGACTCCATGCCGCCTGCGACCATGACGTCGTTGGTTCCTGCGGCGAGCAGGTCATGCGCGAACATCGCCGCCTTCATTCCCGATCCGCACATCTTGTTCACCGTCGTGCTCCCTGTCGATAAGGGAAGCCCGGCAGCGATCGCTGCCTGGCGCGCGGGTGCCTGGCCCTGACCGGCGGAAAGGACACAGCCCATGATCGCTTCCTGGACTTGCTCGGGTTTGATGCCGGTGCGCTCGACTGCTGCGCGGATCGCGGCTGCGCCCAACTGCGGCGCGGTGAGATCTTTCAGCTCGCCTTGAAACGCGCCCATAGGCGTGCGGGCGGCGGAAACGATGACTACGGGATCGTTATGCATGGTTGACTCCTGGCGGGTGACGCAGGTGCCTGCGCGGGGCGCCGATCAGCGCGAAGACTCTGTCTCTGTGATGGCGCATTGCTTCAGATATTGCTGAAATAAAGCCAAGGCTTCGGCTTTGGTGCCAACGCGTTCCTGCGCGCACTTCTTGCGCACGCCGGGCTCCCCGGTAGCGAGACGGCCGCTGAACTTTTCCTCGAACAGTTTCTGGTAATGGGGCCAGGGGCCGGTCGCTCGCCCAAGAGAGTCATGGTAGATCAGGATGTCGTTGCAGACGCCGACCCGCAACCCTGCCAAGTGCGTCCGATATGAGAAGTCGATATCGTAAAGGTGAAATCCATCGAACATTTCCTCATCAAAGCGCAGAGATTCGGCCGCTTGCCGCCTTGCGGCGAGGAACACACCGTCCAGTGCCTGGATATTCCCTCTGGTCCGTTGCTCCGCCGGACCGAATAAGGTCAGGAAAAGCCCCTCCCCCGTCGGCGTGCGCTCCACGACTTGTCCGTGAATCCAAGGCTGGCCGGCGCTGATCCAGCGGCCGTCCAGCAGCCTGGAGGTCCCTGCCACGCCGACCAGATCGAACGACTCGAGGTGCGCGAGGAGACGGGCGCAGAAATCAGGCGTAAGTATTTCGATATCGTCGTGACTGAATATCAGGAATTCGCCGGTACTACGCTCCATACCTTGGTTGTAGCCATGAGCCAGCGAAGGCGCGTTCTTGATGCGAATCAGCTCATAGGGCCAATCGCCCATTCGCTGCCTGTAGCTCTCCGCGACGTTCTCGAAGCGCCGGTCGTCGATGCTGCAGATGATGATGGACACCTTCTGCCCGGGCGTACGGCGCGCGATTGCTTTTAGCAGGCCAGCGAACAGCATGTGAGGGCCGGGATCGTAATCGTTATGGGCGGACGAGGCAGTCAGGCCGTTTCGGCGAACAATTCCCGGCCAATCAACCATCTTCGAATTTCCGACGTGCCGGCCCCGATTTCATACAGCTTCGCGTCGCGCCAAAGGCGCCCGGTCGGATACTCGTTGATGTAGCCGTTGCCGCCGAGACACTGGATTGCCTCACCCGCCATCCATGTGGCCTTTTCCGCGGCGTAAAGAATTGCGCCGGCCGCATCCTTGCGCGCGGTTTCGCCGCGGTCGCAGGCCTGGCCGACGGCGTACACGTAGGCGCGGCAGGCGTTGAGTGTGGTGTACATGTCGGCGAGCTTTCCCTGCATCAACTGGAATTCTCCGATCGGCTGGCCGAACTGCTTGCGCTCGTGAATGTATGGCACGACCACATCCATGCAGGCCTGCATGATGCCCAGGGGGCCGCCGGCGAGCACGGCGCGCTCGTAGTCCAGTCCCGACATCAACACGCTTACACCGCGGCCCGCCTCCGACAGGATGTTTTCCTCCGGCACCTCGCAATCCTGGAACACGAGCTCGCAGGTGTTCGAGCCGCGCATGCCCAATTTGTCCAGCTTCTGCGCGGTGGAGAAGCCCTTGAATCCCTTTTCCACGATGAAGGCGGTGATCCCTCTCGGGCCGGCGTCGGCGTCGGTCTTGGCGTAGACCACCAGCACGTCGGCATCCGGGCCATTGGTGATCCACATCTTGCTGCCGTTCAGGACGAACTTGCCCTTCCGATATTCTGCGCGAGTCTTCATCGAGACGACATCCGAACCCGAACCGGGCTCGGACATGGCGAGCGCACCGACCGCTTCACCGGAAACGAGCCTCGGCAGGTATTTCCTCTTCTGCGATTCCGTCGCGTTCCTGCGGATCTGGTTGACGCAGAGATTGGAGTGCGCAGCGTAGGAGAGTCCCACTGAGGCCGAAGCCCGGCTGATCTCCTCCATCGCGACGATGTGGGCTGCGTAGCCCGTCATCGTGCCACCGTAAGCCTCCTCGACTGTGACGCCGAGCAGGCCGAGCGCTCCCATTTTTCTCCACAAGTCGGTCGGGAACTGGTTCGATCGGTCAATCTCGGCGGCTCGCGGCGCGATTTCAGCGGCGGCGAAATTTCGCACCGCGCTCCGCAGCATGTCGACGTCTTCGCCGAGGCAAAAACGCAGCCCCGGCAGATCGAGCGTCGGGGCTCCGCCGGCGGGCTTGCGCGCGAGAGCTCCAAGCGAATAGTTCCCGTTAGGATCGGTCATGATCGTTGCGGAGTGTAAGCGGATGGCTCGGTGGCGCGCTCTATCGGAATCTGAGAAAATTCGCTGTGCGCAGCAAACCGCAATTCTACCCCGGGCAAAGACCGGCGGAAGTCCTCTTCCCAAGCGAGTGACACCAGAATCCATCCTCGAATATCCGCAGCCGACGGCACCGGCGGGCGGCGAAACCATAGCGATCGCTCCGGGCGTGCACTGGGTCAGAATGCCTCTGCCGTTCGCGCTCGATCATATCAATCTGTGGTTGCTCGAGGACAAAGTCGAGGGCACGAACGAGGCCTGCTGGACGCTGATCGATAGCGGCATCGGCGACGATGCCACGCGAGCTCTGTGGGAGCGTATCTTCGCCACACGCATCGCCGGGCGCCCGATCAAGCGACTCATCGTCACCCACCATCATCCCGATCACGCGGGCCTCGCCTCGTGGCTGACCGAGCGCACGGGGGCCGAGTTCTGGATGCCGCAGGCCGAGTATTTCGCAGCGCACGCGATGCGCGAGGGAAGCGCGGGTTTCGCCTTCGACAATGTCGTCGCGATGTTCGAACGCAACGGGCTCGCCGGAGAAAAGCTCGATCTGATGAAGCAGCGACGCAGCAACTATCGCAGCCGGGTGCCGGGCTTTCCCTCCGGGTACAGGCGGTTGATGGACGGGCAGACGCATCGCATCGGCGGCCGCGATTGGAGAATCATCATGGGTTACGGCCATGCGCCCGAGCACGCCGCGCTTTACTGCGAGGGGCTCGGCGTTCTCGTTTCCGGAGACATGGTGCTCCCCAGGATCTCGACCAACGTCAGCGTGTGGGCGAACGAACCCGAAGGAAATCCGCTTGCGCTTTTCCTCGATTCCCTGTCCCGCTACGCGGCGCTGCCCGCGACGACGCTCACTCTGCCCTCGCACGGACTGCCCTTCCGGGGCGTGCGCGAGCGCATCGCGCAACTTCAGGAGCACCACCGCCTGCGGCTCGCCGAGTTACATGAAGTCTGCGATACGCCCAAGGCTGCGGCAGACGTGCTCGATACGCTGTTTCGCCGCAAGCTCGACACGCATCAGCTGTTCTTCGCCATGGGCGAGGCGATGGCCCACCTGCACCTTCTTCACCATGAGGGGCGCCTGAAGCGTTCAATCGGTGCCGATGGCGTGGTTCGCTACGCGCAAAACTAGCAGCATGTCCACGGCGCAAACCCCACCCGACCCCGCTCACAGCGCCAAAGTACTCGCCGAAGTGGCAGAGCGCTCCGGCCGGATCATGGCGGAGTTTCTAAAGCGTCAGGCCGGCGGCCACGGCGTCGCCACCAGCGACGAATTCGGGATCGCCCGAGCATTCATGGATCTTTCAGCGCGCATGCTGGCCAATCCGTGGAAGCTCGCGGAGATGCAGACGAAGATGTTCTGGGATCATGCGGCTCTCTGGCAGTCGATCATGCTGCGCATGCTGGGAAAGGATGTCCCGTCCGTCGCCGCGCCCGCCAAGGGCGACAACCGCTTTCGCGATGCGGACTGGCAGGATCAGTTCCTGTTCGACTACATCAAGCAGTCCTACCTGATCGCCGCGCGCCACATGCACGACGCCGTCTCCTCCATCGAAGGCCTGCCGGAGGAGACGCAGAAGAAGGTGAATTTCTATACGCGCCAATACATCGACGCGCTGTCGCCGTCGAACTTCGCTCTCACCAACCCGACGGTGCTGCGCGAAACCCTGCGCTCCGGCGGACAGAACCTGCTCGATGGTCTGAACAATCTCCTTGCCGACATCGAGCGCGGCGGCATCCGCATGGCGGACGAAAAGACATTCAAGGTCGGCGTGAATGTCGCCACCACTCCCGGCAAGGTGGTCTTCCAGAACGAGCTGATGCAACTCATCCAGTACGCCCCGGGCACCGACACTGTTTTCAGACGGCCGCTTCTTATAATTCCGCCCTGGATCAACAAGTACTACATTCTCGACCTGAGCGAGAAGAATTCCTTCGTTCGGTGGGCCGTGGATCAGGGACACACGGTGTTCGTGATCTCCTGGGTCAACCCGAACGAGCGCTATGCCGGCAAGACCTTCGAGGATTACATGTTCAAGGGACCGCTTGCCGCTCTCGATGCGATCGCTCAGGCGACCGGCGAGAAAAAGGTCAACGTCGTCGGTTACTGCCTCGGGGGGACGCTTCTCGGTGCGACGCTGGCGTGGATGGCAGAAAAAGGCGACGAACGCGCGGCTTCGACGACGTTCCTCGCATCCTTGCTCGATTTTTCCATTCCGGGCGAGCTCGGGGTGTTCATCGACGAGGCGCAAGTCGAAAGTCTCGAGCGGCGCATGAACGAGCGCGGCTACCTCGAAGGCTCGGAGATGGCAACCACTTTCAACATGCTGCGCGCGAACGATCTGGTGTGGTCGTTCGTCGTCAACAACTATCTGCTCGGCAAGGATCCGTTCCCGTTCGACCTCCTTTACTGGAACTCCGATTCCACGCGCATGCCGGCGAAAATGCACAGCTTCTACCTGCGCAACATGTACCTCGCCAACCGGCTCAAGGAACCCGGCGGAATCGAGCTGGGCGGAGTGCCGATCGACCTCCGGAAAATCGCGATCCCGGCGTATTTCGTTTCCCCTGTCGAGGACCACATCGCGCCGTGGAAATCGACTTACAAGGGCGCGCGCATTCTGTCAGGAACCGAGCGGTTCGTGCTTGGGGGCTCCGGGCATATTGCCGGCATCGTGAATCCACCGTCGGCGAAAAAATACGGCTACTGGACCCGGTCGCAGCTGCCCGAGTCTGCCGAGGAATGGCAGACGGGGGCGAGTTGGAACGAAGGTTCGTGGTGGACCGACTGGCAGGCCTGGATCGCCGGACTGAACGGACCCGACCGCGTGCCGGCGCGAGTTCCGGGTGCCGGCGCGCTCCAGGCCCTCGAAGACGCTCCGGGATCCTACGTCAGCCTGCGCCCCTGAGCAGCCTGCCGGCCCGCGGCGCAGACGAGTCTCGCCTTCGGTCCGTTCACTGGAGACCGCGCGCCTTTCGCGGCGCGTGGGCGAACAAGCGGTCGAACAGCCACCGCGGCAGGTGGCGAAGCACGAGCGAGACGAGGGCCATCTGCCAGGGAATGACCGCGAAGCGGCGTTTTCCGGCGATGACGCGCGCGAATCGCGGGGCCGCCTCGTCCGCATCCATGATGAAGGGCATGCGGTAGCGATTTCCCGCGGTCATCGGGGTTCTGATGTAGCCCGGACAGATCGTGACCACGGCCACGCCCGAGCCGTGAAGTTCCACGCGCAGGCTCTCCAGATAGGTGATTGCGGCCGATTTGGAGGCGCTGTAGGCGCTCCCGCCAGGCAGGCCGCGAAAGCCGGCTATGCTGGCGATGCCGACCAGCGTGCCGCTCGCACGAGCGCGCATCGGCGCAACAAAGGGTTGGAACGTCGCGGCCATTCCGAAGACGTTGGTGTCCATGATCTTGCGGAATGCGCGAAGGTCCTCCGGATTTTCGGTCAAGGTGCCGGCACTGACGCCCGCATTCGCGATCACGATGTCGGGCACTCCGAAACGTTCGATGAAATCCGCCGCCGCGGCCTTCAGGCTGGCGGCATCGGTCACGTCCGCTCGATAGCAGGACCCGGGGCAGAGCAAGCGCGAGAGGAGCGCCTGTGTCGGCTCGAGCCGTCTTGCACACAGGCCGAGCACCGCCCCTTGGCGCGCGTAGTGCGCAGCGAGTGCGGCGCCGATTCCGCCCGATGCGCCGGTGACGAAGACCTTAGGGCCGGTTGGCACCGGACACGGCGGGAACCGCGCTCATAGTGAGCACTCCTCGCGTACGGCGCGGCCGCCACACTAGGGCTTTGCTTTCGCAAGTTGCTTGCGCGTTTCACCGATCAGAAAGTCGGTGGTGGCCAGCATCCCCTTGCGCGACGTACTCGCGACGACGAGGTAGCGGCCCTGCACCGTGAGAGTCGGAACCCCGTCGAGACGGTAGGCTCTGGCCATCTGCGTCGCGCGGCGCAGCTTGGTTTCGACCGTGAACGAGCGGAAAGCGGCGTCGTATTTGGCCATATCCACCTTCTGCTTGGCGAGCCAGTCGGCCACCCATTTGGCGAAGGCATCGCCGTGAAGCCTCACGCCGCCCTGCTGGTGGACTGCGTCGAACAGCGATCGATGCAGCCGCTCGACCTCCCCGAGCGCCTCCAGGGTATAGAAAATCCGGGCATCGACCGCCCAGTCGTCGTTCAGAATCCCCGGGACGCGCTTGAACTGCACGTCGCGCGGCAATTGCTTCACCCAGGACTCGAGATCGGGCTCCAACGCGTAGCAATGCGGGCAGCGATACCAGAAAAACTCGAGCACTTCGATCTTGCCCGGGGATTCGGCCGCCTGCGGCGGCTTCAATTCCAAGTAGTCGATGCCCTCGGCGGGCGAGCCCTGAGCGTACGCGGCAAAGGCGAGGAATAGGCCGAAAAAAACGCTCAGCAGACGGGAAACCATGGGACTTCTCCTTGGGGTGCCGATTCAGTTCTTGGCGACATCGGTGATTCTGACCAGCGACGCGTCCACTCCGTTCTGCGTCAGCTGCTGCCGGATGCGATTGATCTCGTCGACGCGGGTGTAGGGCCCGAGCCGCACTCGATACCACACGCCTTTTTCCGCGAGATTGGCCGGCTCGACGCTCGCTTCCAGGCCCATTAACGCAATCCTTGCCTTGAGGTTGTCCGCATCGGCCGGATTCTGAAACGAGCCGGCCTGAAGGAAATAGGCGTCTTTGGTCGCCCCTGCCTTGCCAGCCTTGTTGGCTGCATCCCGCATCTGGCGCTCGGTGACCTGCTCCTCCCGCCCGGGAAGGATACGGTAGAAATCAAAACGAGGCTTGTCCTCGGTCTTGGCCGCTTTGGCAGGCTCGGGCAGGTTCTCATCTGCGGGCGACGTCTTCTCCGGGGCTTTGGCCCGGTCGGCGAAAGGCATTGGCGTTCTGAAGAAGTAGATCGCGATTCCAGCCGCCACGCCCAGACCCAGCAGAAAGCCGAAGAAAAGCCCGATCAGAAAACTCCCGGAGGAATCCGGTCTGGATTGTGATCTTTGTTTGTAGTCGAAGCTCATGACGGGGTCAGGCGTTCACATTTTCTCAGGCTGGCTGACGCCCAGCAGCGAAAGCCCGTTGCGCAGCACTTGTCGTACCGCAAGGCACAGCGCAAGCCGGGCCGACCGGAGCGGCGCCTCCGCGACGAGGATGCGTTCGGCATTATAGTAACTGTGAAATTCGCCCGCCAGCTCGCGCAGAAAAAAAACAATCTGGTGCGGAGCGAGCTCGGCAGCAGCGTTTTCCAGCATTTCAGAGTACTCGCCCAGGCGCTGCAGGAGCGCGAGCTCGCGGATTCCCGCAAGGGGCTCGAGCTCGATACCCTCGAACAACGCGGAATCGGAGACCTCCGGAGAGCCTCCGATCGATAGGGCCCGTTCTTCGCCGGCGAACTGCCCCTTCCACTGTTCCAGCACCGAGCAGATCCGCGCGTGCGCGTACTGCACGTAATACACGGGGTTTTCCTCGGATTGCGACTTGGCAAGATCGATGTCGAACGCAAACTCCGCGTCGGCCTTGCGCGATACCAGGAAGAACCGGGCCGCGTCGCGTCCGACTTCGTCGATCAGCTCGCGGAGCGTGACGTAGGAGCCGGCGCGCTTGGAGATCTTCATCTCTTCGCCGCCCTTCATGACCGTGACCATCTTGTGCAGCACATAGTCGGGATAGCCTTGCGGAACCTGGCGCTCCCACTTCGCCGATGCCGCTTGCAGCCCGGCGCGTACCCGCGTCACCGTGCTGTGGTGGTCGGACCCCTGGATATTGATGGCGCGGGTAAAGCCGCGCTCCCATTTCGTCAGGTGGTAGGCGACGTCGGGCACGAAGTAGGTATAGGTGCCGTCCGACTTGCGCATGACACGGTCCTTGTCGTCGCCATATTCGGTGGTCTTCAACCATAGCGCACCCTCCTGCTCGAAAGCCTTGCCCGCTTCGACCAAAGCCTGGACCGTTTTCTGAACGCGCCCATCCGCGTATAGGGAGGACTCCAGATAGTAGCTGTCAAAGCGCACGCCGAACGCCTGCAGGTCGAGATCCTGCTCGTGCCTGAGGTCCGCCACCGCGAAACGGGTCACCGCTTCCAGATCTTCACCATCGCTGTTGCCCGCCCCAAGGTATTTCTCAGCGATCTCGCGCACGTAATCGCCGTGGTAGCCGTCCGCGGGAAATTCCGCCGGTACGCCGAGCTTTTCCCGAATGCGCGCCTGAACCGAGAGCCCGAGATTGCGGATCTGCGCGCCTGCGTCGTTGTAGTAGAACTCCCGCGTCACACGCCAGCCCTGCGATTCGAGCAAGGCGGCGATGGCGTCGCCAAGCGCCGCCTGCCTGCCGTGCCCGACGTGCAGCGGGCCCGTGGGATTGGCCGAAACGAATTCCACCATCACCGGCCGGCCGCCGGCATTCTCGGAGCGGCCGTAGCGGCCGCCCTCCGTGAGTATGGTTTTCACGATGTGCTGCCTGGCTGCGGGGCGCACACGCAGGTTGATGAAGCCGTTGCCCGCGACTTCGGCGCGCTCGAGCCACTCGGAGGCGGGCAGCGCCGCGACGAGCTCGAGTGCGAGTTCGCGTGGATTGCGTTTCAGCACGCGCGCCAGTTGCATCGCAGCCGGACAGGAAAAATCGCCGTGCTGCGCCTGCTTGGGCCGCTCGAGGGAAATCAGCGAACCCGGCTGCTGCGGCGCGACCTTGGCCAGCGCGCGCGTAAGCAACTCGGTCAGGTGAGACTTGATCTCGGCGGACATTGAAGGGCCGAAATGCTGGGTATTATACTCAGGGTGTCGCCCAGACACGATGGATGTCCCCGAACCGCGCTGCGAAGGTACAATGGCGGCTGATTCAAATTTACGATCTGGAGTGTTGAGCTTGGGCAAAGGCGACAAACGCACATTCCGCGGCAAGGTCTTCAAGGGATCGCACGGCAAGACCCGCCCGCGCAAGGCGAAAAAACCGGCGAAGAGACCCTCCTGATTTCCGCAGGCGGTTAAAACTCTATCGGATCTACGTCAAGATGCCAGCGCACTCCGTGCGAGGGCACGCGGTAGAGGGTATCGCTCCATTCCGAGAGGAACGCTTGCAGGCGCGGTCGGGAACGCGATTGCACGAGTACTTGTGCGCGCTCCACACCCGCGAGTCGCGCGAGCGACATCGGCACGGGATCGAACACGGCGATCGAAGCGCTGCGGTGCGGTGACTGGTCGACGGCCGACCGAAGGAAACGCTGCGCGCGAAGCTCGTCGGGGCTTTCAGCGCGCAGCGCCGCTTCGAAAACGAAGGGCGGAAATCCCGCCGCCCGGCGCTCCGCAAGCACGCTCTTTGCAAATCCTGTGTAGTCATTGCGCACCAACGACTGATACAGAGGGTGCTCGGGATAACGCGTCTGGATCAGCACCTCACCCGGCAGGTTCGCGCGTCCGGCGCGTCCCGCGACCTGCTGCAACTGCGCGAAGGTCCGCTCGCTCGCCCGATAGTCGCTCGAGAATAGACCGCTGTCGGCATTCAGCACGCCCACCAGCGTCAGGCGCTCGAAATGGTGGCCCTTGGCGAGAATCTGCGTGCCTACGAGGATGTCAGAGTGTGCGGCACGCTCGAGCAGGTCTCCGAGGCGGCTTCTTGAGCGCGCTGCGTCGCTATCCACGCGCAGGATGCGCGCCTGCGGAAACTTTTCCGCGAGCGTGATCTCGACGCGCTGGGTCCCGCGTCCGAAAGTCTGCAAATCCGGGTTACCGCACTCGGGGCAGGCGCGCGGAATGCCTTCCGCCAGTCCGCAGTGGTGGCAACGCAATTGCCGCCTGGCGAGGTGAACGACCATGTGCGCCGAACAGCGCCTGCAACCCTTGACCCAGCCGCAGGCCGGGCAGGCGAGCGCCGGCGCGTATCCGCGGCGATTGAGAAATACCAGAGACTGCTCCCCGCGCGCGATGCGCGCCGCGAGTGCCTGGAGAAGTGGAGCGGCAAACCCCTCCTGGGGCGGATGTGTCCGAGTGTCGATCATGCGTATTGCCGGCAATACCGCCCGGTCGATGGCGCGCCGTGTAAGCGGTACGATCTCGTACTTGCCGGAGCTCGCGTGGTGAAAGCTCTCCAGCGAGGGCGTCGCCGAGCACAGGACGACCGGCGCGCCGGCGATGTGCGCCCGCGCGACCGCGAGATCCCGCGCCGAATAGCGCACGCCCTCCTGTTGCTTGAACGAGGCGTCCTGTTCTTCGTCCACGACTACCAGCCCGAGATTGGGTAGCGGCGTGAATACGGCAAGCCGGGTGCCGAGCACGATGTCGGCACGACCGCTGTGGGCGAGGAGCCAGCTGCGAACGCGCTCCAGTTCGGCCATCGCGCTGGTCTGAGTGACGATGCATGCACCTGGGAACCGGTCACGGACGGTGGCCTCGAGCGCAGGAGTGAGCGCTATCTCGGGTACCAGAATCAGGACTTGTTTGCGGCGGGCCAGGACCTCTGCAATCAGCTGGAGGTAGATTTCGGTCTTGCCGCTGCCGGTAACGCCAAAAAGCAGGCTTACACGAAATTTCTCCAAGCCCTCACGCAGGACGTTGATGGCCTGTTGCTGCTCCGCGGTCAGTGCGTGCACGTGAATAAGCCGAGGCTCGGAACGCTCCGGATCGATGGAGGTGACCCAACCCGATTCAATGGCGCGCTTCAACACGCTGCGAACGCCGTGTCCCGCCGTATCGAGCTCGGACCGGGAGGCCCGACTGATCGAAAGCCGCTCCAGCAATGCGCGCAAGCGTCGACACCGCGCTGGAATCGCCGCAAGCGCGTCTTTTCCGGCCGGCGTCAGAACATATTCACTCGCGCCGGCGGGAACGGTCTTGGCGGTGCGCAGTCGCGGCGGCAAGGCCGCCGCGATGACTTCACCGATCGGGCAGTGGTAATAGCGACTACAGAATTCCGCGAGGGCCAACCACTCGGGTGCAAGGGGCGCTACATCGCGCAGGATCTTGTCGGCTGAGCGCAGTTTGGAGTTTTCTACCTCGGATTTCGTCGCGACATCCAAGATCACGCCGACGAGTCGCTTTTTTCCGAAGGGTACGAGCACGCGATAGCCGATATCCGCACGGGTCGCGCCTTCGGAGCGGTAATCGAACAGCTTCGGCACCGGCACATCGAGGGCGACGCGCAGGATCGTCATCGGGAAGGATTGGAGTACGTCGTCGTGCTATTCAAGTAATTTCTTCGGTCACGTCGATAAAGTGCTTGGTTGTCTGAGGTTTTCCGGGTTTTTCACAAAATTTGTGAATAACTGTGTGAGTAAGGCTTTCACATTACTGTAACTCGCACTTCTGCAAGGAATTTTTCATACTGCTCAAAATGAGAGCGGAAAGAAATAAATTGATAATACATAGGCTTACAAACCTCTCGAATGAAGACCCTCGGAAGTCCGCGCCAGACGTGGGTTTTCAGGGGGTGTTGTGCATAAGTCGCACGGCGCGCCCGATGCACGCAAACTGGTTCTTTACGCCGATAGATGGAATTTTGGGCTCAATTCGTGCACCGCAGCGACCAGCGCAGCGACATTTTCCGGACCTGCGTGTTGGGGAACGCCGTGGCCGAGATTGAATACATGGCCGGATCCGCTTCCAAAGGACTCCAGCGCCTTTTGGACCTCGCGCCGGACAACTTCGGGTGTAGCTAGCAGCACCATAGGATCGAGATTTCCCTGGAGTGCCGCGCGAGCGCCGATTCTCCGGCGCGCATCGCCGAGATCTGTGCTCCAGTCGATGCCAACGCAATCGCATCCGCTTTCGGCAATGCTCTCCAGCCAGGGCGCGCCGCCCTTGGTGAAGACGATGACCGGGACGCGGCCGCTGCCCTCACCGCGGTTGAGCTGGGATAGCACTTGCCGGATGTAGGCGAGGGAGAATTCTTGGTAGGCTGCGGCCGAAAGGCTTCCGCCCCAAGTGTCGAAAATCATCACGACGTTCACGCCAGCTTCGATCTGCGCGTTCAGCAGCGCCGTTACGGCCCGGGCATTGACCTCGATCACGCGGTGCAGGAGCTCCGGACGCTGATAGAGCATGAGCTTGAGGGTCCGCCAGTCGTCGCTGGACCCACCCTCGACCATATAACAGGCAAGCGTATAGGGACTGCCTGAAAACCCGATGAGCGGCACACGTCCGGCCAAGGCACGCTGGACTTCGCCGATCGCATCGGTGACGTAACGCAACTCTTTGCCCGGGTCGGGCGCGGTGAGTTTCGCGATCGAAGCTTCGTCGCGCAGCGGCCGTTCGAAGCGCGGACCCTCTCCTTCCACGAAGTAAAGCCCCAGTCCCATCGCATCCGGGATCGTGAGGATGTCCGAGAACAGGATCGCTGCGTCCAGACGGAACCGCTCGAGCGGCTGCAGCGTCACTTCGGTGGCGAGCGAGGGTGTCTTGCACAGGGTGAGGAAGTTCCCCGCGCGGCGGCGCGTATCGTTGTATTCGGGAAGATACCGTCCGGCCTGGCGCATCAGCCACACCGGCGTGTAGGGGGTGGGCTGCCTGAGGAGAGCCCGGATCAGCGTGTCGTTCTGCAGCGTGCGCATCGGCGCGCTAGAGCTTCATCAGACGCCGGGTGATGAATTTCCATTCCCCCGCGCTGACCGGTGTGATCGACAGCCGGTTGCCGGGGGCCAAGGTGCGCATGCCGGAGAGCTCGTCGTGGCTGCGCAATTCGGCAAGGCTGACCAACCGGGTTTTCCTGACGAATTTGACATCGACATTGAACCAGCGGGGCGCCTCTCGCTTCGCCGCAGGATCGAAGTAGGGGCTCTTCGCGTCGAATTGGCTCGCGTCGGGGTAAGCGTCCGAGGAAACTTGAGCGATGCCCGCGATGCCCGGTTCTGGACAGCTCGAATGGTAGAAGAAGACTTTGTCGTCAATGCGCATCTTGTCGCGCATGAAGTTGCGCGCCTGATAATTGCGCACTCCGAACCAAGCGGTAGTCTTGGCTGGAGCCGCGGCGAGGTCGTCGATGCCGAACTCGTCGGGCTCGGATTTCATCAACCAGTATGGCATGGCCGAAACGATTCAATTCAAGGCTTATCAAAACGAAAACGCAGGCCGATGCCTGCGTTTCGTTTCTTGGGGTTCCCCGTTTTTGGGAGTCCCCCGTTGGTGCCGCTAGAACCGGTTCCTGAACCTTTCGGTCAAGGTGGTCGCCTTCTGGTCACATCAGGTACATCCGACTAAGGGACGCGCGCAACAGTGACGCTTGAGTCAGCAACCAAATTCAATCTGTTGGTTCAAGAATATATCCGGGTCTTGGCGTACACCACAGGGGACAATTCCTAGGGCAGCGCCCGAACTATCTGACCATCGCGCCTACGGAGCGAGAGCCTGATCGAGCGTCGCCTCCATTGCGGCCATTCTACGCCTGAGCCCTTCCATGTCAAAGCCGCTCGCGTTGTTTCTGGAGCTGAGGAGCTCGTGGGTGATATTGAGCGCGGCCATGACGGCGATGCGCTCGGCGCTCGCCACCCGGCCTGCGCTTTTGATCTCGGTCATCTTCCTGTCCAGATAGGCCACCGCCGAGAGAAGCGCATTGCGTTCCTCCTCCGAACAGGCGACCTTGTAGGTCCGGCCCATGATGGTGACATCAAGGGTCTTGGCTTTCTGATTCATCCGAAGGGCGTTATTCCGGGATCTGCTTGAGCAAGGTCTCGAGCCGGCTGCGCGCCCCGTCGATTTTCTCGGCGAGCTGCCTCTTGTCGCCCTGCAATGCGGCCAGTTGTTGGCGCAGCCCCTGGTTTTCGTCTCGTAGGCGTGCGCACAGTCGCGCCGCTTGACGGATTTTTTCCTCCAGGGTGGCCAATTCCGTGTCCATCGGCACACTATAGTTTGGAAAATCCTGTTAGGTCAAGGTGTAAGGATTCTTTCTCAATGTAGATTCCCGATGCCGTTGCGAGCGAGATTTCTTTGACTTGTGTTGTACAATCAACGCGCTCGTTCGAGGTGTCCCGGCGCGTTCTCGCGCCGGGGTGAAACGGGAAAGAGGTGCGGTAAGAGATTCAGGATTGAGGATTCACAGGGGCACGCCCCTGCCTGAAACCGGAGTCCTGAGCCTCCCAAATCCTCTGCTGCCCCCGCAACGGTAAGTGTGTGCGGGCGTATCAAACAGCGGCCCTGGCAGGATGCTTTCTTTCGCGTCCCGCCAAGTGCCCAGCCACTGTGAGCGCAAGCTCGCGGGAAGGCGATACGCCCCGATCCCACAAGCCCGGAGACCGGCCTCGACGATGGTGGGAAATGCCGCGGGGCGCGGTGGGAAAACCGGTGCGCTTCGCTATTGCATTTCCTCTTGCAACGATAGCGGCCTGCGGGGACGCTCGCCGGGGAGGAAACCTTGAAACGATCCATCATTGCCGCGCTCGTCGCGGTAGCGGCACCGTGCGCGCTTGCGCAAAGTCCGGAAGAACCCGCCGTCGTCGTCACTGCAACACGCTTTCCCCAGGCCCAGTCTCAAACGCTGCAACCGGTCAAGATCATCACGGCCGAAGACGTTGCTCAAAGCGGTCAGCAAACCCTGGTTGAGGTGCTGCAAAGCCTGGGCGGCGTCGAAGTTGCGAGCGCGGGCGGCTTCGGCCAGCAAAGCAGCGTGTTCATGCGCGGGGCGAACAGCAATCACACGCTGGTCTTGGTCGACGGCATGAGGATCGGCTCCGCCACTCTCGGCACCACGGCGTTCGAGAACATTCCGCTCAGCCAGATTGAGCGAATCGAGGTTGTACCGGGACTACTGAGCAGTTTGTACGGTTCAGAAGCGATCGGTGGTGTGATCCAGATCTTCACCAAGAGCGGCAGATACTCGCCTGCGTCGAGCATTACCGTGGGTGCCGGAACGTACAACACCCGGAGCGTGAGCGGCGGCGTCAACCGCACCGTCGGCGATACGGATTTCAGCCTAAATCTCGGCTACTTTGAGACCGACGGCTTCGACGCGACGAAACCTGGCGCATTTGGACACAATCCCGACCGGGACGGCTACCGAAACGAGAATTTTTCCGGAAAGATCGCCCATCGTCTGGATACAAGGAATGAATTAGGGCTCACGGTATTCCAGAGCGACGGCCGCGCGCATTTCGATAACGACGCTACGATCGACGCGGTGACTCATCAGACACTCTCGGCCTTTTCTCTCTATAGCTCCAACCAGATCACTGACGGCTGGCGGAGCCTGGTGAGAGTCGGAGAAAGCCGCGACGAGAGCACGACCACCGGTGCCTTCCCGAGTTTCTTCGGGACCAGGCAGCCCCAGTTCACCTGGCAGAACAACATCAAGTTGGGTCCAGGAACCGCGATAGCGGGTGCCGAATATCTGGCGCAGAACGTCACGAGCGATTCGGCGTTCGCGCAGAATCATCGCACGATCGAGTCGGCGTTCGCTGGATACACGGGAACGTACGAAAAGCACGATTGGCAGGCGAATATCCGCGTAGACGACAACAGCCAGTTCGGAAACCATACGACGGGTCTGCTCGGTTACGGATATCGCCTGACCCCGGAACTGCGGCTGCGCGTCGGTGCCGGATCTGCGTTCAAGGCGCCGACTTTCAGCGATCTCTACGCGACAGGCGACCCGACCTTCATCCCCAATCCAGACCTGCGGCCCGAGCACTCGCGCAGCAAGGAAGTTGGCGTGAACTACCAGACGGGGACGAATCGCTTCAGCGCCACGTATTTCGAGAATCGCATCACCGATCTCATCGTCTTCGTCGGCGACCCCGTCACGTTTGTGGGAACGGTACAGAATCTGAGCCAGGCGAGGATCAAAGGGACAGAGTTGGGCTATGAAGGTTTCTTCGGTGGGCTGCGGGCCAGCGCGCAGCTGACCTTGCAGAGTCCAGTAGACGATGAGAGCGGACTGCTGCTGCCGCGTCGCGCACAGGAGCATGGCAGCTTCACGATAAGCAATGCTTCCGGGCCGTGGAGAGCGGGCGCCGAGCTCGTCGCAAGTAGCGCTCGCTTCGACAGCGTGAACGAAGCTCCCGAAAGCAGGATGCACGGATACGGGCTAGTCAACCTTACCGCAAGCTATGCACTAGACCCCGAGTGGTCGGTCAGGGCTCGATGGAACAATGTATTCAACCGGGACTACGAGCTCGCGCGGAACTTCAATACTCCGGGCAGCAATGTATTTGTAGCGCTGCAGTATCAACCGAAGTAGAAGGCTGCGACCTGAAGCACCCTGGTTTTCCTGCGCGAGGGAGGCAGCCGTCTGACTCGACGGCCTGCTAAGTAACCACTTTTTGGGATTGCCGGGGTTCTCTGCTATCTTGCGCGGCATGCGCTACGGTCCCGCAGATGCAATCGACGTTTCCGGATTGCGGCGTGCGCTGGTGATCCAGCTGCGCCACCATGGCGACGTTCTCCTGACCTCGCCCGTCTTCACGGTTCTTAAGCACCATGCGCCCGCCCTGGAGATCGACGCGCTTGTCTATGCAGAGACCCGGGAGATGCTCGACCTGCATCCGGCAATCGCGCGAGTCCATGTAGTGAGGCGCGATTGGAAGGAGGCGGGTGCGCTCGCCCGTCTCGCGCACGAGTGGCGATTGTTCGCCGCGCTGCGCGAACGCGGTTACGATCTCATAGTGCATCTCTCCGAGCATCCCCGCGGGGCGTGGCTCGCGCGTTCGCTGGGTGCGCGTTACGCCGTGGCGCCGAATTTTTCCCGCAAGCCGCGACTCTGGAAAAAAAGCTTCTCGCATCTCTTTCCGCTCCCTCCCCACGCGCGGCGTCACCGGGTGGATATCAACCTCGACGCGCTCAGGCGGATCGGCATCCAGCCGGGCGAAGACGAACGCAGGCTCCTGCTTGTGCCGGGCGAAGACGCGGAACGCAGCGTCGAAGCGCTGCTTGCCGGCCAGCGTCTGGCAGCCCGAGAGTTCATTCATTTCCATCCGGGTTCACGCTGGCAGTTCAAGTGCTGGCCGCCGGAACGTGCAGCGGCACTCGTCGACACACTGATCAGGCGCGGTGAGCGCGTCGTGCTCACCGCGGCCCCCGATGAACGGGAGCTGGAGTTGATAGCAGAAATCCGCAAGCGCTCCAGTGCGCCGGTGAGCGATTTTTCCGGAAAGCTCACGCTGAAGGAACTGGCGGCGCTCAGCGCCCGCGCGAAACTTTTCATTGGCGTGGATTCCGCCCCCATGCACATCGCCGCGGCCATGCAGACGCCGGTGGTTGCGCTCTTCGGTCCGAGCGGCGAACTTGAGTGGGCCCCCTGGCGTGCACCGCACCGCATCGTCGCCTCCGGTGAGCACCCGTGCCGTCCCTGCGGGAACGACGGCTGCGGCGGCGGCAAGGTGAGTGAGTGCCTCACCCGACTTCCGGTGGAGGCGGCGTTAGCCGCTATCGATTCGCTCCTCGTGCGATGATCCGGGTGATTGTGTTTGCGGTCCTTGCTGCCGTGGCGACGGGCGCGCAGGCGCTGCAGGCGAGCGATGACCGCGGCGTCACGATCTCGCTTGGGCATCCGGCAGAGCACATCGTCAGCCTCGCACCTCATTTGGCAGAAATCGCGTTCGCTGCGGGCGTCGGCGCGAAGCTCGCCGGCGTCTCGAGCTTCAGTCGCCATCCTGCCGAGGCGCAGCGCTTGCCCGTCGTTGCAAGTCACGGCCGGGTCGACATCGAGCGCCTGATCGCGTTACGGCCGGATCTCGTGTTGGCCTGGCAAAGCGGTAACTCGCCGCTGCAGATCGACCGTCTGGAGCGCCTCGGGCTCCGGGTTTTGGTCACCGAAGTGCGCACCCTTTCCGATATTCCTCGAATCGTTCGCCTGGTCGGCGCGCTCGCCGGCAGCCCGGAGGTCGCGGAAACACGCGCACGGCAATTCGAAAATGAGGTCGCGGATCTGCGCAAGCGCTACGCGGCGGAGCGTCGCGTCGAGGTGTTCCTGGAGATATGGCACGCGCCCTTGCTCACGGTGAACGGCGGGCACCTCATCAGCGATGCGCTGCGACTCTGCGGCGGTCACAACGTTTTTTCCGGCGCAAGTGCGCTTACGCCGCTCGTTTCCCGCGAGCAAATCCTCGACGCCCGGCCCGAGGCCATCGTCACCAGCGGCTTCGGGAGCGAAGCGCCCCAGGCGTGGAGGGGTCTTGAATTGGTTCCCGCGGTTCGAAACCGCAAGCTCTACGCAATCGACCCGGATTGGCTTCACGCGCAAGGCCCTGGCGTGCTCGATGGCGTTCGCGTCTTGTGCGGGCGGCTCGAGCTCGTGCGGAATTAGAGCGAATGCGCCTCGCCCTGGTGCGGCAGCGCTACACCGCTTACGGGGGCGCCGAACGCTTCATCGAACGGGCGCTCGGCGCCCTGGGTGAGCAGGGCGTGGCGGTGACGGTGCTGGCGCGCGAATGGATCGGCGACCCCGGGAGGGTGGTTCGCTGCGATCCGTTTTACATCGGTCGCGTGTGGCGCGACTGGAGCTTCGCGCGCGCCGTGTGTCGTGAAGTCGCGCACAGCCCGTTCGATCTCGTGCAATCCCATGAACGGATTGCCTGCTGCGATATTTACCGCGCCGGTGACGGCGTGCATGCCCAATGGCTGCAGAACCGCCGTGCCGCGCTGGGGTTGCTCGGTCGACTCGGCGTTGCACTCAATCCCTATCACCGCTACGTCCTCGCCGCGGAGCGGCGCCTGTTCGAAAGCCCGCGGCTTCGAGCTGTGATCTGCAATTCGCGCATGGTGAAGAACGAGATCCAGGCGCGGTTCGGCGTTGCGGAGGAGAAGCTCCACGTGATCTACAACGGCGTGGATCTTCAGAGCTTCCACCCGCGGTTACGCGAGGCGCACCGCGCGTCAGCTCGGGTCGAGCTCAGCATTCCCGAGGGCGCAATGACCTACCTATTCGTCGGCGGCGGCTTCGAGCGCAAAGGCGTGTTCCGACTCCTGCCTGCCTTCCAGTGCGGCGCGAATGCCCGGGCGCATCTGATCGTCGTCGGGGGGGACAAGGCAGAAGCGCGTGCGAAGACGCTTGCACGCGATCTCGGCATCGGCGACCGGACGCATTTTCTCGGGGCGCGCGACGACGTGCGGCCGTGGTACGGCGCCGCCGACGCATTCGTTCTGCCGACTCTCTACGATCCTTTTCCGAATGCGGCCCTGGAAGCCATGGCCTGCGGCTTGCCCGCCATCGTTACCCACCAGTGCGGTGCGGCCGAACTGATCAGTGAAGGCGCGAATGGCATGGTCTGCGATGCGCTCGATCAGGCCTCGCTCGCCCGGGTCCTTGGGAGATTCGATCCGGTGCGCGCGCGCGATATGGGCATGCGGGCGCGGGCGACCGCCGCGCTATTCGGGCTCGACGCGATGACACGGAAGTTTGTCGTGCTCTACGGCGACCTGACGCGCAGCCGTGGCGCCTTGAACTGACGGGCCCGCGGTGAGTCTGCCGGGCGATTTTCTGTGGGGGGGTAGCAGGATCAAGCGGTTATAATTCAACATTCTTCGAACGGAATATGCCTCCGGAGCAGCGCTGACGGCCCTGGAGCGCGAGGAAACAACGCCCCGCATCCGCCATGAGTTTTTCGCCACAGGCTTCCTCCCGAAAATTGTATCTGCGCCTCATGGGTTACGTCCGCCCTTACTGGCGCGTTTTCGCCGTGTCCATTCTCACGATGGCGCTTGCCGCGGCGACCGATCCGGTGCTGCCGGCGCTCATGAAACCTCTTCTCGACGGCAGTTTCGTCGAGCGCAACCAGGCTCATCCGTATCTCGTTCCGCTCGCCATCATCGGCATTTTCCTGGTGCGGGGTGCGCTCAATTACTTGAGTGCGTACACCCTGGCCTGGGTATCGAATAAAGTCGTGCTCGACCTGCGGAACGCCATGTTCAGGCGCCTGCTCATCCTGCCGACGCGCTACTACGACGACCGCAGCTCCGGCGCGCTCATATCCAAGGTCGCCTACGACGTTTCCGGGGTGACGAGCGCGGCGACCGGCGTAATCACCGTCCTGGTGGGCGATTCCTTGGCCGTGGTGGGATTGCTGGGGTGGCTGCTGTACCTCAACTGGAAGCTGACGCTCGTTACGCTGATCATCGCGCCGGGCGTCGCGATCGTGGTGAAGGTGTTTTCCAAGCGCATGCGCCGGATGAGCCAGGAAGCGCTGCGCGCGATGGGCAACATCACTCACGTCCTCCAGGAATCGGTCGACTGCCACAAGGAGGTGAAGATCTTCGGCGGACAGGACTACGAAGCGCGCCGTTTCGACCAGGCCAATCAGAAGCAGCGCGGCTACAACATGCGGCAGACGATGGCGTCCGCCGCGACGGTGCCCATCGTGCAGATTTTCGCGTCCATCGCGGTCGCCGTGATCATCAGCATCGCTTTGCAGCAGTCGGCCGCGAAGGAATTGAGCGTGGGCAGCTTCGTGTCCTTCCTTACCGCCATGCTCATGCTGCTTTCGCCGATCAAGCACCTGACCGAGGTGAATTCGCCACTGCAACGGGGGCTCGCTTCGGCGGAGAGCGTGTTCGAGCTGCTCGATGAGCGAGTGGAGGAGGACACGGGCAGGCAGACCCTGCCGCGTGCGCGGGGGAAGATCGAATACGAGCGAGTATCGTTTGCCTATCCGGGCAGCGGCCGGGAAGCTTTGGACGATGTGAGCATCAGCGTCGAGCCAGGGGAAACGATAGCGCTGGTCGGGCCTTCCGGCGGCGGGAAGACCACCTTCGTCAATCTGCTACCGCGCTTCTACGAGGTGAGCGGCGGCCGCATCCTGGTCGACGGGATGGACACACGGGAGATCACCTTGGCGAGCCTGCGCGTGAACATCGCCCTAGTGTCCCAGGACGTCACGCTGTTCAACGACACGGTGGCGGCGAACATCGCGTACGGCCGTGCCGAGGGCGCCTCTCGCCCCGAGATCGAGACGGCCGCCCGCGCGGCGCACGCGCTCGAGTTCATCCGCGAGATGCCGCAGGGTTTCGACACCCTGATCGGCGAGGACGGCGTGCGCCTGTCCGGCGGGCAGCGCCAGAGACTGGCGATCGCGCGTGCCCTGCTCAAGGACGCGCCCATCCTGCTTCTCGATGAGGCAACCTCCGCGCTCGACAGCGAGTCGGAGCGCCTCGTTCAGGCGGCGCTCGCCGAGCTGATGCGCGGCCGCACGACCATC
>DATHHS010000133.1:0-27133 GCA_035317085.1 Burkholderiales bacterium
CGACGCCGTCGAAACGTACTTCACCCGCCGTCGGGCGGATGAGCTGCAGGATCGCCTTGCCCACGGTGGTCTTGCCGCAGCCCGATTCGCCGACCAGGCCGAGCGTGCGTCCAGCGCCGATCTCCAGCGAAGTGCCGTCCACGGCCTTGACGTAGCCGACGGTGCGCTTGAGCAAACCCTTGCGGATCGGGAAATGCACTTTCAGATCGCGCACCGAAAGGAGCGGTGCGGCTTCCGCAGTCCCGGCGAGCGTCGCGGCCGTGCCCGCTTCGTCTTTCTGAATTGGGCCTGCGCGCTCCTTTTCCCGCAGGAAGCAGCGCACTTCGTGACCTTCCCCGATCCGCGTCCAGCCCGGAGCTTCGTTGAAGCAGCGGTCGAAGGCAAAGTCGCAGCGCTCGGCGAAGCGGCATTGGCGGAACTCGCGGGTGAGCGGCGGCACCTGCCCCTTGATCACCGAGAGCTCGGTCCCGCGCCTGCCCGAGCCGGGCAGCGCCGCGAAGAGCTTGCGCGAATAAGGATGCTGGGGCGCGGCGAAGAAGCGCTCGCGGTCCGCGACCTCGACGACCTGGCCCGCGTACATGACGGCGACCCGGTGCGCCATCTGCGCGACGATTCCCAGGTCGTGGGTGATGAGCAGGATCGCCATGCCGTTCTTCTTCTGCAGTTCGCGCAGCAGCTCCAGCACCTGCGCCTGGATGGTAACGTCGAGCGCCGTGGTCGGCTCGTCCGCGATGAGAAGATCCGGGCCGCCGGCGAGTGCCATGGCGATCATGGCGCGCTGCTTCAGACCGCCGGAGAGCTGGAACGGATACTCCACGGCGCGGCGCGCGGCGTCAGGGATTCCCACCGAGTCGAGCAGCTCGACGATGCGCCGCCCGAGCTGCTGGCCGCGCAAGTCGGTATGGCGCTCCAGCACCTCGCCGATCTGGGTGCCGATGCTCAACACCGGATTCAGGCTGGTCGCGGGCTCCTGGAAAATCATCGCGATCCGCCGGCCGCGCACCGTGCGCATCGCCGCCTCGGGCAGCGCGAGGATGTCCAGGCCGGACAGCTCGACCGTGCCCGCGGTGATGCGGCCGGTCTCGGGCAACAGGCGCAACAGCGACAGGGCGGTCATCGTCTTGCCGCTGCCCGACTCCCCGACGATGGCGAAAGTCTCGCCGCGGCGGATCTCTATATCGACGCCGTCCACGGCGCGCACCGGTTCGCCCGTGCCATGCAGCACCGTCTTGAGACCTTCGACCTGGAGCAAGAGTTCGTCGCTCATACGGGAAGGGCTCCTACCTTGACTCGCGGATCGAACGCGTCGCGCACCGCGTCGGCGAACAGGTTCGCCGCGAGCACGAGGACGAACATGAAAATAAATGCTGCGGCGAGAGCCCACCAGACGACGGGCTCGCGCGACATCTCCATGCGCGCGGCGTTGATCATGGTGCCGAAGCTGTTCATCGAAGGATCGACGCCGACCCCGACGTAGGAGAGCACCGCCTCGGCCAGTACCAGTCCGGAGAAATCCAGCACCAGGGAGATCAGGACGATGTGCATGAGGTTGGGCAGGATATGACGCGTGATGATGCGGGCATTGCGCACACCAAAGGCCTGTGCCGCCTGGATGTATTCGAGCTCCCGAAGCTTGAGCGATTCCCCGCGCAATAGCCGCGCCAGACCGGTCCAACTGGTGAGGCCGAGAATCGCACACAGGCAAAGCAGCCGCATGTCGGCGCGCTGCGCAGCTGTCGGGAAGAACTCGGCATGCCGGTCGAGCTGGACCTGCACGAGCAGGACAGCGGCGGCAATCAGCAGCACGCCGGGAATCGAGTTGATGGTGGTGTAAACATACTGGATCGCATCGTCGATCCAGCCGCGGAAATATCCCGCCATGATGCCGAGCACGACTGCGAGCGGCAACAGCACGAGCGTGGTGAGGGTACCGATGACGAGGCCAGTGCGTATGCTTTTCAGAGCCAGGTAAAACACATCCCGCCCGACCTTGTCGGTGCCCAGGATGTGATAGTGGGTGCAAAGCATGAGAGCCGGCCCGGCAAGCGCGACCAGCGCACCGACGGTGAGCAGAATGGCACGCCAGGGTGTGCGCGTCTCCGCGCGCCAGATCGCGCGCCACGCTTCGCGCGCAGTACGCCCCGCGCGGCGACCGTGCGAGAGCGTCACCGCTGCGGCGATGGCGCCCCACAGCAGCAACGCCAGACCGAGACCCTGTGTCGTGCGCAGCAGAACGTCCCGGCCGCGGTCGGCTTCGTCCTTGAGGTGGGCACCGCCCCACGCGAGCTTGGGAAATTCCCGCTTCTGCTGCACCTTGCCGTCAGGGCCGGGAAACTCGAGCGTTTCGCGCGCAAATGCGTGAGTTGCAAACGGCGCCGAGTACGTGCGCTCCCGGCGGGCGCGAAGCGGGCTCGCGACAGCGTCGAAGACAGAGAGCACCTCGGTAGAATAGGCCGCGCCCTGCCCTGCCTTGCGCTCGAGCGCGGGCCTGTAATGCAGCGAATCGAGGAAACCTACAACGATGAACGCCACGAGCACCACCAGCGCGGACATTCCGTAGGCGCTCTGGGTCACGCGCCGCCAGGGGATGAGCAGGTGAGGCTGGCGGCTGACATAGACGAAATAAGCGGCAATCGCCGCGACCAGCACAAACACCAGCGCATCGGTCCAGAGAATTACCGGCACGGGCAGTCTCTCATTCGAACCGAACCCGCGGATCGACCATGGTGTAGGAGATGTCGGTGAGCAGCAGGCCTGCGATGTACAGGACGGATCCGAGAAATACCATCGAGCGCACCACGGAGAAATCCTGAGCCTGGATTGCATCGATGGTGTAGCTCCCGAGGCCCGGGATGCCGAAGAAGGATTCGGTGATCAGCGCGCCCATGAACAAGCTCGGGATCACGACGACGGCGCCGGTAAGGATGGGGATCATGCCGTTCTTCAGTACGTGCCTGAACATCACCGCCGTTTCAGCCAACCCCTTGGCGCGAGCGGTGCGCACGTAGTCTTTTCCCATCTCCTCCAGGAAGAGGGTGCGATACCACCGCGAATTGGACCCGATGCCGCTCACGACCCCGACGACGACGGGCAAGGCGAGAAACTTGAGGGCGTCGGCTCCGCCCGCATAACCCGATACCGGCACGAGGTTCCACAGCTTGGACAGAAGGTATTGCCCGCCGATGATGTAGAACAGGCTCGAGATCGACATCATCGCGACACACAGCACCACGCCCCAGAAATCGAGATACGTGGCGCGGAAAAAGGCCATGAGCAGTGCGAACGTCACGTACACCGCGAGACCGATGAGGAACACCGGCAACTGCAGTGCCAGGCTCGGCCACATGCGCGTCGATATTTCATGGCGGATCGAGCGGCCGTCGTCGGCATTGCCGAAGTCGAAGGCGAACAGGCGCACCGATTTCTCGTAGAAAATCGTATTCGTAAATCGATCCGGGCCCTGCGCGCGATCGTTGTAGAGCATCGGCTTGTCGTAGCCGTGCTCGGCCTTCCATTTGTCGATGGCCTCGGTCGTGACGCGCCTGACGCCGAGTTGCATCCTCGCCATATCGTCGGGCGTGTTGACGACGAAAAAAAGAAGGAACGTAATCAGATTCACCCCGATGAGGATCGGGATCGCGTAGAGCGCCCGGCGGACGATATAGGCGATCATGCCGCGGCTCCGACGGGTTTCGCCGCCATGCGTTCGCGTCGGCGGTGACTCACGTAGGCAGGCAGGCTGCCCAGAATAAGCACCGCGAGGATCGCGGCGAGCGGCCACAGCGCAGGCCGGTTCCACTCCTCGCGCATGCGCTCGCGGAGCATGGGGTCGACGCGAGCGTATTTCAGCGTGTTGCGCGCCATCTTGTTGGGCTTGGTCGCCCCCACCCAGGTGTGCGAGAGCGCGTAGTCCCTGGGGTGGAAGCCCCACACCCAGGGCGCGTCCTCACGAGCGACCTTCACCATCTGGTCTACGATCGCCTGCCTGCGCGGACCGCTTTCCATGTTCTTCATCTGATCGAACAACTGGTCAAAGGCCGGGCTCGCGTAGCGCGCCTTGTTCTCCCCGTCGCGGGCGCCGTTGGGACCATAGAGCAGAAACATGAAGTTTTCAGGGTCGGGATAGTCGGCGTTCCACCCGAGAAAAAACATCTGGGTGTTGCCCGAGCGTATTTTTTCCTGAAAGCGATTCCAGTCGGTGGAGCGGATCTCGAGCTGCACGTCGATCTTGGAGAACTGCCTGCGGTACCAGTTGAGACGGGCGGCATCGTCCGGCCCGCGATCGGCGGTATCGAGATAGAGCACGAGCGGCTGCCCGGTCTTCGCATCGCGGCCGTCGGGATATCCGGCTTCGGCGAGAAGTTTGAGCGCGGCCTCGATGGGCTTGCGCTTTGGCCTGCCGTCCACCCAGTCATAGACCACTGGATTGTAGCCCTGAGCATCTTCTCGGTAGCCGAAGATGCCCGGCGGCAAGGGCCCCATGGCGGCGACGCCACGGCCGTTGGCGAAGATCGAGATGAACTCCTCCCAATCGATCGCAATCGACACCGCCTGCCGCAGCTTCTTTGCGCGCTCGCGCGTCCTGTCGTCGCCCTTGCCGCCCACGACCGCGTCGTTGAAATTGAACGCCAGATAGAACGTGCTGGTGGCAACCGAAGTGCGCAACCGGATCCCGCGCTGTTCCATCTCGGGCGTCAGGGCCGCATCGCCCTCCACGTTGATCCGTACCGCCTGGTCGAAGTTGTCCGAACCGATGCCCGCGCTGTCGTAATAGCCCTGCAGGAATTTGTTCCACAAGGGAACGCTTTCCTTCTCCCGGGTGAGCACGATGCGCTCGGCGAAGGGTACGCGCTGGCCCGCAGCGGCGAGCAAGCCGGCTTTGGCGTCGCCCGGTTCCCCTTCCGACGGATAGAGCTCGCCGCGGAAGTTCGGATTGGCCGCGAGCACCATGCGTGAGTTGGGATCGTTTTCCGCGAGCATATAGGCGCCGGTACCCACCGGGTACCAGTCGAGCGTGAGGTTGCGGCCCTCGTTCATGCCGCGCTGCGAATAGAAGCGGTCCGCTTCCCACGGGATGGGCGCGAAGAACGGCATGGCGAGCCAATAGACGAACTGCGGATACTTGCCCTTGATGCGCACGCGGTAGGTATAGCGGTCCACCGCCTTCACCCCCGAAAGGTCGTAGCTTCGCAGGTCGATCCAGGGGAAACCGCGGTCCGAGGTGCCATGAAGCTTCTGGTGTTCGGCGAGCATTGCGTCGTTGTCGCGCTTGAGACGCTCGCCCAGCTCCCTCAGCCCGACGATGTAGTCGGCCATGTGGCCGTAGATGGGCGACACCAGCCGGGGGTGCGCAAGCCGCTTGATTTCGTAGACGTAGTCCTCCGCGGTCAGCTCGCGCGTGCCGGTCTTGGAAAAATCGGACAGCGTGTACTTCGAGCGGATCTCGCTCTCGGGCAACGAGAGGTACAGCGGCGCGCCCTTGTCGTCCTTGGCGAACGCGGGATGGGGCTGGTACAGCACACCCTGGCGGACGTGAATGTCGTACTCGCTATAGGCGACGCGGTCGGCCTCAGTATCAGCGGAGAGCGGCCGGCCGCGCTCATCGAAGAGCCTGGGCCTGGGAACCTCGGTGGCGGCCGCCGGAATCAGCTCGTATGGCCGCTTCAGATAGTGATACTGCAGAGGCGGCTCGTAAATCTGCTGGATGATGTCGTATTCGTCCGAGGTATAGGACTGCGCCGGATCGAGGTGCTTCGGCCGCTCGAGGAAGAAGGTGTAGAGATTGTTCTTGCCGCGATCCTCGGCGGGGTAAGGATCGTTCCAGGCCCGCCCGCACGCGGCGAGGCCGCAAGCGAGCAGGATCGCTGGAAAAATGGCGCCGCGCATGCCGCGCAAGTGTATCCGAACCCTCAATGTGCGTCATTCGGAGGCCCGGAGGCATCGGCTATAATTCGCCCCACATTTCAGGGGAATTTTTCATGGGTTTTCTCGCCGGCAAGCGCATCCTCGTCACCGGTCTGCTCTCCAACCGATCGATCGCCTACGGCGTCGCCAAGGCCGCCAGGCGCGAAGGTGCGGAGCTCGCTTTTACTTACCAGAACGAACGCTTCAAGGGCCGCGTCACCGAGATGGCGGGTGAGTTCGGCAGCAGCCTGGCGTTGCCATGCGACGTCGCGAGCGACGCCGAGATCGCCGCGTTGTTCTCCGGGCTCGGGAAAAGCTGGGACGGGCTGGATGGCCTGGTCCACGCGATAGCATTCGCCCCGCGCGAAGCCATCGAGGGCGATTTTCTGGACGGCGTATCGCGGGAGGCATTTCGCATTGCCCACGATGTGAGCAGCTACAGCTTCGCGGCGCTTGCAAAAGCCGCTCTGCCGCTGATGCAGGGCCGCGCCAAAGGCGGAGCCCTGGTCACACTGACCTATCTCGGCGCCGAGCGAGTGGTGCCCGGCTACAACACCATGGGGCTCGCGAAGGCGAGCCTGGAAGCCAATGTGCGTTATCTCGCCGCCAGCCTCGGACCCAGGGGCATACGCGTCAACGCCGTCTCCGCCGGGCCTATCAAGACTCTCGCGGCGAGCGGAATCTCGGGCTTTGGCAGGATCCTCAAGTACGTCGAACAAAACGCCCCGCTGCAGCGGAACGTCACGACCGAAGAAGTCGGTAACGTGGTCGCGTTCCTCCTGTCAGACCTCGCCGCGGCCGTGACCGGGGAGATCGTCTACGCGGACGCCGGATTCAATACGGTGGTCGGGGGAATCCCGCCCGCGGGAGAAGCGGCGTCGTAGTTGAAAGCGACGTCGTAGTTGACACTAGCAAGCTCGCCGGTTGAGCGCCGCTCCGCGTCCGCTCCAACCGGCGAAATTAAACCGGCTGCCCAAGAGGGGCGGAGGGCCCGCCCCTCTTGGGCAGTCCGGCTTTAATTCTTCTTCTCCAGCGCCGCCGTGTTGATCTCGACGCTGGCGTCGGCGCGCAGACCTTCCAGGAACGACTTGAACTCCTGCGCTCCACCCGCCCGCCCCAGTTCGCTCTGAACGCTGCGCTCCCGCGTTTCGTCCGGCTGGACGTCGACCACACGGCTGACGCGATAGATCACGTAGCCGTTCTTCGATTCCACCCCGGCGTACGCCGGCAGCTTGGACGCATCCGCGCGAAATACCTGCGACAGGGCTTCGGGACTCAGATCCTTGGGATCGTCGCGGCTGACCAGCCGGCTTGCGTCGAAGCTCGCCGCAGAAGCATCGCCCTTTTTCAGCGCCTCGAAGCGTTCCGCGCCCTGCTTTCTCGCCATCGCCAAGGCTTCCTGCTGCGCCAGTTCTTTCGCAATCTCGCCTTTCACCTCGTCGAACGGACGCTGGCTCGAAGGCTTGTGATTCACCACGCGCGCCGAAACCAGCGTCCCCGCGGCCGTCTCGATCGCCTCGGTGTTGCGCCGATTCTTGATCGAATCGTCGCTAAACAGGGCCGCCAGGAGCTTGGGATTGTTCAGCACCGGAACGGCGGCCGCCTGCCGCGTGATCCCCTGAGCGCGCTGGATGGCCAGCTTGAACCGTTCGGCGGCCGGCTTCAGCGAGTCGGATTGTTCGTAGACGAGGTTGCTGAACACCTCGGCGGCCTCGGCATAGCGCCGGCCGGCCCGCTGTTTCTTCAGATCGCGCTCGATCTCCGGCCGGACTTCCTCGAGGCTCTTTGTTTTCCCCGCCTTGACGCCCGTAATCTTGATGATGTGGAAACCGAAGTCCGACTCCACCAGATCGCTGATCGCGTTCGGTTTGAGGCGAAACGCGGCCTCTTCGAAAGGACGCACCATCATTCCGCGGGAGAAAAACCCGAGGTCGCCCCCCTTGGAAGCGGACCCCGGATCGTCGGAGTTCTTTTTCGCCACCTCCGCAAAGCTGCCGGGAGAATTGCGCACCTGCGCCAGAATCCGCGCGGCCCGCTCGCGCACCTTGGCTTTGTCTTCGTCCCTCGCGCCGCTCTTCAATGAGATCAGGATGTGACTCGCCCGCCGCTGCTCCGGCTCGCCGTACTTGGAAATGTTCGAATCGTAGTAGCCCTTGATCTCGTCCGTGCCGATCTGCTCGGAGGCGAGCAGGGCATCGGTGGTCAACGCCAGGTATTCGACCTCGACCTCTTCGGGTACCTGGAAACGCGAGGGGTTGCTGTCGTAAAACGCCCGGATTGCGTCCGGGGTGATTTTGGAATGCGCGTTCCGCACATCCGCCGCGACCCCATGCTCGGCGACCTCCCGCTGCTGTGCCCGCAGCTGCGCAAATCGGCGCGCCGATACCTTCGATGCGAGGCCGGAATCCGCCAACGCGCTGCTGAGCTGCTGTACGAGAAGGTCACGTCGCAGTGCTGCGTCAAAGGTATCCGGGCTCATTCTCTCGTTCAGGAGCATGGCATCGTAGCGTTCCCTGGAGAATTTTCCTTCCACCTGGAACGCGGGGATCGCCATGATCATCTCGGCCAGCGTCTCGTTGGAGACCGTAAGATGATTGCGGGCCGCGTGCTGCATCAAAAGACGCTGCGAGATCATTCCATCGAGCAGTTCCCTGCGTATCGCGGGAGAATCGAACAGCGCCGGATCAAAATTACGGCCCAGCATTCCGCGCAGGCGCTCCTGCTGCTGGCGCATCGCTTCGGAGAATTCCTGCTCGGTGATTTTCTGGCCGCCGACTTCGGCGACCTCGCCGGCACGGCTCATGACCCGCTGGTAGGAGTCGACGCCCCAGAAGGCGAACGGGAGCGCGACCAGCGCCAGCAGGACCTGCATGACGCGTTTGTTATTGTGGACTAGATCGAACACTGGGCATGATCCGGAATTTTCGAAGGCTCACTCGGGTCCGGGGAAGCCGCGAGCGCTTTCCTGGATCGTCGAATCTGGCGGAGTGGACGGGACTCGAACCCGCGACCCCCGGCGTGACAGGCCGGTATTCTAACCAACTGAACTACCACTCCATCGTAGAACTACCACTCCGTCGTATCGGTGCCCGGCCAGTTGAACGGCGCTACGCGTCCGTTCCAACTGGCCGACGTCCGCCACCGGCGTCCGGTTTACGACTACTTGGTGGGTGCTGACGGGATCGAACCGCCGACATTCGCCTTGTAAGGGCGACGCTCTACCAGCTGAGCTAAGCACCCCTTCACAAGAAACCGATGCGGCGGCTGCACGCCGGGTCGGCTCCGGAAGGGCTGCTAGTTTACTGCATCCTTCAGGGCTTTTCCAGGGCGGAATTTAGGGACGCGCGCCGCTTTGATCTTGATCTCCACTCCGGTCTGCGGATTCCGTCCGGTCCGCGCCGCGCGCTTGCCGACGTAAAACGTTCCGAATCCTACCAGAGTGACCATGCTGCCTTTCTTCATCGCGGTCTTGATCGCGGTGACCGCCGCGTCGAGGGAGCGTCCCGCGGCGGCCTTGGAGATGTCGGCGGACTTGGAGATGTGATCGATGATTTCCAGCTTATTCATTGGGCCCCCTAGATGATGACGGATTTTCACGCTCCACGGACATCCCGCCTCCCAGCTGGGTCAGACCGTGGGCTCAGCAAAGACCAGTCTCCGGGCACCGCACACCGCACGAGCGCGGTACCGACGAAAACTGGGCTTTGCTTATTCCGCGGTTGAAATCGAATCTAGAGAGCGGGCGCGACATCGCTAACCCGTTTGCAATTTATAGCAATTGCAAAAGCATCGTGTCAAGCGCTCGCGGCGTCACGATCGAAAAAAGTTTTGGCTGCAAAGGGGCGCGCCGGCTTCGTCTGCCGGCGCGAACGCGGTGACTCCAGGAAAAATGTCAGCTTGTTGCAGTCGCGGCGCTCTTCCGCTCCGCGCCGCACCAATCTAGTGAGTGACCACCGTCGTGGAAGTCTTATCGTCGGCAGCCGCTGGAATCGGTGGCGTTTCGGACGCCGGTTTGCGCGGTTCCGGCTGGCGCTCCAGAGCAAGCTCGAGCACCTGGTCTATCCACTTCACCGGAAGAATCTCCAGTCGATTCTTGATGTTGTCCGCAATTTCCGCGAGATCCTTGACGTTTTCTTCCGGAATCAGGACCGTCTTGATACCGCCGCGGTGCGCGGCGAGCAATTTCTCCTTCAGCCCACCGATCACGAGCACTTCGCCGCGCAAGGTGATCTCGCCGGTCATGGCGAGATCCGCCCGGACCGGAATTCCGGTCAACACCGACACCATTGCGGTGCAGATGCCGATACCGGCGCTCGGACCGTCCTTGGGAGTCGCGCCTTCGGGAAGGTGTACGTGGATGTCGTTCTTCTGATAGAAGTCCTCGGCGACCCCGAGCTTCGAAGAGCGGTTTCGCACGACGGAGAGCGCGGCCTGGATCGACTCTTGCATCACCTCGCCGAGTTTGCCGGTGGTGATGGTTTTGCCCTTACCCGGCATCGTAACCGCTTCGATGGTGAGCAACTCACCCCCGACCTCGGTCCACGCGAGTCCCGTGACCTGCCCGACCTGATTCTTCTTTTCGGCGATCCCGTAGGTGTAGCGCCGCACGCCGAGGAACTTGTCGAGATTCTTGGGTGTGACCAGTACCCTCTTTTCCTTGTCCTTGGTCACCAGCAGCTTCACGACCTTGCGGCAGATCTTGGAGATCTCGCGCTCGAGGCTCCGCACGCCGGCCTCGCGTGTGAAGTAGCGGATGATGTCGCGCAGAGCCGCCTCGGACACCGACACCTCCTCCTTCTTCAGCCCGTTGTTCTTGAGTTGCTTGGGCAAAAGGTAGCGGGAGGCGATGTTGACCTTCTCATCCTCGGTATATCCGGAGATGCGGATCACTTCCATCCGGTCGAGCAGGGCCGGCGGGATGTTCAGCGTATTGGCGGTTGCGACGAACATCACTTCCGAGAGGTCGTACTCCACCTCGACGTAGTGGTCCGTGAAGGTGTGGTTTTGTTCCGGATCGAGCACTTCCAGCAGCGCCGAGGACGGGTCGCCGCGGAAGTCCATCCCCATCTTGTCGACTTCGTCGAGCAGGAACAGGGGATTGCGAACGCCGACACGGCTCATGTTCTGCAGAATCTTCCCGGGCATGGAGCCGATGTAAGTGCGCCGGTGGCCGCGAATCTCGGCCTCGTCGCGTACACCGCCCAGCGACATGCGCACGAATTTCCGATTGGTCGCGCGGGCAACCGACTGTCCGAGCGAAGTCTTTCCCACGCCGGGTGCTCCGACCAGACACAGGATCGGCGCCTTCACTTTGTCCACGCGACTCTGCACCGCGAGATATTCGACAATGCGCTCCTTGACCTTCTCCAGGCCGTAGTGGTCGGTGTCGAGAATCTTCTCCGCCGCCCCGATGTCGCGCGAAATCTTGCTGCGCTTCTTCCAGGGCAGGTTGACGAGCGTCTCGATGTAGTTGCGCACCACCGTCGCCTCGGCCGACATCGGCGACATGAGACGCAGCTTCTTCAACTCGGCCTCGGTCTTCTTGCGTGCTTCCTTGGGCATGCGCGCGGCCTTGATGCGCTTTTCCATTTCCTCGAGATCGGCGCCATCCTCGCCTTCGCCGAGTTCTTTCTGGATCGCCTTGACCTGCTCGTTCAGGTAGTACTCGCGCTGGCTCTTCTCCATCTGCCGCTTGACGCGGCCGCGGATGCGCTTCTCGACCTGGAGAATGTCGATTTCGGTCTCCAGTTGCGAAAGCAGGTGTTCCAGGCGCGCCTTGACCTCGAACATCTCCAGAACCTGCTGCTTCTGCTCGAGCTTGAGCGGCAGATGCGCCGCGATCGTATCGGCGAGCCGCCCGGCCTCCTCGATTCCGGCGAGCGAAGTCAGAATCTCGGGCGGGATCTTCTTGTTCAACTTCACGTATTGATCGAACTGGGCGATCAGCGCCCGCCGCATCGCCTCGACCTCGGTAGCGTCCCCCGCGTCGACCGGAACGCCTTCGGCTTCGGCCACGTAGTGGCTGCGCATGTCTTCGATAGTGTGGATCCGAGCGCGCTGGTTGCCTTCCACCAGCACCTTCACGGTGCCGTCAGGCAGCTTCAGCATCTGCAGGATGTTGGAAATGCAGCCGATCTTGTACAGATCCTCCGCCGTGGGCTCGTCCTTGGCTGCGGACTTCTGCGCGACGAGCAGGATGCTCTTGCCCGCCTCCATCGCGATTTCCATCGCCTTGATCGACTTCGGCCGCCCCACGAAGAGCGGGATGACCATGTGCGGGAACACGACCACGTCCCGCAGCGGCAGCAGCGGATACTGGTTGGGGGCAGATGTGATCTCGTTGGCCATGGCGTTCCCGGAAAGAAGGATCAAGGACTACATTGGGGCGACGTACCCCCGTTCAAGCCGTGCCCCCATCGGGGACAGCGGCCGTCGTTCAAGCGGTGCCCGCCACCTTCGGCGGCTCGGTGTATATGAGAAGCGGCTTGCCTTCCCCTATGATGGTGTTCTCGTCCACGACGACCTTGCTCACGTTCTCCATCGTCGGAAGATCGAACATCAGATCCAGCAACACCTGCTCGAGGATGGAACGCAGACCCCGGGCGCCCGTCTTTCGCGCCAAAGCCCTCTTGGCGATCGCATCCAGTGCTTGCGAGCGCACTTCCAGGTCCACACCCTCCATGCCGAAGAGCTTCTGATACTGCTTGATAAGGGCATTCTTCGGCTCGGTCAGTATTTGAATCAAGGCCTGCTCGTCGAGCTCCTCGAGCGTCGCCACTACCGGCAGCCGTCCGACGAACTCCGGGATGAGCCCGTATTTGATGAGATCTTCCGGCTCGACGGTACGCAGGATTTCGCTGATGTCCTTGCCGTTCTTCAAGCTTCGGACGTCGGCGCCGAAACCGATGCCGCTCTTCTCGGAGCGACTGCGGATGATCTTTTCCAGGCCGTCGAACGCTCCGCCGCAGATGAACAGGATATTCGTGGTGTCCACCTGAACGAAGTCCTGGTTGGGGTGCTTGCGCCCCCCTTGCGGAGGCACCGAAGCGATCGTGCCTTCGATCAGCTTCAGGAGCGCCTGCTGTACGCCTTCGCCCGAAACGTCCCGGGTGATCGAAGGGTTATCGGACTTGCGGGAAATCTTGTCGATCTCGTCGATGTAGACGATGCCGCGCTTCGCCTTGTCGACATCGTAGTCGCAATTCTGCAGCAGCTTCTGGATGATGTTCTCGACGTCCTCGCCGACGTAACCCGCTTCGGTGAGGGTGGTCGCATCGGCGATCACGAAGGGAACGTTCAGGAGGCGCGCCATCGTCTGGGCGAGCAGCGTCTTGCCCGAACCGGTCGGACCCACGAGCAGGATGTTCGACTTGGCGAGCTCGACTTCGTCGTTTTTCGAAAGATGCTTCAGCCGCTTGTAGTGGTTGTACACCGCGACCGAAAGGATCTTCTTCGCGAGCTCCTGGCCGATCACGTATTCGTCCAGTATCCCGCAGATCTCGCGGGGCGTCGGCAGGTCGGACTTGGCGGGCTTGCCGCCTTTGTCCGCGGCGCTTTCCTCGCGGATGATGTCGTTGCACAGCTCGATGCACTCGTCGCAGATGAACACCGACGGACCCGCGATCAACTTCCTCACCTCGTGCTGGCTCTTGCCGCAGAAGGAGCAGTAGAGGAGTTTTTCGCCGCCCGTCTTTTCGGTCATCGTCTTCTCCGCGCGCTAGGCCGCCGCCGCGGCCTCGGCCCTTGAGAGCAACACCTTGTCCACTAAACCGTACTTCACCGCCTCGTCCGCCGATAGGAAATTATCCCGGTCGGTGTCGTGCGATATGCGATCGACGCTCTGCCCGGTGTGCTTCGCCATGATCTCGTTCAGGCGCTGGCGCAGATAGAGGATTTCCCTCGCGTGGATCTCCACGTCCGAGGCCTGTCCTTGAAACCCGCCCATCGGCTGATGGATCATGACCCGCGAATTCGGCAGACAGAAGCGCTTTTCCTTGTCTCCGGCCGCGAGCAGCAACGCGCCCATGCTCGCCGCCTGCCCGACGCAAAGCGTCGAAACGTCGGGCTTGACGAACTGCATGGTGTCGTAGATCGCGAGTCCCGCCGATACAGAGCCGCCCGGCGAGTTGATGTAGAAGAAGATGTCCTTGTCGGGATTTTCCGACTCGAGGAAAAGGAGCTGCGCGACGATCAGATTGGCCGAGACCTCGTTGACCGGGCCGACCAGGAAGACCACGCGTTCCTTGAGCAGGCGCGAATAGATGTCGTAGGCGCGCTCGCCTCGTCCGCTCTGCTCGATCACCATGGGGATCAAACCCAGGCCCTGGGGATCCTGATGGGACGACACGCCTTGCGGCGCACCCTTGCTGTTCCAGGTCATGCCGCTCATTTCGCTGCTCCCATCAACTCGTCGAAGCTTATCGCCTTGTCCTCCACTTTGGCGCGCTCGAGAACCCAGTTTATAACATTCGACTCGACCGCCAGGCCCTCGAACTCGTTCAAACGCTGCGGCTCCGAGTAGACCCATCTTACCACTTCGAACGGCTGTTCATAGGTCTGCGCGTGCTCGGTCACCAGGGCGCGTACCTGCTCGGGCTTGGCTCCGAGGTCGTGCGCCTTCACCAGCTCCCCGAGAATGAGCCCCAGCGCAACGCGCCGCCGCGCCTGCTCGTCGAATGCCTCCGGACTCACCGGCAGCCTCTCCATCTTGATGCCCCGGCTCTCGAGATCGGCGCGTGCCTGCTGCACCATTCGCTGCGACTCGATTTCGACGAGCGACTTGGGCAGCTCGAGCGTCGTCGAGTCGATGAGCGCCTGCATGACTTTCTGCTTGATCTCGCTCTGGATCCGCTTGTTCGCCTCGCGCTCGACGTTCGCCTTGACCTCCTCGCGCATCTTCGCGATGTCCCCATCGGCCACGCCGAGCGACTTGGCGAATTCGGCATCGACCTCGGGAAGTCTCGGCGCCTCGACCTTGATCACGCTCACTTCGAAGCTCGCGGTCTTGCCGGCTACTTCCTTGCCCGGGTAATCCGCAGGGAACGCCACCGGGAAAGTCTTCCGTTCCCCGGCGCTCACGCCGGTAAGACCGGATTCGAATTCGGGCAGCATGCGGCCTTCACCGATCACGACCGCCATCCCGCTGCCCTTGCCGCCGGGAAACTCGTTCCCGTCGATGCGTCCGACGAAGTCCGCGATAACGCGGTCGCCCGTTTGCGAAGCGCGGGGCGCGTCTTCCCATGTGACACGCTGCTTGCGCAGGATTTCGATGGTGTGGTCCACGTCGGCGTCGACCACCGCGTGTGCGGGACGCTCGATCTTCGCGTCCGCTACTTCGCCGAGCTTCACCTCGGGGTAGATCTCGAACGTGGCGCTGAAGGCGATCTGTTTCTCGTCGCCGCCCTCTTTGCGCTCGATGCGCGGATAGCCGGCGACCCTCAGGTTTTTCTCCTTGACCGCCTCGGAAAAAGCCTTCTGCACCGCGTCTCCGATCACTTCCGAGCGTACTTGCGGGCCGTACTGCTGCGCGACGATCTTGAGCGGTACCTTGCCGGGGCGAAAACCGTCCATGCGGACGGTGCGCGAGAGCTTGCGCAGCCGCTGTTCGACTTCGCGGTCGATCAGCTCGGCCGGAACCGCCATGTCCAGCCTCCGTTCCAATCTGTCTAAGGTTTCAATGCTTGTTTGCATCCCTGTTGCATTCCCCAATATGCCGATCCCTGGTGCGAAGGAAGGGACTCGAACCCCCATGCCTTGCGGCGCTGGAACCTAAATCCAGTGCGTCTACCAATTCCGCCACCTTCGCGAGCCCCGCGCGGCTAAAAAAGCGTGGCGCCGCAGCAACGTCACTCCCCGCCTGGACCGGAAGCCGCAATGTGCGTGCCATTCTACCGCAAGCCCCCTATACTGTCAGCCTAAGAGGCTGAAACCCTTTGAAAAATAGGGCAATGTCAGTCGGTCACTACGAAAACTTCCCGGTCGCATCCGTACTGCTTCCCGCAGCGCTGCGTCACCCGGTGTCGGTCATCTACCAATTCGCCCGCTCCGCCGACGATTTCGCTGACGAGGGCCAGCTTTCTCCAGCCGAGCGCCTGGCCTTGCTGGAAGGGTATCGGATGGAATTGCATCAGCTTGAGGCGGGTCAGCTTTCAGCATCGCCTCTTTTTCGCGAGCTGCATCAGGTGATCGCGCTTCATCGTCTTCCGCTTGCGCCTTTCTACGACCTGCTCGATGCCTTCTCGCAAGACGTCACCAAGCTGCGCTACGCGAACTTCGGTGAAGTCATGGACTATTGCCGCCGCTCGGCGGATCCCGTTGGCCGGCTGATGCTGCACCTGTACGCGCAAGCCAACGACGAAAACGTCGCCTGCTCGGACGCAATCTGTTCGGCGCTGCAACTCATCAACTTCTGGCAGGATGTGGCCATCGACTTTCGCAAGAACCGGATTTATCTTCCACAGGAGGACATGGCGCGTTTCGGCGTCACCGAAGACCAGATTGCCGCGAGCGACGCGACCGGCGGCTGGCGGGACCTGATACGCTTTCAGATCGATCGCTCACGTCGGATGATGTTGCGCGGCGCGCCGCTCGCCGCGCGCCTGCCCGGACGCATCGGGTTGGAAATCCGCACCGTAGTGCAAGGAGGTCTGAGAATTCTCGAAAAGCTCGATCGGGCACGCGGGGACGTGTTCCGTCGCAGGCCGGTGCTGCGCGCCTGGGACTGGCCGCTCATGTTCGCGCGCGCGCTGATGATGCGATGACTCCCGACGAATACTGTCAGCACAAAGCTGCGCGTAGCGGATCGAGCTTCTATTATTCGTTCCTGTTCCTGCCGCCTGAGCGCCGGCGCGCGATTACCGCGCTCTATGCGTTCTGCCGCGAAGTGGACGACGCGGTGGACGAGCCGAGCGACCCGGCCGCTGCGCGCGCGACGCTCGCTTGGTGGCGCGGAGAGGTCGCGCAGCTCTACGCCGGCAACCCGCAGCACCCCGTGACGCGCGCGCTCGCTTCGGCGATCGAGCCTTTCGGGATCGTTCAGGCCCGGCTGAACGAGATCATGGACGGCATGGAAATGGACCTAAATCAGAGCCGCTATCTGGATTTTGCGGGCCTGCAGCTCTATTGTCATCGGGTGGCGGGCGTGGTCGGGACCCTGGCCGCGGGCATTTTCGGCTACCGGAACGCAAAAACCCTGGAGTACGCCGAGAAGCTCGGACTTGCGTTCCAGCTCACCAACATCATCCGCGACGTGGGTGAGGATGCGCGCAAGAACCGCGTCTATCTGCCGATGGATGAACTGAAGCGCTTCGAAGTCGGCGTGGCGGACATCCTGAACGGGCGCTACACCGAAAATTTTGCCCGGCTGATGTGCTTCCAGGCCGAGCGCGCCACGCGCTGTTACAACGAGGCGTTCGCGCTGCTGCCGCCGGAGGACAGGCGCGCGCAGCGCCCAGGCGTGGTGATGGCCGCGATCTACCGCACACTGCTCGACGAAATCGCACGCGACGGCTACCAGGTGCTCAAGCAGCGCACCGCGCTCACTCCGGTCCGCAAGCTCTGGATCGCGTGGCGAGCCTGGGTCACCGCTTGACTCGGGTCGCCGTCGTCGGCGCGGGCTGGGCCGGGCTCGCCGCGGCTGTCACGCTCGCGGAACGCGGCGTCCCCGTAACGGTCTACGAGGCTTCGCGCAATCTCGGCGGCCGTGCGCGCCGCGTGAACATCGATGGCGTCGACCTCGACAACGGCCAGCACGTCCTGATCGGCGCCTATCGCGAAACGCTGCGGCTAATGCGGCTTGTCGGCGCCGATCCGAACGAACTGCTCCTGCGATCGCCTCTTGAACTCCGCTACGCGGACGGATTCCGCCTGCGCGCCCCGCGGCTTCCCTATCCGCTCAACCTGGCCGCCGCGCTGCTCGGCGCGGCGGGACTGTCGCTCGCGCAGGCTTTCGGCGCGCTGCGTTTCATGGCGGCGCTTCGGGTCCGGGGATTCCGCATCGAGCCCGACCGCAGCGTCGGGCGACTGCTCGACGAGCACGGACAAGTCGGCGCAATGCGAGCCCACGTCTGGGAACCGCTGTGCGTGTCGGCGCTCAACACCTCCGCCGAAATCGCCTCGGCGCAAATTTTCGCCAATGTATTGCGCGACGGCCTCACGGGCGCGCGCGCTGCGAGCGACCTTCTGATCGCTCGCACCGATCTCGGTCGCGTGTTCCCGGAGCCCGCGGCCGAGTACGTCAAAGCGCACGGCGGCGCGGTCGAGATCGGCACGCCGGTGCGCCGCATCGAGCGCATGCCCGGCGGGTTCCGTCTCAATGAAGTGCAGACGTTTTCCGGCGTGGTTATAGCCTGCGGTCCGCAGCACGCGGGGCCCATACTCGTTCAGCTGCCCGAGCTCGTCGATGCGCTCGCCGCGATCAACGACTTCGCGTACGAGCCCATAGTCACCTGCTACCTGCAGTACCCGGATTCTGTTTCGCTGCCCGCGCCCATGCTTGGATTTTCAGGCGGACTCTTGCAGTGGGTATTCGACCGGGGCCGGCTCGGCGGCCCGAAGGGTCTACTCGCGGCTGTGATCAGCGCCTCGGGCGCGCACGAAGAACTGCCGAAAGAAAAGCTGGTGACGAGAATCGAAGCGGAGCTGACAGCGGCGCTCGGGCCTCTGCCCGAGCCGCGCTGGTCGCAGGTCATTGCCGAGAAGCGCGCCACCTTTTCCTGCCGGCCGGCGCTGAAACGCCCCGGGGGCAGCACGCCGGTTCCCGGATTGTTGCTCGCAGGCGACTATGTCGCGAGCGACTATCCGGGGACGCTCGAAGCCGCGGTGCGCAGCGGAATCGCAGCGTCTGACAGGCTCAGTCGGGTTTGACCGCCATCGTGCCGCTGCCGAGGAATAATATGGCGATGCCGCACAGCAGATAGAAGCCCTGCAATTCGACCGCCCACCCGCCGCTTTTTGACAGCGTAAGCAACTGCGCGGTATGTGCCATCAAAATTGCGAAAACCATATTGATTGCGACAAGCAGGCCGCCAATACGCGAAAACACTCCTGCAATGATCATTAACGGCGCAAGAACCTCGCCAAGATAAACGCCATAGGCTACAGACGCGGGCAATCCAGCGTCTGCGATCTGGGTCCCGATGGAGTCGACAATGCCAGGGTTGAGTATTTTCGCCACCCCGTGAAACAGGAGAAGAATCCCCACGGTGAGGCGCAAGATCAACTTACCCACTTCTTCCAGCAATTGATAGTTCATGAATTGTCTCCAGACTATTACTCCCGGAATTTCAAGGCCACTATAGCGTGATTTGCATTCCTGGTTCCGACGCAGCTACATTCCCAACTCGCCTCTGGCCGGACTACAACCCGATCGCCCGCAAGTCGAGACGCCCCTTCCTCACGGGTGGACACCAGAAGTAAGCGCCGGTGACCGGGCGCGTAAACGCGAACAGCGCATCCGCAATTCCATCCTCGGCACCTGTCATGCGCTTGAGCTGTGCCTCGAAGGCATCGACGGACTTGCCGAAGGCCACGAATACCAGTCCCGCTTGGGTCGCGTCCGCCCACGGCATCGAGCGCCGCAATACAAAAGCTTCCGGAGAAAAGCTCTCCTGCGCGGTTCTCTTCACGTGCGCCGAAGGCGGCGCGCCGCCGAGTTCCTTGTTGTCGCGTTTGCGGCGGCCGACGGTGTCGTCCTGCTCCTTCGCGGGCATGGCCGCGAACCGGTCGAGATCGTGGACCCACTGCTGCACCGCTACGAACGAAGATCCCGCCATGCCGGCACGCTTGTCATTTGAAACCGCGGCCTGCACGGCTTTCTTCCCGTGCGGATTTTCGGTGCCGTCCTCGAAACCGGTCAGATCGAGCCCGCGGCCGTACTTGAACGCATCGATGACCCCGATCGCCTCGAATGCCGGCGCGAGAATCTTCCGGAGTCCGCGCGCGCGGAGCACGATCTCGCCGCGGTCTTCGCCGCGCAACCAGCACCACAGGGCGGCAGGGGTCGAAGGAACGTCGATCTCTTGGGTCTTGTAGTGCGGAAACGGGCGGAGCCCTTCGATCTGTTTTCGCAGCGCGAAGATGAGGAGCGCGCCGAGCCCGACAACGCAACTCTTGCCGTCCGCCGTCGCGGCCAGGGCTCGCAGCGCAGCTTGCGGCGCCACGCCTTGCTTCAGCGTAAACGTGAGGTAGCAGGCATGCTGCGGGACGGGAGCCAGGATTCCCGGTTGGGCATTCTTCAAGTGTCGTCCTTTCGCTGACTCTAACCGCGAAACCTCGCGACCGCCTCGGCGACGCGCTCGACTGCGATGACCTCGAGACCGTCGATTTTCTGCTTCGGCTGATTGGCCTTGGGAATGATCGCCCGGGTGAAGCCGAGCTTGGCGGCCTCCTTCAGCCGGTCCTGGCCGCGCGGCGCGGGCCGCACTTCGCCCGCGAGCCCCACCTCGCCGAATACCGCAAGCTTCTCCGGCAGGGGCTTGTCTGCGAGCGAAGAGACGATGGCGAGCAGCACCGCGAGATCGGCGGCCGGCTCGCTGATGCGAACTCCGCCGACCGCATTCACGAATACGTCCTGGTCATAGCAGGCGATGCCGGCGTGGCGATGCAGTACCGCGAGCAGCATCGCGAGGCGGTTCTGCTCCAGTCCCACCGTCAGCCGCCGCGGATTGGGCGCGTGCGCCGCGTCCACCAGCGCCTGTATCTCGACCAGCAGCGGCCGCGTGCCTTCCTGGGTCACGAGCACGCACGATCCGGAAACCCCTTTCGAGTGCTGCGATAGGAAAATCGCCGACGGATTGGAAACCCCGCGCAGGCCTTTGTCGGTCATCGCGAACACGCCCAACTCGTTCACCGCGCCGAAGCGGTTCTTGAAGGCGCGGATGAGGCGAAAGCTCTGGTGCGTGTCGCCCTCGAAGTAGAGCACCGAATCGACAATATGCTCGACCACGCGCGGGCCGGCGAGCACGCCTTCCTTGGTGACGTGGCCGACCAGCACGATGATCGTGCCGCTGCCCTTGGCGTAGCGCGCGAGGTGCGCGACGCATTCGCGCACCTGCGCAACCGACCCCGGCGCCGAGGTCAGTTGCTCGGAGTACAGGGTCTGGATGGAATCGATCACGGCGATCTCAGGCTTGGCTTTTTCCAGCGTGGCGAGAATGCGCTCGAGCTGGATCTCGGCGAGCAGATCGAGCTTGCCCGAGTCGAGCTGCAGGCGCGAAGCCCGCAGCGCGATCTGCTCCGCCGACTCCTCGCCGCTCACGTACACCGCCTTGTGGGAAGCGCTCATTTGCGCGAGCGCCTGCAGGAGGAGCGTCGATTTGCCCACTCCCGGGTCGCCGCCGATCAGCACCACCTGCCCGGAGACGAAGCCGCCGCCGAGCGCACGATCCAGCTCGCCGATGCCGCTCGCGACCCGCGGCGCCTCGCGCGCGCTCACCTCCGCCAGCCGCTGCAGCGCAGCGACTTTCGCCAGACCGGCGAAGCGATGTTTCGCGGCGATTTCGGCGACGCTCTCCACCAACGTGTTCCACGCACCGCAGTGCGGGCATTGCCCCTGCCATTTCGGGGATTCACCGCCGCATTCGGTGCAGGAGTAGACGGACCGGGCTTTAGCCATGGGTCATCGGCACGCGCGGCGTAATCGCGCACAGCAATTCGTAACTCACCGTTCCCGCGCTCGCTGCGACTTCATCGGCTGACAGCCCCTTGCCCCACAGAGTGACCGGCGAGCCGATCGCCGCTTGCGGAATTCCGCTCAGATCGGCGAACAGCATGTCCATGGCCACGCGACCCACGGTACGAGTGCGCTTGCCGCAGACCAGGACCGGCGTCCCCGTCGGGGCGTGGCGCGGATAGCCGTCGGCGTAGCCGCAGGCCACGATGCCGATGCGCATCGGCCCGTCGGCGATGAAGGTGCATCCGTAGCCTACGCTGTCGCCCGCGCGCAACTCGCGCACCGCGATCAGTTCGCTGGAAAGCGTCATCGCCGGCTTCAGGCCGAGCTTGGCCGCGCTCTCGTCGGCAAAGGGCGAACAGCCGTAGAGCGTGATGCCCGGCCGGATCCAGTCGGCCCGCGCTTCCGGGTAGCGCAGGATCGCCGCGGAATTGGCAAGGCAGCGCGGCAGCTTCAAGCCCTGCGTCATCGCCTTGAAACGCTCGACCTGCCATTGCACGCCGCGCTTGCCGTCGGCATCGGCGAAATGCGTCATGAGCGTGATCTCGCCCGCGCAGCGCTGCAGGCGTTCGAGCGCGCCGTGGAATCCGTCTTCGTCGAAACCCAGCCGGTTCATGCCGGTGTTGAGCTTCAGGTATACGGCGATCTTCGCGCGCAATTTGGCTTTCTCCAGCATCGCCAGCTGCTCCGGATCATGCACCACGGTGGCAAGCCGGTGCGCGGCGATTCGTCGGAGCTCCTGCGGCGAATAGAATCCCTGCAGCAAGAGAATCGGGCGTTTTTCGCCCTGGCGGCGCAGCTCGAGCGCCGCTTCCAGCTCGATCAAGGCGAGGCCATCGGCCTTGGCGAGCGGGCGGGTAACGCGCGCAAGACCGTGCCCATACGCATTGGCCTTGACCACTGCCCAGACGCGCGAGCGCGGCGCATGGCGCTTCACCACGCCCAGGTTGTGGCGGAGCGCGGCAGAATCGACGCGGGCTCGGATCGGGCGCATGGCCGTCATTCGACCATAAAACCGCGGGTTCCGGCGAGCAGTCGTGGGGAACTTTACGCACCCCGCAAATAACTCATGGTATAAAGCGGGCGGTCAACGATGTTTACCCAGTGACGATCACGCCGGACGCAAGGAATCGATAGATGAAGCGCGGCTTTTACACGATCATGGCGGCGCAGTTCTTCAGCTCGCTCGCCGACAACGCCTTGCTGATCGCCGCGATCGCCCAGTTGCTCGAACTCGACGGTCCGGCGTGGATGGTGCCGCTGCTGAAGTTCTTCTTCACCGTGTCCTACGTGGTGCTCGCCGCCTTTGTCGGGGCCTTTGCCGACGCGATCCCCAAGGGCCGGGTGATGTTCATCACCAACACCATCAAGGTCGTCGGATGCGTGATGATGTTTTTCACCGACTACGTCGAATTCGCCGGCATCCCCGGATATGCGCTGGTTCTGGCCGCCTATGCGGTGGTGGGCTTCGGCGCGTCGGCCTATTCCCCGGCGAAGTACGGCATCCTCACCGAATTGCTGCCGCCGGAGAAGCTCGTCGCCGCCAACGGCTGGATCGAAGGGCTCACGGTCGCTTCCATCATCCTCGGCACGGTGCTCGGCGGAGCCTTGATCAGCCCGCACATTGCCTCGATGCTGCTCGCGATCGACGTGCCGCACATCGACACCGGCATCGAAACCCCGGCTGAGGCGGCGATCATCGTCATCTCCGGGTTCTACGTCATTGCCGCCATATTCAACCTGTTCATCCCGGATACCGGCGCGCGTTACGGCAAGCAGCAGACCAACCCCGTGCTTTTGATGCGGGATTTCTACGTTTGCTTCACCACGCTCTGGAAAGACAAGCTGGGACAGATTTCGCTCTCGGTGACCACGCTGTTCTGGGGAGCGGGGGCGACCTTGCAGTTCCTCGTGCTCCAGTGGGCCGCCGTACACCTCGGCCTTCCCCTGGACAAAGGCGCCGTACTGCAGGGCATCACGGCGGTGGGCGTCGCGCTCGGCGCGGTGGTTGCCGGGCGCTTCATTTCCCTCAAGCAAGCCATGAACGTGCTGCCGGCCGGCATCGCGATGGGCACGGTGGTCGTGACGATGATCTTCGTGACGAGCATGCCCCTCGTCTATACGCTGCTGATCCTGATCGGCGCCATGGCGGGTTTTTTCGTGGTGCCGATGAATGCACTCCTGCAGCACCGCGGTTACGTGCTCCTGTCCGCGGGCCATTCGATCGCGGTGCAGAATTTCAACGAGAACATTTCGATCCTCTTGATGCTCGCCATCTATTCCGCGATGATCAAGGCCGATCTGCACATCAACACCATCATCGTGGCCTTCGGAGCGTTCGTCGCGGTCGCGATGCTCGTGGTGATCCTGCGCCACCGGTACAACCAGGCGCAGGGCGACTCGCTGCACCTGATCGGGATGAAGACCAGCCCCGCGCGCGGCTATCCTTGATTTCCCGCCTGCCTGTCCCCACGTTTCGGGGGTCATGGGCGCGATTCCCCGCTTTATCCTCGATGAAGGTTCGCAACGCCCCATTTTCCCGGCGCGCGACGAAGGCGACGACGTCCTGCTCGACGCTTATTCGAACGCCGTGGTGGCCGCGTCCGAGCTTGTCGGGCCGGCGGTGGTGCACGTCGAAGTCTCACAGCCTTCCCGCGCGGGCGCCGCGGAGGCGCCGCGCCGCGGCAGCGGATCGGGATTCGTATTTACCCCGGACGGGTTCATTCTCACCAACAGCCACGTCGTTCATGGTGCACGCCCGATCCGCGTGAGCTTTGCCGACGGCGCGAGCCATGAGGCCGACCTCGTGGGCGACGACCCCGATACCGATGTCGCGGTGATCCGCGTCGGCGGGCATCACCTGCCCACGGCGACCCTCGGCAGCTCCCGCGGCCTGCGCGCAGGCCAGCTCGCAATAGCGATCGGCAATCCCTACGGCTTTCAGCACACCGTCACGGCCGGCGTGGTCAGCGCGCTCGGCCGCAGCCTGCGTTCGGTGACCGGAAGACTGATCGACGACGTCATCCAGACCGACGCCGCGCTCAATCCGGGCAACTCGGGCGGGCCGCTGGTGAATTCACGCGGCGAAGTCATCGGCGTGAACACGGCCATCATCCCGTTCGCTCAAGGGATCTGCTTCGCCACCGCCATCGATACGGCCAAGTGGGTGGTGGAGCAGCTGCTGCGTTTCGGCCGCGTGCGCCGCGGATACATCGGCGTGGGCGGCGCGACCATCCCGCTTTCGCGCCGCGCCGTGCTCTTTCACGGCCTCCGGGCCGGGGCGGGCGTGCGCGTCGAGTCGATCGAGCCCGGCGGCGCCGCCCGGCAGGCCGGGATCGAGCCCGGAGACGTGATCATCGGCTACGACGGGGAGAATGTGGCCGGAGTCGACGAGCTGCACCGGCTGCTGAGCGCGGAGCGTATCGGCAAGAACACAAAGGTAACGCTCCTGCGCCGCACGCAGAAGCTCGACCTGCCGATTACGGCCTCCGAGCTGCCTTCGCGGCAGTAGTCCCGCCTTACAGCACGACGGGCTTGTCCGGCAGCTCGTTCGGGGTATCGCCCGAACGAGGAAAGTGCTCGGCCAGCAAATCGCTGATCGCGCGCACGCCGATCACTACGCCGCGCTCGAACTGCCCGCGGGCGAACTCCTGCTGCATCTCGCCGCAGATCGCCTCCCACGCCGCGGTCCCGACTCTGGAATGGATGCCCCGGTCGGCGAGCAGAAGATAGATCAGCACACCGGAGTTGTGCCCGGTGTCCCACACCCCGAGGCGCCCGAACCACTCCACCGCGCGCTCGCGGGACTGGACGCCGCGACGCAGGTCGCTCCACGGCAGAGAAGCTTCGATGGCGAAGCGCAACTGGGCTGCGTGGCGCCGCTCCTCCTCGCCGATGGCTTTTTCGATGGCGCGCATGGCTTTGGGGGGAAACGCGCGCCTGACCGACCAGTGATCGGTGAACAGGTGCCGAAACCAGCGTCTCAAGGCGATCATCGTCTCACCAGCTTCCGGAGGCTCCGCCTCCGCTGAACCCGCCGCCGCCACCGCTGAAGCCACCACCGCCGCCGAAACCGCCTCCACCGAAGCCGCCTCCGCTCGACCAGCCTCCGCCGGGCCAACTACCGCTCGAGCGGCTGCCGCCCAATCCGTTGATCAGCGCGATGACAAATCCGATCAGCCCCCCGACGACCGCGAACGCGAGCACGCCGGCCGCCACCCAGACGATGAAGGCGACGATCCCGCCGGAAATCCCGGCCCCGATGACGCGGCCGAAGAGGCGCCTGAAGATTGCATCCGTCAGGACGAGCGCAACGAACAGCAGAAATATCGTCTGGAAATCGATCGCGTGATGAACGCCGTTGACGGTCACTCCCGACTGCGGGGCGGGCAAGGCTTCTCCCTGAATCAGCTTCATGAGCGCGTCGCTGCCTGCGGCGACACCGCCGTAGAAATCGCCCGAGCGGAAATGCGGTGTGATCACGTCGCTCACGACCCGCTTGGCGATCGCGTCTGGGATCGCGCCTTCGAGACCGCGGCCGACTTCGATGCGAAGTTTCCTGTCGTTCTTGGCGACCACCAGAATGACGCCGTCGTCGATCCGCGCCCGGCCGATTTTCCAGGCGTCGGCGACCCGGATCGAGTACTGCTCTATGGTCTCGGGTTCGGTCGAAGGCAGGACCAGCACCGCGATCTGGCTGCCTTTGCTGCGCTCGAAATCGCTCAGGCGCGAATCGAGCTCGCGAAACTGGGATACCGAGAGCGTCCCGGTAAGGTCGGTGACGTGCGCCTTGAGCGGCGGCACCGCCACCTCGCCCGAGGCGGACAAGGCCGCGAGCAGGAGAATCGCCCCGGCCGCGACGGGACCGAGCCAGCGTTTGAGCATCAGAAGATTACCGCTTTGCCGGCGCGCCGGATTTGCCGAAATCGACCGTCGGCGGCCTGGCGATGGTTTTTTCGTCCTCGACGCTGAAGCTCGGCTTCACCTGGTAGCTGAACATCATCGCAGTCAGGTTGACCGGAAACTGGCGTATCAGCACGTTGTACTCCTGCACTGCCTTGATGAAGCGGTTGCGCGCGACGGTAATGCGGTTCTCCGTGCCCTCGAGTTGCGCCTGCAGGTCGCGGAAATTCGCGTCCGACTTGAGTTGCGGGTAGTTCTCGGAAACCACGAGGAGCCTGGAAAGCGCGCTCGACATCCCGGCCTGCGCCTCCTGGAAGCGCCGGAACGCGGCGGGATCGTTCAAAAGCTCGGGCGTGGCCTGGATGCTGCCGACGCGCGCGCGCGCCTCCGTGACCTGGGTCAGCACCTGCTGTTCCTGCGCCGCGAAGCCCTTGACCGTGTTGACGAGATTGGGAATGAGGTCCGCCCGGCGCTGGTACTGATTGAGCACCTCGGCCCAGGCCGATTTGACCTGTTCGTCGTTGCGCTGGATATCGTTGTAGCCGCAGCCTGACAGCGTGGCTACGACAAGAAGCATGACCGCCGCCCAGAATTTACGCATGGATTCCTCCTGAATGAGCCTGCCGCCCAATTGGGGGTTCGACGGCGGATTACAAG
>DATHHS010000134.1:0-4809 GCA_035317085.1 Burkholderiales bacterium
CGTCCGAGCGCGAGATCGTCGACCTGCAGCAGGGCGACTACGAGGAGATGGACCAACTCGCCATCGCCAAGCCGCTGTGCAAGGCGGCGTTCCGCGTGCTGCACGCGGCCGATATTGGCATCGGCCTCGCGCGTGCGATCCGTGCCGCGGTGTCGGGCCGTCCCGGCGGCGTTTATCTCGACCTGCCGGCCAAGCTGTTCGGCCAGGTGATGGATGCCGAGAAGGGCAGGAAGTCGCTGGTGAAGGTGATTGATGCCGCGCCCGCGCAGATCCCTGCGCCGGACGCGGTCAAGCGCGCGCTCGACGTGCTCAAGTCGGCGAAGAAGCCGCTCATCATCCTCGGCAAAGGTGCCGCCTATGCGCAGGCCGATGACGCAATCCGCGCTTTCGTCGAGAAGAGCGGCGCGCCATTCCTGCCGATGAGCATGGGCAAGGGGCTGTTGCCCGACACGCATCCGCAGTGCGCCGGTGCGGCGCGCTCGACGGTGCTGGCGCAGTCCGACGTGGTGATGCTGATCGGCGCGCGCCTCAACTGGCTGCTCTCGCACGGCAAGGGCAAGACCTGGGGCGGCAAGGACCACAAAGACTGGGGCGGCCAGAAGTTCATCCAGATCGACATCTCGCCGCAGGAGGCAGACAGCAACGTGCGCATCGACGCGCCGCTGGTCGGCGACATCGGTTCCTGCGTCTCGGCGCTCCTCTCCGGCATCGGCTCCGGCTGGGCCAAGCCGCCGGCGGACTGGGTCGGCGCGATCACCGAGCGCAAGACCAAGAACGTCGCCAAGATGGCCGAGACGCTGGCGAAGAACCCCTCGCCGATGAATTTCCATAGCGCGCTCAACGTGGTGCGCGACATCGTCAAGGCGAACCCCGACGCGATGTTCGTCAACGAGGGCGCCAACGCGCTCGACTTCACGCGCAGCATCGTCGACATGTACAAGCCGAGGAAGCGCATCGACGTCGGTACCTGGGGCATCATGGGCGTCGGCATGGGCTATTGCGTCGCCGCCGCCGTGGAAACCAAGCAGCAGGTGATCGCGATCGAGGGCGACAGCGCCTTCGGTTTCTCCGGCATGGAGGTCGAGACGCTCTGTCGCTACAACCTGCCGGTGTGCGTGGTGATCATGAACAACAACGGCGTCTACCGCGGCACCGACGTCAACCCGACCGGCGGCTCCGACGTGGCCCCGACGGTGTTCGTGAAAGGCGCGCGCTACGACAAGCTGGCGGAGGCCTTCGGCGGCGTCGGCGTGAACGCGACCACCCCGGCCGAGTTGCGCAAGGCGATGGAGGAAGCGATCCGCTCGAAAAAGCCCACAATCATCAACGCCGTGATCGATGAAACCGCCGGCACCGAAAGCGGTCGCATCACGAGCCTGAATCCGAGCGCAAAAAAGAAATAAGCCGTTGAGCAAGGGCAGGCAGCCTTTCATCTGCCGCAGAGTTTTTGGAGATCAGAATGGAAGCACTCAAGGGAATCCGCATCCTCGACATGACGCACGTGCAGGCGGGGCCGACGTGCTCGCAGTTGCTCGCGTGGATGGGTGCCGACGTGATCAAGTTCGAAAATCCGCAAGGCGATGCGACGCGCGGTCAGCTCCGCGACGTACCCAACGCGGACAGCCTCTACTTCACGATGCTCAACTGCAACAAGCGCTCGATCACCGTGAATATGAAGAGCGCCGAGGGCAAGCAGGTGTTCGTCGATCTCCTGAAGAAGTGCGACATCATCATGGAGAACTTCGGGCCGGGCGTGCTCGACCGCTTCGGCTTTACCTGGGAGAAGATCCACGAGCTCAATCCAAAGATCGTCATGGGCTCGATCAAGGGTTTCGGCTCCACGGGGCCCTACGCCGACTTCAAGGCGTACGAGAATGTCGCCCAGGCCATGGGCGGGGCGATGAGCACGACCGGCGTGCCCGACGGCCCGCCGTTCGTGACGGGCGCCCAGATCGGCGACTCCGGCACCGGCCTGCACCTAGCGATCGGGCTGCTCGCGGCGCTGCGCCAAGCGAGCGTCACCGGCAAGGGCCAGTACGTCGAAGTGGCGATGATGGACGGGGTGATGAACCTGTGTCGCGTCAAGTTCCGCGATCACCAGCGCCTCACGCGCGGCGACATGCCGGAATACTCGGTTCCCACCTACAAGGGAATGGGCGAAGTTCCGCGCGCCGGCAACGATTCCGGCGGCGGCCAGCTCGGCAACGCGATCCACTGCAAGGCCCACGGGGCGAACGACTGGCTCTATATCGTCGTGCAGGAAGCGGTCTGGGATGCGCTCGCCAAGCGTATCGGCCCCGACGTCGGTATCCCGGCCCTGGCGACCGATCCGCGCTTCGCCACCATTGGCGAGCGCCGCAAGAACCAGCAGCTGATGTGGACGCTAATCAACAAGTTCGCCGAGAAGTACACCAAACGCGAGTTCATGGAGATCCTCAACCCGCTCGACGTGCCCTGCGGCCCGATCATGAGCACCCAGGACCTGGCAAACGACGAGCACATCCGCGGCCGCGACATGTGGGTCGAGCTCGACCACCCTCAGCGCGGCAAGTGGTGGAACGTCGGCATGCCGATCAAGCTCTCGGCGTCGCCGGCGAAAATCCAGCGCTCGCCTACCCTAGGGGAGCATACGGACGAAATCCTCAAGCAGGTACTGGGGTATGAAGATTCGAAAATCAATGCAATGAAACAGGCGGGCGCGTTTTCCGCTCCGCCGAAGAAGGCCGCATGAAAATCGCGATCGTTGGACAGCAGGACTTCGGCAAGGCCGTGCTCGAGGCGTTCCTCGCGCGTGGCGACGAGGTGGCGGGCGTGTTCTGCGCTCCGGAAAAACCGGGCGCCAAGCCTGATGTGCTGAGAACCGCGGCCCAGGAGAAGGGCGTCAAGGTCTTCCAGTTCCCATCGCTGAAAAGCGCCGAGGCGGCGGCGGCGATGAGAGGCCTGAATGCCGAGATCGGCATCATGGCCTTCGTGCTGCAGTTCGCTCCACAGGAGTTCGTTAAGATTCCGAAGCACGGCACGATCCAGTACCACCCTTCGCTGTTGCCGAAATACCGCGGGCCTTCGTCCATCAATTGGCCGATCATCCGCGGCGAGACGAAGACCGGTCTTACCATCTTCCGGCCGAACGACGGCCTCGACGAGGGACCGATCGTTCTCCAGAAGGAGACGCCGATCAGCGCCGACGACACGCTTGGCAGCGTCTACTTCGACCGTCTTTTCCCGATGGGAGTCGCCGCGATGCTGGAGGCGGCCGATCTCGTGATGGCAGGCAAACACCGCGAAACCGTTCAGGACGAAGCTGCCGCGAGCTATGAGGGATGGTGCCGCGCCGCCGAAGCCAGGATCAATTGGGCGAACCACGTGGATTTCATCTACAACGTCATACGCGGGTGCAACCCTGCTCCTGGGGCATGGACCACCTTGAACGGAAAGAAAGTCCAGGTCTTCGACAGCCGTAAGCACCTGTTCCGCACCTTCGGCGCCGTCAAAGGCAAGATCGGTGAGATTTCCGAGATCGGTGGCGCGAGTTTTTTCGTGACCGCCCAGGGAGGCCGGATCGAGGTCCTCAAGGCAAAGCACGAGGACGGCAAGAAAGTATCCGCGATCGAATTCGTGGCCCAGAACGGACTCATCCCGGGCACCGTACTCGGGAGCTGACGCGTCTTGAGCGGCCGCCCGTTCGCGGCGCGACGTGTTGTCGTGTTTCTTCCGCCGGGATCGCCGTTTGAGCGTCTGCTGACCTCGCGTGGGTTCATGGCGTCGGTAGTCAACCGGATTCGCCGCCGAAGAGAAATTTGACTGCCCCCGCTATTCATTGTAAAAATGTCGCCTAGAGCATTGTTTAATCAATAACTTACTGATCTTCACGGGCGAGATAAGGCATATTTTCTGTCGGGCGGGGGAAATTTTTGTCTATTCAGCCGGAGCACCGACAGGAATCAGCGCCACTGCACGCCGGGAGGGCCGATTCAAAGGTCGTTAGCGTAAAATGCGAGCACTCGGTGCGCATCCCCTCGTTAAACAACAATAAAAATAAGCGGGAGAGGTAATGACCAAAGCGGGTTTCTGGAAGAAAGACTGGTTTCTCGGTCTGGCGGTAACACTCGTGCTGTTCGCGACCAGCGGGTCCCAATTGATCGAGGGCCTGGAGCGCTACGCCTACGACTGGGGTGTCCGTGCTTCGTCACGAACGCCGTCCGACAAGGTTGCGGTTATCGCCATCGACAAGCAGAGCATCGACAATATCGGCCGCTGGCCCTGGTCGCGCGAGGTCCACGCCAAAATGATCGAACGCCTGGCGGACGCGAAAGCCAAAGTCATCGGCTACACGGTTTTCTTCTCCGAGCCGCAGATCGATCCGGGCCTCACCTACGTCAACAAGCTTCTCGAGACCTACCACAAACTTGTGCCTGTCACCGCCGATGCAGGCGCACCGCCCCGCGGCGTATCGCCCGAGCTTCTTCAAATCGGCGCAACGCTGCAGGAAGCCGAGGGCGCGCTCAACACCGACAGGAAGCTCGCCGAGAGCTTTGCCAAGGCGGGCAACGTGGTGCTGCCGGTGCTGTTCACGCTCGGTGAGCCCCGTGGCAAGCCTGACAAGCCTCTTCCAGAATTCGTGCGCAAGAACGCGCTTACGATCCAGGGTGGTGGCGATGACTTGCCGCTATCCACCAGCGCCCTCGAAGTGCCGATTGTCGATAGCCTCGGCGCAGCTGTCGCCGCGGTGGGGCATCTGAACACCCCATCCGACGTCGACGGAGCGATACGGCAGGAGGCGCTTGCTCTGACCTATTACGACGAGTACTA
>DATHHS010000135.1:0-6475 GCA_035317085.1 Burkholderiales bacterium
ATTCAACCTGGCCTGGCACCGGCTGAAGCCCTGGCCGGACGCGGTCAGGGGATTGACGCGGCTGAAAAAGAAATTTGTGATTGCCACGCTCTCGAACGGGAATGTGGCGCTGCTCACCCACATGGCCAAGCAGGCGGGCCTGCCCTGGGATTGCATTTTCTCAGGCGAGCTGTTTCACCACTACAAGCCCGACCGCGAAGTCTATCTGGGTGCGGCGCGGCTGCTCGATTTGCAGGCGCACGAACTGATGATGGTGGCCGCGCACAAGAACGATCTCGACGCCGCAGCTGCGGCGGGGCTGCGCACGGCCTTCGTGCAGCGGCCGCTTGAATTCGGCGATCCGGCGAAGAAAGACGTCAAACCCGAAAAACGCTTCGATCTCAACCTCAGGGACTTCGGCGATCTCGCCCAGAAGCTCGGCGCCTAGCGAAGCTCTGAACAACCCCTGATCCCGTCATTCCCGCGAAAGCGGGAATCCAGGATTTCAGCCACTTGCTGGATGCCCGCTTTCGCGGGAATGACGTTGATCAGATCTTCCTAGCGCTTGCGGAACACCAGGTCCCACACGCGGTGCCCGAGTTTGACGCCCCGGCGCTCGAATTTTGTCTCGGGCCGCGAGCCGGGCCGTTGCGCGAAGTCCGTTGTAGTGTTTTCCAGCGAGGGCTCGGCGGACAGCACTTGCAACATCTGCTGCGCGTAGTCTTCCCAGTCGGTGGCGGCGTGCAGATACGCGCCTGACTTCATCCTTGTAGCGAGTAGCGTTACGAACGTCGGCTGGATCAGGCGGCGCTTGTGGTGGCGCTTTTTCGGCCAGGGATCCGGAAAAAAAAGGTGTACGCCCTCGAGCGCGGCAGCTGCGATCATCTGTTGCAGTACCTCGACCGCATCGTGCTGGATGACACGCACGTTTTTCAAATCCAGTTCGGCGACCTGCTTCAGGAGGCTCCCGACACCCGGAGTGTGCACCTCGATGCCGAGATAGTCGTTTTCGGGGTGCGCCTGCGCGATCGTCGCGGTGGTTTCGCCCATGCCGAAGCCGATTTCGAGAATCTTCGGCGCGGAGCGGCCGAACAGTCGATCGAGATCGAGGGGCGCCGGCACAAAGGGCATGCCGTAGACAGGAAGCAGCTCTTCGCAGGCACGCCGTTGCGCGTGGGTGACGCGCCCTTGACGCAGGACGAAGCTTCGTATCGGGCGCCGTTGTTCCTGCAAGAAAGCTTGTCTACGCCGCTTTCGGCGAGATCAGGCCCGAGGCCGGAGAGCTGGGGCTGGCGGAGTAGAGTTTCTTCGGCATGCGCCCGGCGAGAAAAGCTTCGCGGCCGGCTTCGACGGCCTTTTTCATCGCTTGCGCCATCAGCACCGGGTTCTGCGCCTTGGCGACGGCGGTGTTCATGAGCACGGCATCGCAGCCGAGCTCCATGGCGATGGCGGCGTCGGATGCCGTGCCGACACCGGCGTCCACCACGACCGGAACCTTGGCGTTGTCGATGACGAGCTGCAGGTTCCACGGATTGAGTATGCCCATCCCCGAGCCGATCAGCGAGGCGAGCGGCATCACGGCGACACAACCGATGTCTTCGAGTCGCTTCGCGATGATGGGATCGTCGCTCGTATACACCATCACCTTGAAGCCGTCGTGCACCAGAGTCTTCGCGGCCGCTATCGTTTCGACGACGTTCGGATAAAGCGTATTCGGGTCGCCCAGCACTTCGAGTTTCACCAGGTCGTGACCATCGAGCAGTTCGCGCGCAAGACGCAGCGTACGCACCGCGTCTTCCGCGTTGTAGCAGCCCGCGGTGTTGGGGAGGATCGTGAATCTGGAAGGTGGCAGCGCGTCGAGGAGCGACGGCTCGTTTGCGTTCTGGCCGATGTTGGTGCGGCGGATGGCCACCGTCACAATCTCGGCGCCGCTCGCTTCCACCGCACGCCGCGTCTCGTCGAAATCCCTATACTTGCCCGTGCCGATCAAAAGACGCGAGCGATAGGCCTTGCCTGCAATGACGAGCGCATCGCCGCTCGCGGTCTGCTCGGGCAGGCGGGTGGGAGCGTTCATCAACCGCCTCCCACGGCGACGACGATCTCAAGCCGGTCACCTTCCGTCAGCTGCGTACCGGCGTAATGGCTCCGCGGCACGATCTCGCCGTTTTTTTCTACAGCCACGCGCTTGCCAGCGAGCTCGAGTGTTTGCAGCAATCGCGCAATGTCGGCACCGGGTTCGACCCGCTGAATTTGACCGTTGACGGAGAGCTGGATCACTTGGAAACCCCAAGGGAAGAGGGCAAATTTATCTTACCATGTGGGTGTGGTTCGATGGTAGAACGAAAGTTCTCCAAGCTTGCACCCTTGGCAATATTGTCGCCCCGATCAATTCAAGGCCGTCACAATGGTTGAATCCCTATGGCTGCTCTGCGGCCTGTGGTGTGGCGTCGGTGGCGATCTCTCTTCCCGGGATTGCGCAGCGACCGACCTGGCGCGCAGCACTGCAGCACCGATAGAATTCTCCGCGCGGTCCGAACTCGATATTGCGGTAGCCCGCCTGAGATCTGCGCTTTTTCGCCCTATTGACGGTACAGCCATTCCTCGAACAGTCGCGAAAGATGGCAGGCCCGTCGGTACTGCCTCTCGAGAATGGACCAGCGGGTTCTACCCCGGCCTGCTGTGGCTGATGTACGAGTACTCTCGAGATGCTCAGTTCGAACGGGCGGCGCGACAATGGACCGAGCTCCTGGAGCAGGAGAAGAAGAACACCAGTACGCACGACGTCGGTTTCATCATTTACACCAGCTTCGGGAACGGTTATCGCCTTACCGGTGATGAACATTACCGGACGGTCGTAATCGACGCCGCCCGGTCGCTGACGACTCGATTCAACGCGAAAGTCGGCGCGATCCGGTCATGGGACTTTGGCCCCTGGAAATATCCGGTGGTCATCGACAACATGATCAACCTGGAGTTGCTGTTCGTTGCGACCCGATTGACCGGAGATCCGCACTATCGGGACATCGCGGTGGCTCATGCCAATACCACCCTCCGCGAGCACTTTAGAAACGACGGGAGCAGCTATCACGTCGTGGATTTCGACCCGCTCACCGGGGCCGTGCGAAGCAAGGGAACGCTGCAGGGCGCAAGGGACGATTCGGCGTGGGCCCGCGGTCAGGCGTGGGCGGTCTACGGCTTTACCATGGCTTATCGGGAGACGCGGGACCCGAAATACTTGCGCCAGGCCGAGGCGAGCGCTGCGTTCATCCTGGATCACCTTCCGCCGGATTTCGTCCCGTACTGGGACTACAGCGTGTCATCGAGGGCCCAAACACCGCGCGACGCTTCGGCTGCCGCGATTGCTGCTGCGGCGCTTTATGAGCTCACCGAATTCACAGCCACCCACAGATTGCGCTACCGCCTTGCAGCGGACCGGATGCTGGCGAGTCTGAGCACGACTTATCGAGCCACCGGCGCCGGGCACTCGTTTCTGCTGCTTCACAGCACCGGGAACTTCCCGCAGAAGGCCGAGATTGACGTCCCGCTGATCTACGCAGATTACTACTACGTCCAGGCCTTGCTGCGACGGTTGCGTGCGGGCGCACAGGCGTCTTCGCACTAGCCAGTAACGCTCACCCGGCGAGGAAGCCACGCTGGTTGCCAACGGCAACCAGCTCATCACGGATTTGACGGGCGCGCATATTCGCAGCGCCTCGTACGCTAGCGCACATGCTCCTCGTACGATAGCGCACATACGATGGTTCGATTCCGAACAGACCAGCGGCACCCCCACGTTTATCTTGGACATCGGTTCGTCCCGGTGCCGTCCCCGGGATGTACGAGAGGGGTTTCCCCAGACCCGAGCCGGCGGTCATGACCGCGGCTCGTTTCAGGGGAAGTTTAATTGTGCGTGCTACTGAGGAAATTGCCATGAGAATCTCCAAGCTGTGGTTTGCGACCTTGTTACTCGCCGCTCTTATCAGAGGTTTGTTTGCAAGACTTTCCGCCGCCGTTTTGCTCGCGGCTCTTACCGCGACAACGGTTCTCTTGGCGGGATGCAGTGGCGGCGGCGTGGATCAGACCACGGGCCAAGTCAACGGAGGCAACACAGTTTCGGCGGCGTCCGCGCCGCCACTGGGCACGGAGCAGAGCTTCGCGGTGCTGGGTGGCCAGACGGTGACCAATACCGGTCCGAGCGTCATCACCGGAGACCTGGGTGTCAGCCCGGGCTCAGCGGTCACCGGTTTTCCTCCCGGGCTCGTGGCCGGAGGGACGATACACGCAGCGGATGCGGTGGCCCTTCAGGCTCAGAACGACACCACCACCGCCTATAACAATCTGGCAGGCCAGGCCTGCACTTCCGACTTGACCGATCAGGATCTCGGCGGGAAGACGCTCGTGCCGGGCGTCTATTGTTTTTCGTCGTCGGCTCAGCTGACGGGAGCGCTCACACTCAACGCCGGGGGCGACTCCAATGCGGTCTGGGTGTTCAAGACAGTGAGCACCCTCACGACGGCGAGCAATTCATCCGTGCTGCTGACCAATGGCGGTCAGCCCTGCAACGTCTTTTGGCAGGTCGGCAGTTCCGCGGTTCTCGGTACCACCACGTCGTTCGTAGGCAGTATTCTCGCGCTCACGAGCATCGCCCTCGATACCGGCGCAAGCGTGTCCGGTAGAGCTCTGGCGCGAAATGGCGCAGTCACGCTGGATTCCAACACCGTCTCCGCCGCCGTGTGCGGCGTGCCGCCGGTCACAGTCACTCCCATCCCGCCCACGCTCAGCAAGAGCTTCAGCCCGGCAACCATCGATGCGGGTGGGGTCTCGACTCTCAGCATTACCTTGAGCAACGCCAACGCCACAGCCGCCAGCCTGACCGCGCCGCTCACCGACACATTTCCAAACGGCGTGGTGATAGCCGCCACCCCTCGCAGTAATTGCGGGGGGATATTCACGACCCCCGACACGGGCGGCCTGTTTGCGACGGTGATCATGACGGGAGGCTCTATCCCGGCCAACGGCTCCTGTTTGGTGACGGTAGACGTGAAAGCGCCGGTCGCAGGCAGCTTCATCAACTCGCTGCCTGCCGGCGCGTTACAGACCAGCAACGGCAATAACGCCGCCCCGGCCGTCGCGACCCTGACCGTCAACACCCCTGCGGTCGTCCCGCCCGCGGTCGTCCCGCCCACGCTCGGCAAGGCCTTCAGCCCGGCCACTATCAATGCGGGCGGGGTCTCTACCCTTACCATTACCTTCAGCAACGCCAACAGCACACCCGCCAGCCTGATCGCGCAGTTCATCGATACATTGCCCAGCGGCCTGGTGGTGATCGCCAGCAGCGTCAGCAGCACCTGTATCGAGTCGCTCACTGCGCTCACTGCCGCCGGTACCTCGCACTCGTCGGCGTTGTTCTCGCCGGCGTGGTTCGTGATCGGTCCCTCGGCGGTGGGCTTGGTGGAAGGCGCGATCCCGGCCAACGGCTCCTGTACGCTGACGGCGCAGGTGACCGCGCCGGTCGCAGGCAGTTTCACCAACTCGCTGCCTGCCGGCGCGTTACAGACCGACAAAGGCAATAACGCCACCCCGGCCGTCGCGACCCTGACTGTCAACGCCGCAGGGGTCGTCATCGCGCCCACGCTCGGCAAGTCTTTCAGCCCGGCGAGCATCAATGCGGGCGGGGTCTCGACTCTTACCATTACCCTGAGCAACCCCAACAACACACCCGCCAGTCTGACCGCGCAGTTCATCGACACATTGCCCAGCGGCCTGCTGGTGATCGCCAGCAGCGTCAGCAGCAACTGTATCGAGTCGCTCGCTGCGCTCTCTGCCGGCGTCGCGCGTTCGCAGGCGTTGTTCTCGCCGGCGTGGTTCGTCATCGGCCCCTCGGCGGTGGGCTTGGTGGAAGGCGCAATCCCGGCCAACGGCTCCTGTACGGTGACGGCGCAGGTGACCGCGCCGGTCGCGGGCAGTTTCATCAACTCGCTGCCTGCCGGCGCCTTGCAGACGGACAAAGGCAATAGCGCCGCCCCGGCCGTTGCGACCTTGACCGTCATGTAGCGGTATTGAAACTTCAGTGTCACCACTCCAGAAAGGCAATAATTTCTGGAGTGGTGATGTGTCTTTTCCAGGGCAAGAAAATAACGCAAGTACGATCGGTGTCGCCGCATGCTCTTTCGGCTTGGCGCGGCCCTGCTCCTAGCTTGGCGCGACCCCTAGGCGCAGCGTCCTCCTGCGGGCTGTTCGCCTGCACCGCGGAAATACCCTAAAATTCCTCCCTTCGCGGGTGTAGTTCAATGGTAGAACGAAAGCTTCCCAAGCTTTAGACGAGGGTTCGATTCCCTCTACCCGCTCCAGGATCAAAATGTCCGCGTCCTTCGACGGTAAGCTGGTGGTCGCCATCTCCTCCCGGGCCTTGTTCGACCTCGAGGAGAGTAACCGCGTATTCGAGGAGCAGGGCGTTCAAGCCTACTACCGCTATCAGCTCGAGCGCGAAAGCGAG
>DATHHS010000136.1:0-2560 GCA_035317085.1 Burkholderiales bacterium
CTGAGCCACCGGATTACCGAGACGGTCATCGACGACTACCTTCGCGAAGGGGCCAACGTCAGCCCGCTGGACAGTTTGAGCCTGCGAGAGAGAGATGTGCTGCAACTGGTCGTCGAGGGACGCACCAATGCCACCATCGCGCAGGCCTTGTCGCTCTCGCCCAAGACGGTCGAAACCTATCGCGCCCGCATCATGAAGAAGCTCAAGGTTCGCGATACTGTCGAGCTGGTCAAGTTTTCCATGAGGCACGGACTCATCAGCTGAGTCATCTGGCGGGCTCCCGGAGTATCGAGCGCGTCGGGCCGATCACGCGCTAACATGCGGAAATGACCCGATACGCGGTCCGCCGCAGTCTGCTGCTTGCGCCGCTGTCTCAGCACAAGGGCCGCCTCGCGCTTTCGGTGCTGGCCATCGCGCTCGGCGTTGCGCTCGGTTACGCCGTTCAGCTCGTCAATCAGGCTGCGGTCAACGAATTCGAGGCCGCGGTGCTGACGCTTTCCGGAGAGGCCGATCTCGCCGTGCGAGGTGCGGGGGCGGGTTTCGACGAGGGGCTCTATCCGCGAATTGCGAAGCTGCCCGAGGTCGCGGTAGCCAGCCCCGTGCTCGAGGTGGACGCAAGGCTTCCGGGCCGGCGCGAGCCCTTGAAAATCCTGGGGCTCGATATTTTCCGTGCGGCGCGCATCCAGCCTTTTCTCGCGGAAGGAGGGAACGGGCGCGTTCCCGAGTCCAGACTTGATTTTCTCCGCCCCGACCGGGTTTTTCTCTCCGCTGCCGCGGCGGAATGGCTCGACCTGAAAAAAGGCGACACGCTCTCCGTCCAGGTCGGGCTGCGGGTAATTTCGCTGCAAGTCGCGGGCGTGCTGGGCGACAGCCGCCGGCAGCGATTCGCGATCCTCGACATCGGTGCCGCGCAGGCGATTTTTCTGCGGTCGGGTTTTTTGAACCGCATCGACCTGCGGCTGCGTCCGGGAGCCGATCCTGAGCGTCTCGCCGCGCGTCTGCGCGTGGACTTGCCGCCGGGCACCCTGATCGAGCGGCCGGACGCCGACGTCGAGCGCAGCGGGTCGCTGTCGCGCGCTTACCGCGTGAATCTCAACGTGCTCGCGCTGGTGGCGCTCTTCACGGGCGGATTGCTCGTTTTCTCGGCGCAGGCCCTGGCCGTCGTTCGCCGGCGCACACAACTCGCGCTGCTTCGCGTGCTCGGCATGACGCGCCGCGGGCTGGTCGCGATGATTCTGGGCGAGGCGGCCATCATCGGCGCGCTCGGCGCGATTGTCGGGATCGCTATCGGCTATACGACCGCCGCTTCGGTGCTCCGGCACTTCGGTGCCGAACTCGGAGCCGGGTATTTTCGCGGTCTGGAACCGACGCTCGCGTTCGACGGACCGGCGCTCGCGCTGTTCTTCTCGCTCGGCGTTCTGACGGCCGTGCTTGGCAGCCTTGCCCCGGCGCTGGAAGCCGCCGGCGCCGCGCCGGCGCTCGCCTTGAAGGCCGGCGACGAAGGGCGCGCCTTCGAACGCCTGCAGCCGGTGTGGCCGGGACTCACGGTGCTGCTTGCCGGCGCGGCCTTGACTCAAGCCGGGCCGGTGCGCGGCCTGCCCTTGTTCGGCTATGCGGCGATCGCACTGCTGCTGATCGGCGCCGTGGTGCTGATGCCGCGCATCGCGGTCCTGTGCTTTCGCGCGGCACCGTTGCTCGGGCCGGTGTCCGCCCGGATCGGACTCGCGCAGCTTCGCGGCGCCCCGGGCCAGGTGGGAGTGAGCCTGGCGGCGATCGTCGCAAGCGTGAGCCTCATGGTGTCGATGGCGATCATGGTGGCCTCGTTCCGCGTGTCGCTGCAGGAGTGGCTGGAACGGGTGCTGCCCGCAGACCTCTATCTGCGCACCGGTCCGGGTCCGGACACGGGATTCTTTTCGCCCGCCGATCAACGCGCGATCGCCACGCTTCCCGGGATTCGCCGCGTCGAGTTCCTGCGCAGCCAGCGGCTGATCGTCGCGGCCGACAAGCCGCCGATCACCTTGCTTGCCCGGGCGGTCGAAGCCGAGGGCAGGGTGCCGCCGCTTCTGGGAGCGGCGCATGAACTCAAGCCGGGCGATGCGCCGGCCGCATGGGTGAGCGAGGTTGCCTCGGAAATCTACGGGTGGCGGCCCGGCGCAGTGATCGAGCTTCCCCTGGGCGGGCGGCGCGCGCGCTTCACCGTCGCCGGTGTGTGGCGAGATTACGCGCGCCAGCAGGGGGCGGTGCTGATCGAGCGCTACCAATACCTTCGCTATACCGGAGACGCCTACGCCAACGATGCGGCGTTGTGGCTTGCGCCGGGCGCGGATCGGGCGAGTCTGGCGCGAGAGGTCGAAGCACGCGTTGCCGGCGGTGCGAACGTCGAGATCGCGGGGCCGGGGGAGATTCGCGATCTCTCGCTCAAGGTGTTCGATCGCACGTTCGCGGTGACCTACGCGCTCGAAGCGGTGGCGGTGATCATCGGCCTGTTCGGACTTTCCGCGAGCTTCGGTGCGCTCGTTCTGGCGCGGAGGCGCGAATTCGGCGTCCTGCGCCATCTCGG
>DATHHS010000137.1:0-2437 GCA_035317085.1 Burkholderiales bacterium
GCGCAGAGGCGCGGTGATTCGCCGGCTTCTGTGCTCCCCACCGACGAGGAGATCGCGGCGATCGTCGGGGCCGCCGCCGTTGTGACGACGAGCAGCCCGATCGCATAGCGCGAGCCAGCCACCTTCGCCCACGTCGCTGAGAGGTTCTTCGAGTACCGGGTGTTCGCTGCTGCAAGCAGCGTCGTGTCGCTCGGGGTCGATGCTACGAGCGCCAGGGCGCCGGCTTCAGAGACCGAGTAGACACCCAGCCGGATCAGCGAGGGAGTCGCAGCGGCGGCCGTGGCGGTCGTAACGACCCGGAGCGTTTTGATCGTCTCGGACTTACGGGCGGTGAAGAACGCCAGCCGCAGTAGTTTGGTCGTCGCTGCGATCGTCGTCGCCGCAGCCGATTCGCGGGGAACGGTGCTCTCGCCGGCTGTCAGCTCGTTCGCGCCAACCAGCAGCGCGATCCATGTGCCGCCGTTGTTGGCGATCGCGCTCGTAGCGCACACGCAGCGGATGCCCGAAGGTGTCAGCGTGTACAGGTCGCCCGCTTTCTGCCATGAGCCCGTCGTCGGGATTTCCGGGCCGAAGCTCTCAGCGACACCGTTGGAGTCGAGCAGCACGCGTCCTGTTGCCGTGTTGTTTTCAGCGGCTGCCGTGGTCTGAGCCGTCGGTTTGCCTTCCGTTGACCACGCCGCGCCCCCGATCGCCGATCCCATATCGGCCAGGTACGCCTGTCCCTGGGGCAGCACGATCTCCACCCAGTCGGTGAAGACACCTTCTGCGGTGCCGTGTTCGAGGATGAAGCGGCACGCCTGCCCTGCTTCGATTTCGACGTTCGGGACTTCGCCTGCCGCGAGCGTGACCAGCTTTTCCGCGCCCATGTTCGTCTTGCGCCCGCGATCATCGACAGCGTAGCCCCGGTAATAGTGTTTGCCCGCAGCTCGCGTCGTCGGGGCCGCTTTAGCTTGGGTGCTGCCCGAAGCGAACTTGCTCAGCACGAGGTTTGGGGTCGAGAAGCGGTGCGTCGTGACCGAGTCGTTGTTGCCGCCGAGCGGACGCACCTCCCATGAGGAGGTCGAAGTGTTGTAGCGGATGATGCAGTCCGTGCTCGCGATCATCACGCGCCGGTTTGTGAGCTGCGTCTGCAGGCCTTCGTCGTCTGATTCGATGCGAATGCCGATCTTGGATCGCGAGTCGAACTGAGAGGCCGCGCTGGTCTGCTGGAAGCACTCTCCCCGCACGTTTATGAGCTTCAGGGTGGACTGCTTGGAGAACCCTTTCAGCTTGATCGCAACGCCGAGCAGGTTGCCACCAGGCTCGGCCTCACCCGCAGCTCCCGGTTCATCCAGCCTCTGCAGGAACCGCGTCATGTCGAGCGTCAGATCGGTCGCGCGATTGGCCACTTCAGTGTCGTCCACTTCTATGCACGGCCGCGCGGGATTCGCCAGCGTATAGAGCCGAGAGTCCTGCACCTTGTAGACGCCGCCCCTGAACAGCAGCAGCGGACTCGTGGTCTTGCCGCCGACTTCGTTTGGGCCATCACCCTCCAGGTGGTTCTGCAACAGCGTGAAGCTGGCGGCGTCGAACTCATGGGTGCCGCTAACCGGGCACGCGAACACCCCGGAGCCATGCTTGCCGAGGTAGCCCTTCCCGGCGAAGGCCATGACCTGAGCGATGACCTTGCCGTCGCCTTCTTCGCTCTGGAGCGCGTAGCCGGTGACGGTGTGATCGGTGTGGACGCCCTTTACGAAGGTGTGATCGGTGTAGCCACGTTCGGTGACGCCGTTCTTGTAGTTTCGCCGCTCATCACACCGTTGACGGCGAACGTGCGGCGGTAGGCGGACATGAACGAGCCGCCGTCTCCGCTGCCGCTCCCAGCGATGCGGAAATCCCCGTCCAAGATGATGTCCGGGTGCTTGTAGAGCGCCGCGTTGACGTTGACGCCTTCGGCCGTTTCGTTGAACCGCGTCGCATACTGCCCTTCCGCCATCACCGGAAGGGTGATCGTTGGGCAACCCTCGAAGATGAAGTGGTATTTGAACGTCGCGACATTCCCGGTGACGTGTTCCTTGTTGCCGAGGACCGGGCCTTCTTTCAAAGCTATGTCGAGCGGCGTCAGCAGCGCCTTGCGCTGTTCTTCCATCGCTTTGAGCGCCGCCGCCCAGTCCACGACACCACCGGCTAGGAACTGCCTCACGTCGAGGACGGCGGTACTGCCGTTTACCACCGAACTCGGGAGATCCGCGGTCGTCAGCGGATCGCTGCCCGCTTCAGCGTGCGTCGAAGCGTGAGCGGTAGGCGTACGGGCATTCGTCAACCGGGAGTCCGTGCCAGCGACGATCCCACCATGCGCGGTAGTAGTCAGCGCCGCATGGGTGCTGTCCGCGGTTTCCCGCGCGCCTTTCTCGGCCGAGACGGCTGTTTCCCGGGCTGAGGTCTCCGTGGTCAGCGC
>DATHHS010000138.1:0-19114 GCA_035317085.1 Burkholderiales bacterium
GCAACCGTGGACCTTCACCCCCTCCTGGAGCGCGCGCCGGTGCGTGTGCAGCCCGGGAAACGCCGGCAAGAGCGACGGATGGATGTTGACGAGCCGGCCCGAGTAGCGCCGCACGAACTCTCCGCCGAGGACGCGCATGAAGCCGGCGAGCGCCACAAGATCGGGGGAGTGCCGATCGATCGCTGTCGCGAGCGCGGCGTCAGACGCCTCTCGCGAGGAAAACTCCCGTTCGTCGACCACCTGGGTAGGAAGCCCCGATTGTGCGGCGTATTTCAGGCCGGCAGCATCGGCGCGGTTACTGATCACGGCAGCGATCTTCGCGGGGAGCCCCGCGCGTACGATCGCCTCCATGTTGCTGCCGCGGCCGGAAATAAGGATAACGATGTTCTTCACCCAGCTATTCTACCGCTCGGCCCTGCCTGCACATTTTTCCTTGCGAAGAGCACGCGAAGAAAGTTCTGCCCACAACTCGAAATGAAGTACGGCATGCCGCTATTCCCTTCGCGTTGCCGCAGCTACGGGCTGCGGGAACCCCGGCAAAGGCTGCAAGCCGTCCGCTTCGAACAGCTCCTGCAGTTGTGCGGCGGCTTCTTTGGAAGTCTGAATGAGTTGCGCTTCGTCGTGCTGGACTGCGTACTGCGCGTCGAGCCGCTCCTCGTCGTGCTGCTTGAACAGATTCACGGCGCGCTCGGACGCGGCGATGCCGAAACCCAGGGAAACGAGCGTGTGCCGTGCCATGTCCAGACTGGCCGAAAACGTTTCGCGCCAGATGAGCTTGACGCCGAGGTCGCGAAGGCGGAATAGATGCACGCGATTGCGTGCGCGGGCGAGAATCGGAACGTTCGGAAAATGCTTGCGCACGATCTCGGCGGTCTTCACCGAGGCCTCGACGTCGTCGATGGCGAGTACAAAAAGCTTGGCTTCGCCCGTCTTCGCAGCCTCCAGCAGCTCTAGGCGCGAAGCGTCGCCGTAGTACACCTTGTTGCCGAAGCGTCTCACGAAATCCACCTGCTGGTAGCTCACTTCGAGTGCCGTGAACGGCACTCCGCACATGCGCAGTATGCGCGAAACAATCTGCCCCACGCGTCCGTAACCGGCGATGATCACCGGGTTGCCGGGCCCGGTTATCGAGTCGAACTCGGGAGCGTTGTGACGCTCGAGCCATCGGTTGAGGAACCGGTCGTGCAACTCGAACAAGGGCGGGGAGAGCAGCATCGAGACTGTCACGACCATCACGAGCAGCTGGGCCGTGCCGGCTTCGAATATGCCGAGCGCGCCCGCCGCGGCAAACAGCACGAAGGCGAACTCGCCGCCCTGCGAGATCGCGCCTGCCAGACGCTGCGCGGTGTCGTTGGGCGCGCCCCCGATCCTGGCAATCGCATACATCAGAGCGGACTTCACCAGCATGAGACCCGCAGCAAGGCCGAACACCGTCAGAGGACGGTTCCACACCAGCGCAAGGTTCGCGCTCATACCCACCGCAATGAAGAAAAGTCCGAGGAGCAGTCCCTTGAAAGGTTCGATATCAGCTTCCAACTCGTGGCGAAACTCGGAGTCGGCAAGCAGCACCCCGGCGAGGAAAGCCCCGAGTGAAGCGGACAAGCCGATTCTCTCCATGATGAGTGCGGCGCCCACCACGAGCAGCAGCGCCGCCGCGGTGAACACCTCCCGGCCCCCGTAACTCGCAACAGCTTTCAGCGCCGGGCGCACGAAGAGTCGGCTGGCGGCGATGACCGCCGCGATGACCGCCAGGGCTTTTGCCGCCGAGGGCCACCCTCCTGCATGTACCCCCGAATCGCTCAAAAGCGGCAGCAAGGCAAGTAAGGGGATCACCGAAAGATCCTGGAACAGGAGTACGGCGAACGCCTCGCGCCCGTGTCGCGTCGTGAGCTGCTTGCGCTCGGCGAGCGAGGCCAGAACCAGCGCGGTTGAGGACATCGCGAGCCCGAAGCCGGCGACGAGCGCGGCCTGCCACTCGAAACCCAGAGCGAACGCCAGAGCGAAAAGTGCCACTCCCGTCGCAAGCACTTGGGCTCCGCCCAATCCGAACACGGGCCGTCTCAGTACCCACAGGCGGCTTGGCTGAAGCTCCAGGCCCACGAGAAACAACAGCAGAACGACGCCGAACTCGGCGAACTGCAGGGTGGCCTGCACGTCGCCGACCATGCCCAGGCCCCAAGGACCGATCAGCATGCCGGCGCCGAGATAGCCGAGCACGGCACCCAGCTTCAAGCGCTGAAACAGCGGTACCAGCAACACCGCGGTAAGAAGGAAGACGGCTGCCTGTTCAAGCAGATGCATGGCGAGAATCCGGAGGAAAGGGTTCGCCGCATTATGCGCGAGCGGCACGGCGCGTGAAACTGGCCGCTGCACAGGCGGCTACCGCACGCTACAGCTCAGGGGGCAGGCATTCCCGCAACCGCGGTGAGCATGCTGAGCGAACCCAGCTCATATCCGTCGACGGCAAAGGACATTTCCTCGTCTTCCCGTTGCAGCGCGGCGATATAAAGGAGCGGCAGGTAGTGCTCGGGCGTCGGCACCGACAGGCGTGCGTCCTCACCGAGGCGCTCAAAATCGACAAGCACCCGGTGATTGCGCGAGGCGAGCGCTTCGCGAACCTTCTCGTTGAAGCGTACCGCCCAGTCGAACGCGGGCCCGCCCGCCCGCTTCATCACTCGCAGGTTGTGAACGACGTTGCCGCTACCGGTGACGAGCACGCCCTCATCGCGCAGCGACGCAAGTCGCTTACCGGCTTCGTAGTGGAATTGCGGCGGCTGAGTGCCGTCGATGCTGAGCTGGACGACGGGGATGTTCGCCTCCGGGTAGGCGTGCTTCAGCACAGACCAGGTGCCGTGATCCAATCCCCAGGACTGGTCCATCTTCACGTTCGTCGGCGCGAGCAGTTCACGCACACGCGAAGCGAGTTGCGGGTCGCCTGGGGCCGGGTATTGGACGTCGAACAGCGCCTGCGGGAAGCCATAGAAATCGTGGATGGTTTTCGGCTTCTCCATCGCCGTGACCGCGGTACCCTCGGTGTACCAGTGCGCGGACACGCACAGGATCGCCCGGGGCTTCGGGATCGATTCGCCGAGTCTTCGCCAAGTCTCGGTGTACGGGTTGCGCTCGAGAGTGTTCATCGGGCTGCCGTGCCCGAAGAACACAACCGGCATCCTGGAACCATTGCGCGCCATCATCGTGCCGATCATGCAAGGTCGAACAACAAGACCTCGGCCCCTTCACCCTTTTCCAGCACGATCTCGGCGGTGTTGGCCGCTTTCAACGCGTCACCGGCTTCCAGCGCTTGGCCGTTTACCGTCAACTTGCCACGCGCCACATGCACATAGGCGCGCCTGCCCGCCTGCAGCTTGTGAACCGTACGGTCTGAACCGTCGAGGAGCACGGCGTACAGATAGGCATCCTGATGGATCGTCACGGAGCCCTCGCGGCCATCGGGCGAGGCGACCAGGCGCAGCGCCCCCTTCTTCGAGGCGGCGTCGAAGTGCTTCTGCTCGTAGCTCGGCGCAATGCCGGACACGTTCGGCTCGATCCAGATTTGGAGAAAGTGCGTCACATCGTCGCGCGCATGGTTGAACTCGCTGTGCTGCACGCCCTTCCCCGCGCTCATTACCTGCACGTCCCCCGGCACGATAGTGGAACCGTTCCCCATGTTGTCCTTGTGGGCAAGCGCACCTTCCAGCACATAGCTGATGATCTCCATGTCGCGGTGGCCGTGGGTACCGAAACCCGTACCCGGTCGAATGCGGTCCTCGTTGATCACCCTGAGATGGCCGAATCCCATGTTCCCGGGATCGTAGTAATCGGCGAACGAGAAGGTGTGGTAGGAGCGCAGCCAACCATGGTCGGCGTAACCGCGGTCCTGGCTTTTGCGGATTTCGATCATTCTGGCTTTCGTGTCGATTGGATTTTCGCGTCGATTGGATATGGGGTTGCGCTGGCGATTCATCAAGTGCTGATGATTTTCATGTTGAACGCCCGCTCGACAAGCCAGATGCCGGCGACCGCCACGATCGCGAGAGACCCGCCGATGAAGACTAGGCGCCGGTAGAACCAACTCGTCCGCAGCCCGTACGCAATGGGCAGGAACGCGCTCACGATCGCAAGCTGGCCGACTTCGACGCCAAAATTGAAACCGACGAGGGCGATGAGCAGCGCCCCCTGAGGCAGGCCGAGGTCTCTGAGCACGCTAGCAAAGCCGAAACCGTGAATCAGGCCGAAGGCAAAGGCGACCATCCATCGCCGTCCGTGCACGAGCGGAAACACGTTGTTGAGCGCGGCCAGCACGACCGAGGTCGCGATCGCGGATTCCACGAGGCGCGAGGGCAACGAGATCACACCGAGGGCCGCGAGGCTGAGCGTGATCGAGTGTGCCACCGTAAAAGAAGTGACGATCTTGAACACGTCCCAGAATGCCGGGGGAAAGCGTTCTACCGCCCGCCAACGGCCGCCTTGGAGGACGAGCACCGCAGGCAAAAGGAGAGACAGCAGGAACAGAATGTGATCGAAACCGATCCAGATATGCCACACCCCTTCGCGGCCGTAGTCGAAGAACTGGGTGAGCGTGGAGATCTTTGCGAGCTCGAAGGTTTGGGTCGCGCGTTCCGGGCTGAAAATGGCGGTGCGTGTCCCCGCGCCGTGCTCGAGGCGCAGCAGTCCTTTGTGCTGCGGATCGAGGTCCGCGAACAGGTTGTAACTCACTTCCAGAGTCGTCACCTCGCCGGGACAGCTCGCCGCGAAGCGCATCACCGAATAGGCCCCATCGCTGTGATCGTCGACAAGAAATTCTGTAGCCCGGGTCGGACAGTCAGCGCCCCCCGAGCGCAGCTTAAGTCTGGCCAGGGCGTACGCCGCGATGTCGGCGCGATGCGCCTTCACTTCGCCCCAGTTGATATCGCCGTCGCCGCTGTCGTCCAGGCCGATGGCGAAATCGAGATCGCGCAAGGCGATGTCCCACTGCCCGCTCAGGCTCGAGCCCTCTACGTGGATCGCTAGATAGCTATCGCTCGGCTTGTGCGCGTGCGCAAGCGAGGCCGCAAGCAGGAGCAGCAACGCGAGCAGCGCTCTCATCGTTTGAGCGCTTTCAATTTTTCCGCCGTTTGGTGTAGCCCCGGATCCTCGTATCCGGAGCGCTCGAGCCAAACGAGGGCTTCCTGGGCGCCCATAGGGTCTTTCATCGCGAGAGCAGCTTCGAGCAGGATGCGTGCATCGCGCGGTTCGCGCTGCAGTTTCCAGTTTTCCTGGGCCAGCGCGAGCGCCTTTTCCTTGTTTCCGAGCAAATACAGATTGAAACGCGCCTCTTCCTGCTGATGCAGCTTGTCTCCGCGGAGGGCGGCGGCGTCGAACCGGGACCTGAGCGCCTCGATGTGCTCACGCGCCTTTGGAGCCTTGAGCGCCTGCTCGGCGAGCGCAAGCCGGAGCAGCAGGATGTCCGACTTTACCCAGTCGACGAGCAGCGGGATGGCTTCGTCGGGACGTCCCTGATCGAGCAGGAAGTCCGAGTAGGCGCCGAGCAGAAACTGATCGTTGACCGGTTCGAGATACGCCGCGCGAAAATGCTCCTCGGCCTGTTTGACCTCGCCTTGCCGTATCGACAACTCGGCAAGGCGGGTACGGACCCAAACGCGAACGTCCGGCGAAGCCTTCGCGTCGCGCGCAAGCGCCGCGGAGAGGGCACGATACGCCGCGGCCGCCTTGCCCGTCGTGCCGTCGAGATAGGCCGTGCAACCAATCGCAAGCTCGGCGTCGATCTCTTTCATTGACTCGCAATCAGCGCGAGCAGCAGTGTAGTCGGCCTGCACCATGTGGATCGCCGCACGCCAGGACCAGGCGAGAGCGTTCTTCGGATCTTCGCGCGTAGCGGCGTCCAGGTCCTTCATCGCGCCGGTGAAATCGTGGCTGTACTGGTTGAGGATGGCACGCATCACTCGCGCTTCGAGCGGCGGATCGGGCAGATTCCACCAGGGCTTGAGTGCCGCCTCGGCGTAGCCCACATAGCGCGGATCGCCTTCGGACCCGGCAAGATCGAAATAGCGCCTCGCGAGCCCGAGAGCCGTGTCCAGATCGTTCGGATCGGCCGCGAGATCGGCGCGCAGCCGGCGCAGTTCCCGGGCGATCGGATCGTTGGGCCGCACCGGCAGGTGCTCGAGCACGACGGTATCGTCCTTGGGCACATAAGGGGCAGCGTGCGCAGCGATCGCAAACAAGGCGATCGCGAGGACGCCCAGCCAATCAATGACTGTGCCGATGATGGATGTCCGGGTAGTGCGGGTGGCTGTGGTCCAGCGGATCATGCTCATGAGTGTGCGAATGCGGCTCAGCGCCGTCCCAATCAAAATCGTGGCTGTGGTGATGATGCTCGTCGTGCGTGTGGGGGTGAATATGTGCCAGCGTCTCGTGCCTGTGAAAGTGCTGGTGGCGTTCGGTGAGATGCAGGACCACGCCGGCCGCCATCAGAACCGATGCGGCCCAGAACAAGGCATCCGGGGCTTCACCGAGCAATGCAAACGCCATCGCCGCTCCGATAAATGGCGCGGTTGAAAAATAAGCGCCAGTCCGCGCGGCGCCGAGTTGGCGCAGAGCCACCACGAAGAATGCGAGGCTCATCCCGTAGCCGAACAAGCCGACCAGGGCGGCGGCGGCGGCAAATCCCGGTGCCGGCAGCGAAGCTCCAAGGGTCGTCGCCACGCAAAGATTGACTGCACCGGCTATCAGACCCTTGATACCTGCGATTTTTACGGGATCCGCAGCGGAAATCTTTCGCGTGAGGTTGTTGTCGAGCGCCCAGCACAGGCAAGCGCCGGCCACGGCGAGCGCCGGCCAGGACAACGCGGGCTTGTTCGGCTGCCAACCGAGAATCACCCCGCCGCAGACGATCAGAAACATCCCCAGCACAACCCGGCGATCGAAGTTTTCCCGAAACGCAAACCAGGCCAGGAGCGCAGTGAACACGCCCTCGAGGTTTAGCAGCAGCGACACTGCCGACGCGGAGGCTGCCGTAAGGGCGAGCATAAGGAGCACCGGCCCGACCACACCGCCCGAGACGACTGCGCCGCAGAGCCACTTGTAGTCGCCGGCGGCGAATCGGGCGCGCTCGGCCCTGGGCAAAATCGAGCCCCGCACGGCGAGCCACAGGCTGAGCCCCAATCCCGAACCGGCGTAGAGAAGGCCAGCAAGCATGACCGGCTCGATTTCACCGACGAGCAGCTTGGCGACGGGGGTGCTTGCCCCGAAGAGCGCCGCTCCGAGCAGACCGTACGCGATGCCTGCGTTCACGTGCCCGCCCGAATGAGCGAAGCGGGGCGCGGCCCGAATGAGCACCTCCGCCGGAGCGCCCGCTCGGCGTCTGGCGAATTCTTCGCACTTTGAAGGATATCTGCTAGGATACGCGCCGGTTTACCAGGTTCCGGTGACCGGATCACTCTAACAATATTCAGAGGAGACATTGAATGAAGAAGCTATTGTCGCTGTTGATTGCCGCTGTCTTCGCCGTGTCGAGCGGCTTTGCCCTCGCGGCGTCCCACGCCGGCGCCCAGCCGATGAAGAAGGACGAAATGAAGAAGGACGAAATGAAGAAGGGCGATAAGAAAGGCGATAAGAAAGGCGAAAAGAAGGCGAAGAAGGCCGCGAAGAAGGACGACAAGAAGTAAGCTTCGCAAGCATCGAATAAAGGCAGGGAAGCTCCTCTGCCTTTTTTTATTTGCCGCAGCAACATGAGGCACAATCCGCGGAAGCCTCTCCCCTAAGTCTGCGTCTGTGCCTTGGCCTCGCGCTCGGCAATCTCCTTATGCACGGTCGCCATATCGAGTTCCTTGCCTTGGCTGATCACCTGCTCGAGCGCCGAACCCGGAAGGGCTCCCGCCTGAGAGAAGAGGATCACCTTCTCACGGAAAAACATCAGAGTCGGTATCGAGCGGATATTGAATGAGGCGGCAAGTTCCCGCTCATCTTCGGTGTTCACCTTGGCGAACACGATGTCCGAATGTTTTTCAGAAGTGGCCTCGAACACCGGTGCAAATCCCTTGCACGGCCCGCACCATGGCGCCCAGAAATCGACCAGGACCATATCGTTGCCGGTCACGATCTGCTCGAAATTGTCCTGGGTCAACGTGACAGTTGCCATGCGGAAATCTCCGGAATTTGTCGAAGTAGAAGTATAGCAGGGGCGTTTGCGCGCTGATCCTAGCGGAGTGTCTTCAAAAAATCTGAAATGGAACGCCAATATTCTGGCTCGCCCGCGATGCCGTCGTGATCGGAGCGGGGGATTTCGCGCCATGTCTTCGTGCCGCGCCAGGCCTCGAACAACACGCGCGAATGCGCACCCGGGATGACGCGGTCTTCGGAAGCGACAAGGCACAGCAGCGGCGCTGCGATCTGCGGCGCGCGGGCAAGCGAATCGAAGCGATGCCGGAGCATGAGCGACACCGGCAGAAAAGGGTAATGGCGCTTTGCCACCTCAACGATACTGTCGTAGGGGGACACCAGAATCACACCCCTCAGCGTGCGATGGGCAGCGAGGTTCACTGCGACACCGCTCCCTAGGCTGCGGCCCATGACCACGATACGTTCGGGATTCACGTCAAGGCGCCCCTTTGCATAGTCATAGATCACCAGTCCGTCTCCAAGGAGCTCCTTTTCCCCAGGCTTGCCTTCGCTCTCTCCGTAACCGCGATAGTTCACCAGCAGCAGCGACCAGCCGGCGAAGTGGTCGGCAACGTCGGCTAGCCAGGAAACCTCCTCCGCGTTGCCGCCGAAGTAGATGACGAGTGGCGTGGACGCCGCATCGCCCTTGACCATCCAGCCGCGGAGCTTTACGCCGTCCGCGGCGGCGATGCTCACATCCTCGACGTTCGGGCGCGACGTGGGGCGGGAGTCCAGCGGACGCGGGAAGAACAGCATCCGCTCCTGGAAAAACCACATGAATAGCGGCACGCCGATGGCGACGCCGAGCACGATCTTTACGATCGAACTGATCATCAATGCAGTTTGACACTCGGCTCGGTGCTGCGTTTGAGGAGCCGGGCCAAGGTATCGAGCGCGACCCCGATCGGACCGTGCAGCGCGTACAGGTGCATCTTGTACAGCGACAGGTACATCAGCCGCGCGAACCAGCCCTCGACGCGGTAGCTCTTGCCGGAGAGAAAACCCATCAGCGATCCGATGGTGCTGTATTGGCCGAGCGAAACGAGAGAACCGAAGTCGCGGTAGCGAAACGGCGCGAGCGGCCGCCCGCGCATCCGTAGCGCAATCGACCCGAGAAGGTGGGAAGCCTGCTGATGCGCCGCCTGAGCGGCAGGTGGCACGGGCGGCGCCTTGCCTTCGCGCGGAAATGCCGAGCAGTCGCCCAGAGCGAAAATGTCCGGGTCGCGCGTCGTCTGCAGCGTCGGCTGGACGACGAGCTGGTTGATCCGGTTGGTTTCGAGTCCGTCGAGATTCTTGAGGAGATCCGCCCCCTTGATTCCCGCCGCCCACACCGCGAGTTCCGCCGGGAAGGATTTGCCGCTTTTGGTTCTCACCTCACTTGCCGTGATCTCGATAGCCTGCTCCGAGCACGCGACACGCACGCCCAGATCTTCAAGCGCGCCAGTCACAGCCTGTGCAATACGCTCGGGGAGCATCGGCAGGATTCGAGGATCGGCGTTGAGGAGGGTGACTTGGAGGAATCGCTCCGGATCTATGTTTTGAAGGCCGTATCCTGCGAGCACTCGCGTAGTGTTGTGCAGCTCGGCGGCGAGCTCGACGCCGGTCGCGCCTGCGCCGACGATCACCACGCGCAACTGCGCCGGTGCGTTGCCGGGCCGATAGTTGGCCTGGATGCATGCGTTGATCAGGCGCTTGTGGAAGCGGTCAGCTTCGGCAGCCGACTCCAGCGCGTAGGCGTGCTCCGCGACACCCGGGACGCCGAAAGTGTTCGCGACGCTGCCGATTGCGATCACCAGGGTGTCGTAGCCCAGCGTGCGACGTGGGATGACTTCTGCGCCGCGTTCGTCCGCTACGGGGGCAACTGTAATCTCGCGGCGCGCGCGGTCAAGCCTCTCGAGTGAACCATAGCAGAAGTTGAAGTGGTGCCAGCGAGCCTGTGCGAGGTAGTCGAGCTGGTGCGCGTGAATGTCCATGCTTCCGGCGGCGATTTCGTGCAAGAGGGGCTTCCAGAGATGGGTCTCGTTCTTGTCCACCAGGGTGACCGTGGCGCGTCCCCTGCGCCCGAAGCGGTCCCCTGCCCGGGTCGCGAGCTCAAGCCCTCCGGCGCCACCGCCGACGATAACGATGCGATGGTGATCGGTCATGAATTTTCGGTTCGCGGGAAAACGCTGATATGATTTTCGTTCCAGATTATGCATGACTCGACGAAACACTATCGCGGGCGCTTTGCTCCCTCCCCAACCGGCCCCCTGCATTTCGGCTCCCTCGTCGCCGCAGTCGGCAGCTATCTCGAGGCGCGCCGGAACAAGGGCAAATGGCTCCTGCGCATCGAGGACCTCGACCGGCCACGCGAAGCACCCGGCGCCGCAGACGCAATTCTCAGGGCGCTCGAGGCGTGCGGGTTCGAGTGGGACGAAGAAATAGTGTTCCAGAGTCGTCGCAATGACGCGTACCACACGGCGCTTAAACGTCTCGAGGATCGACAAGCGATTTTTCCTTGCGCCTGTACGCGGCGGGAAGTTTCGGATTCGACTTTATCGCCGGTGAGCGAACTTATTTATCCTGGCACCTGCCGCGGGGGGCTTTCGCCGGGGCGCGAGGCGCGCGCAAGGCGCGTGCGTGTGGGCGAGACCGTGATCGCATTCGACGATCTCCTGCAGGGCAGGATCGAGCAGAACTTGGCGCTGGAAGTCGGCGACTTTGTCGTGCGGCGCGCGGACGGCCTGTTTGCTTACCAGCTTGCCGTGGTAGTGGATGACTTCGAGCAGGGGATCACCGACGTGGTGCGCGGCGCCGACCTGCTCGCCTCAACGCCGCGGCAAATTCTGCTGCAGCGCCTGCTGGGCCTCCTGACTCCCCGGTATGCACATCTCCCGGTCGTCGTAAACCGAAGCGGCGAAAAGCTCAGCAAGCAAACGCTCGCCGCTCCGCTGGAGATTGCCGAGGCCCCGGCTTGGCTTTGGCGAGCGCTCCGCTTCCTGGGCCAGGCCCCCCCGGCAGAGCTGCTGGCAGGGAGCGTCCCCGATATCTGGAGTTGGGCGCTCGGCAACTGGCGCATGACGAGAATTCCGGGGCGACGCCACATCCGCGAGCCGACCGGGGCTCAGAGGAATACGAGTTAGACTACCGGGGCTGCGGGAGAAGCGGCTCCAGAGCGGCGCGCAAGGTGAGTGATATCGACACCGCCCGGCCGGAGGGGCGATCGACGCAGACATGCACGAAATGTCCCTGTGCCGAAGCTTGAGGCTCGTTGTTGCGGAACACCCCGACCTCGTAGCGGATGCTGCTTCGTCCAAGCTTTCCCACCCTCAAACCCGCGTAGACCGTATCGGGAAACGCGATCGGGCTGAAGTACTGACAAGCAGAATCCACGACCAGGCCAACCACCGTACTGGTGGCGATGTCGAGCGCGCCCCGCTCCACCAGGTAGTGATTCACTACAGTGTCGAAGTACGAGTAATAAACAGCGTTATTGACGTGCCCGTAGACGTCGTTGTCCGTCCAGCGTGTTGCGATGGCGAGGAAGTACGGGTAGCGATCCCGCGTTTCTGGTGAAGGGCGATTCATATAAAAAAACAAAAGCTTATGTGTTAGTGGTTACACGCTTCCAATAAGGCAGCCATGGCTGTAATACTTTGTTTTATATAGACCTTATGAACCCTATTCGGCTACGTCACGATCCATAGTGCACTGCACAAATTAAGCTTGACATCTACTCCTCCTTTTGTAGAATCGCTGTTGTTGCAGTGCAATATAACTCGACGGGGAGCGGCAGTAAGACACTGCGAAGTACGCAGCAGGAATTTCCAGCTCAACTCGGTCTTTTAATGGAGAACACCATGTATTTCACACCTGAACAAATCGCCACCACGAACAAAGCGGGCTTCGAGGCCATTCTGGGTCTCGCCAGCTCGCAGTTTGCCGCTTTCGAACGCCTGTCGGCGCTGAATTTCAACACGACCAAGGCCGCGTTTGAAGAAGGTGTCGGCCACGCCAAGGCTCTACTCAACGCCAAGGACGTACAGGAATACGTCAACCTGAACTCCGCAGTCACCCAGCCGACGATCGAAAAAGCCATCGCTTACTCGCGCAGCGCGTATGAATTCGCCTCCCAAACTCAGGGCGAAGTAGCCAAGCTTCTTGAAGCGCAAGCGGCGGAGTTTAACAAGAACTTGGTCGGTCTTCTCGACAAGGTTTCGAAGAACGCGCCGGCGGGCTCCGACGTCGCCGTCGCCGCCGTCAAGTCCGCGCTCGCTGCGGCCAACACCGCCTACGACAGCTTCAACAAGGTCGCCAGGCAGGCCACGGAGATCGCCGAAGCGAATTTCGCCACGGCAACTTCTGCCACCAAGGAAACCGCGAAAAAGCGGGCCGCCTAAAACCAGTCAAGTCTCCTCGCGCCCCAGTCCTCCTCCTCCTCTTCTGGGGCGCCCTAAAGCCCTGGCGAAAGCCAGGGCTTTTTGTTTGTAGGTACCGCTATGCCTGGGGGACGTCAGTTCACGACGAGAGTTTTTCTACCCACCTACCACCGAGCGCGACTACTCCCGTCTTCATCTGCGCGATGGCCGGAGCGACCTGATCCGGGGCACCCCGCACCCCAAGCTCGATGTGACGACGTACACCCTGCTCGCCCATGCTCGGCAGGCTAAATGACTTCAGCCCGCCAAAACGCGATTCGACCTCGAGCATGAGCGGCGTGATCGTCGATTCCGCGAGCTCGTAGACGATGATCGAGGATTCAGCCTCGGGTGCCAGGTGGAACAAGTGGGCGTAGCGACTGTCGAGCACCCACTCGACCATGGGCCATGCCATGACGGGGAATCCAGGCACGAAATGATGATCCCGGAGGGAAAATCCCGGAATACGGTTGTATGAATTCGGAATGATGATTGAGCCCACGGGAAATTCACCCATCTTGAGTCGTTGCGGGGTGATTTCCATGTCGGTACGGGAGCGAATCGCCGCCTCGGCATCTGGATGCAAGGCGAGTCCGACCTCGAGCGCGTCTGCCGCGCATTGACGCGTATGGTCGTCCGGTGTTGCGCCGATGCCGCCAAAGCTGAAGACGATATCGCTCGACGCGAACGTGCGCCGGAGCGTGGCGGTAATCAACTCCGGCTTGTCGCCAAGATACTCGCACCAATCGAGCCTCATTCCACGCGCGCCAAGGATACCGATCAGCTTGGCAAAATGCTTGTCCTCGCGCTTGCCGCGAATGATCTCATCGCCAATGATGATTGCACCGATTCTCATACCCGCCTCGCGCTGCCTTCGATTGGCTCGCTCCGAAGCTCAGCGAGCCGGGCAAGCCCGTAGTGGATGAAGACGAGCCCTCCGTACACGGGCATGAAAAATCCGACCAAAGGGATGTGCCCGATGAGTGCGAGCGCCACACCGAGCAGGAAGAGCTCGCCGCGCCTGCGCCGGATGATCTCGGCAATCTCAGCCGCCGAGCCGTGTTCGGCGAGTGCGTCGTAACGGAAAACACGCTGGTTGAAGTAGCCAAAAAGGGCGATCGGTAACACCGGCCACAGCAAGGGAATCAGCCACAACGGCAGTGTCACCGCGAAAAGCAGCCCAAAGAATACGAGAGCCGCGACCGCATTCCAGATACTACCGATAAAAGTACCACCCTTTCTCCGAGCGATTTCCGCATAGTCACGTTCGCCAACGTGGGTGGCCATCGCGGGCATGGATACGACACTGATGATCAATACGGCGGTGATTAGAACCATCGGGATAAACAAAAACAACAGCAGAAGCCAGGCGAACCACGCTGCGACGAGAGTCAGGGGCCAGATCGAGACGGCCCATTCGTAAAACGGCCACTGGTGCAGCTGACCATCGATCCACCTTGCCGCGGCGCCCCAATACAGCGCAGCGAACGCTACCCAAATGGCTAGCGCTACCAACACCGGCCAAACCATGAGCCAGAGCATCCTGGGATGCAGCAGGCTGCCGAACGCGCGCGCAAGCGCTTCGAGAATTCTTTCCATGGTCAGCGATGGATAGTCTGCCACATCTTCGTCAGCCGTTTGGCGGAAACGGGCACGGGGGTCTTGAGCTCTTGCGCGAAAAGCTGCACGCGCAGCTCCTCGAGTAACCAGCGAAATTGTTCGAGCCGCGGATCGGATGCACCGGACTTGAGCTGCTTCGCCTGCTCGCGCTGCCACTGCGAGTGCAGCGGTGCGAACTCCGCGCCGAGGCGCGCATCGCGCCGGGGATCCACGCGCAGCTTGTCGAGCCGCAGGCCCGCCGCCTTCAGATAGCGCAGGAAGTGCTGAAGCCGCTCGTAAGGGGTCCGCTCGATGAAGCGTTTGGACAAAAGGCGGGTCGTGCTCTCCTCGATGTCGCGGCAGGGTTCCGGAAACGCCTTGGACATCTGCTGGAGCTTTTTCTGAAGGGCCGCGTGCTCAAGAAGTATCCCCGCGACCAGCCGTGCGATTTCGTTGGCGAGCAGCGTGACCCGCGACCGCGCCTCGTCGCGCCGCCGCTCGAACTCCGCACGCGTGCGCGGCCAGGGCTCTTGCATGCAGGCGCGGTCAAACGCCGCTGCCAGAAGCTGCTCCTTCAGCTCGGCAACCTCGCCGAAAGCCGTAAACTGAAGCGCCATCGCCTGCAGCCCGGGCAGATTTTTCTCGATGTGACGGGCCTGTTCCTTCAGCTGCAGCATGAACAGCCGCCGCAGACCCGCATGGTGCGCTTCGCGAGCCTTGTCTGCCGAATCGAACACTTCGAGGCTGACCGAATCGCCGTGGTCGGCCAGTCCCGGGTAGCCGATCAGCGCCTGCGGCCCGCGCCGGACTTCCATCACCTCGTCGAGCTCGCCGAATTCCCAGCCTGTGAATTTCCCCGAAGGCGCTTCCGCACGCGCCAGTTCCGCGAACTGCTCGTCGGCCGCATCGCCGAGCTCGCCGCGCAACTGTGCGAGGTTTCGCCCCATCGCAAGCTGCCGGCCATGCTCGTCGATGACACGGAAATTCATCGACAGGTGCGCGGGCAGCATTTCCACCCGGAAAGCGTCGAGCGGAATGGCGAGGTTCAACTCGCGGCGGGCGTAGCGGGCGACGGCCTGCACCAGCGGCACGTCGGCGGGCTCGTTCGCCGCGAGGAAAGTGTCGATGAATTCCGAGAGGGACCCAAGCGGGTGGCGGAGCTTCTGCGGCAGCGACTTGGCGAGACGCGTGATCTTCTCGCGCAGCAGGCCTGGCACGAGCCAGTCCGCCTTCGCCGCGTCGACCTGGTTCAGGGCCACCAAAGGCACGGTAAGGGTAACGCCGTCCCGCGGCGAGCCCGGCTCGTGATGGTATTCGAGCGCGAGACTACGCCCCACCATTTCCAGCTGATGCGGAAACTGCGCCGTGGTGATGCCGGCCGCCTCGTGGCGCATCAAGTCCTCGCGCTTCAGAAACAACAGTTTCGGGTTCTTCCCTTCCGCCTCGCGGCGCCAATGGTCGAAGTCGGCGCCGTTGTGGATGCCCTCCGGAACCAAGCTGTCGTAGAAAGCGTAGATCAGCTCGTCATCCACCAGGACGTCCGGCCGGCGCGACTTGTGCTCGAGCTGCTCGATCTCGCGGACGAGCCTGCGGTTGTGCGCGAAGAAGGGCGCACGCGTCTCGTATTCACCCTCGACCAGCGCCTGACGGATGAACACCTTCCTCGACTCGACGGGATCCATCGGACCGTAGTGCATGCGCCGATTTGTGTACAGCAGCAGACCGTAGAGCGTGCCGCGCTCGAGGGCGGCGACGTGGGCCGGCTTCTTCTCCCAGTGCGGCTCGTAGCGGTGGCGCTTCACGAGGTGGGCGCCGACCGACTCCAGCCATTCGACGTCGATATTGGCCACGCAGCGCGCGTACAGGCGCGTGGTCTCGGTCAACTCGGCCGCCATGATCCAGCGCCCGGCCTTCCTTCCCACGCCCGAACCGGGATGGACCCAGAAGCGAATGCCGCGCGCGCCCAGATAATTCCCTTCTTCGGTCTTCATGCCGATGTTGCCGAGCAGGCCCGCGAGCAGCGCCCGGTGAAGTTGCTGATAAGTGGCCGGCGTCTCGGATATGCCCCAGCCGAGCTCCGCGACGAGTTCCTTCAACTGACCGTGGATGTCGCGCCATTCACGCATGCGGTTGAACGACAGGAAATACTCATGGCAGGTCTGCGCGAGCTTGCGGTGCGATTTCTGGTGCGCGAGCGCCTCCTCGAAGAATTTCCACAGCTTCAACCAAGAGAGAAAATCGGATTTCTCGTCGTCGAAGCGCTTCTGCGCCTCGTCGGCCGCCGCGGCGCGTTCGCTCGGCCTCTGGCGAGGATCCTGGACCGAAAGCGCCGCTGCGACGATCAGCACTTCGCGCAACGCGTTTTCCGATTTCGCCGCGAGCACCATGCGGCCGATGCGCGGATCCACGGGCAGCCTGGCAAGCTGCCTTCCTACGTCGGTGAGCTCGTTGTCATCATCCACGGCGCCCAGCTCGGCGAGCAGCGCATAGCCGTCCTGGATGGCCTTCGAATGAGGCGGATCGATGAAGGGGAATTCCTCGACCGAGCCCAGGCCGAGCGACTTCATCCGAAGAATGACGTTCGCGAGCGACGAGCGCAGCACTTCCGGATCGGTGAACGCCGGGCGTAGATTGAATTCGTCCTCGGCGTAGAGGCGGATGCAGATCCCGCTCGCGACACGGCCGCAGCGTCCGGCGCGCTGTTTCGCCGAAGCCTGCGAGATGTTCTCCACGCGCAGCTGCTCGACCTTGTTGCGGTAGCTGTAGCGCTTGACGCGCGCAAGCCCCGTGTCCACGACGTAGCGAATGCCAGGAACGGTGAGCGAAGTCTCCGCAACGTTGGTTGCGAGCACGATGCGCCGGCCCGCGTGCGGTTTGAACACGCGCTCCTGATCCTCGGCCGAGAGCCGTCCGAACAAGGGTAGGATTTCCGTATGTGGCGGGTGGTGCTTGCGCAGCGTCTCCGCGGCCTCGCGGATCTCGCGCTCGCCCGGCAGAAACACCAGCACGTCGCCCTGGCCTTCGCGCGCCAGCTCGTCCGCGGCGTCGCCGATCGCCTGGTTGAGATCGTAGTCTTCGTCCTTCGACTCGACCGCGTGGTAACGGACCTCCACCGGATAGAGCCGTCCCGAGACCTCGATCACGGGAGCGGGTTTTCCTCCAACCTCGAAGTGTCTGGAGAACCGCTCGGCGTCGATGGTCGCCGAGGTAATGATGAGCTTCAGGTCCGGACGCCGCGGCAGGAGTTGCTTCACGTAGCCAAGAAGAAAATCGATATTGAGGCTGCGTTCGTGCGCCTCATCGATGATCAGCGTGTCGTATCGACGCAGTTCGCGGTCGCCCTGGGTTTCGGCGAGCAAGATGCCGTCGGTCATGATCTTGATATAGGAGCGCGGGCCGACCTTGTCGGTGAAGCGGATCTTGTAGCCGACGGCCCCTCCCAGCTCCGTTTTCAGCTCCTGCGCAATGCGGGCGGCGGTCGCGCGCGCCGCGATCCTGCGCGGCTGGGTATGCCCTATGAGTCCCTGTATACCGCGGCCCAGCTCGAGGCAGATCTTCGGCAACTGCGTGGTCTTCCCGGATCCTGTCTCGCCGCAGACGATGACCACCGGGTGCGAGGAAATCGCCTGGGCGATCTCCTCGCGCTTCGCGGAGATGGGCAGCTCATCGGAAAACTCGGGGCGCGGCGCGAGCGCGCGACGCTGTTCGATCTCGGCGGGCGAGAACGCCATTGCCAAGTCGTCACTCCCGCGGAAGCGGGAGTCCGGGAAGCGGTCGCTCTCTGCAGCTCACTTTTCCCCGAGCAGGCGTTCCGCGTAACGCGCCAAGGGATCCACTTCCAGATTGACGTGATCGCCAGTCCGCAGATGATTAAGCGTCGTCACAACGAGCGTATGTGGAATCAGATTGACTTCGAACTCCGCACCCCGCACCGAGTTCACCGTGAGGCTCACGCCGTGCACCGTGATCGATCCCTTGCGCGCGATATACCGCACCAGTCCCACCGGCGCTCGTACGCGGAGCAAACGGCTCGCACCCGCGGACTCAAAGCGCGTCACTCTCCCGACGCCGTCGACGTGACCGAAAACGAAATGTCCGTCGAGGCGATCGGAAAGCCGCAATGCTTTCTCGAGGTTGACTTCCCCCGGCCGTTCGAGCCCGACGGTGCAGCGCAGGGTCTCTCGGGAAACATCGACGCTGAAACTCTTCTTTGCGCGCTTCACCACGGTGAGGCACGCGCCGTTGACTGCGATGCTGTCGCCGACCTTGACGTCGCGCAAGCCCAGTTTGCCGGCATCGATGGCGAGGCTCAGACCGCCCTTTGAGGACTCAACCCGGTTGATTTTCCCGACGGCGGCTATGATTCCGGTAAACATGGAAAAGAATTCTACTTGGCTTTGCCCGGCGAGTCGCCGCGACGAACCCGGGTCGGCCGAATATCCGGAGGCACAGTGACAAAGACGAAGACCGCTCCAATCCCCATTTCGGGCCTCGCCCACATCGGCATTCGCGTGCACGACATGGAACGGTCCGTGCGCTTCTACGAACTCCTCGGCTTCACCAAGACCGCCGGTCCAATCGGCCCGGAGCCCGTAGCAATACTCGACCATCCGTCAGGAGTGGAAGTGAACCTCGTGCTCAACGCCCCAAACGCCAACGAGCCAAATATCCTCATGGACGTACCCGAGAAGCACCCCGGAATAACGCACTTCGCCCTTTTATGCGCTGACATCATGGCCGCGAAGGAGCGACTCGAAGCGGCCGGCTTCCCGCTGAGCGGCGGGCCCATCCGCTTCGGACCCGGGGCGCAGGGGATCTTCGTGCGCGATCCGGATCGCAACGTGATCGAGCTGCATCAGCGCGGCTGACGCAGTCCTCGGCGGAGTCAAAGCCTCGCCAGGATGCGAAGGTCCTCGCCCACGCGCTCGACTTCGCGGATTTTCAGCGCCGTGCTCCGCGAA
>DATHHS010000139.1:0-9681 GCA_035317085.1 Burkholderiales bacterium
TCGGGCATAGGCACGCAGGCGATGTTCTGTACCGCAGGGTGCGCGAGAATCAGGTTCTCGATCTCCTCCGCGCTGATCTTCTCGCCACCGCGATTGATGAGGTCCTTCTTCCGGCCTTCGACGACGTAGTTGCCGGAGGGGTGCAGGCGCATCAGGTCGCCCGAGCGGTAGAAGCCCTCGGGGGTGAACTGCCGCGCGTTGTACTCGGGAACGCCATAGTAGCCGCGCAGGGTATAGGGCCCGCGGCAGGTCAGCTCGCCGACTTCTCCGGGCACGACTTCCCTGCCCTCCTCGTCCACCAGCCTGACCTCGTCGTCGGGCGAGAGCGGCCGGCCGCAGGTATCCATGCGCACGTCTTCGGGGTCGTCGAGGCGGACGAAGAAGAGCATCCCCTCCGACATGCCGAAGTTCTCCTGAACCGTGACGCTCGGAATCAGCTGCCTGGTGCGCATCCGTACCTCGGGCTGCATGCGCTGTCCGCCGCTCTGGATGACGCGCAGCGAGGACAGATCGTATTTGCCGATCGCCGGATCGTTGATGAGGCGAATGAGCAGCGCCGGCACCACCTTCAGATGCGTCACTCGGTGCTGTTCGATCAGCCGGAACAGGTCCTCCGGCTTGGTGCTCGCCGAAAGGACCAGCTTCCCGCCTTGCAGCATGCAGCCCTGCAGGCCGGGGCAGGCGAGCGGCAGGTTGTGCGCGATCGGCAGCGCGAGCAGCAGCACCGAGTCGCCCCTGACCGCGCATACCTCCACCGCGATCCTGGAATTGTAGGCGTAGTCGTTGTGCGTGCGCGGTATCAGCTTGGGCACGCCGGTGGTTCCGCCCGAGAGCTGGAATATCGCCGGATCGGTCGGATCAATCCTGAGCGCGCGCAGATCCTCCGCCGGTCTCTTCGGCTCGCGAGAGATCAGCTCTGAGAGAGAGAGAAAACCCGCGGGCGCCTCGCCCAGCACGATGCCGAGCCTGACCGAGGGCGTCTCGTTCCGCACGCGGCGGACCATGTCGGTGAAGTCGAAGTCGCCATGACGGTCGGGGGTGACGCATGCCGCGGCGCCGGAGAGCTTCGCGAACTGGCTCACCTCGAGGAATCGGTGCGAGGCGAGCGCCGCGATGGGGATGCAGCCGATTTTCTGGAGAGCGAAATAGAGCAGGACGAACTCGGCAACGTTGGGCAGCTGCACCACCACGCGGTCGAGGGGCGCGAGACCCGCGTCGAGCAGGTTCAGCGCGAGGCGGTCGGAGACGCGGTCGATTTCGGCATACGTGAGCTGTGTCCCGCGATCGATGACTGCGACGCGATCGGCGTAGCGCGCGAAGACCGGAGCGAATTCCTCGGCAAGCGAGAGATCGCGCCAATAGCCTTTTTCCCGATAGCGCCTGGCGAGCTCCGGCGGGAATGGCACGACCCCGTCCAACATGCCTCTTTCCTTTCAGTGGAACGGGTGGCGCCGGACGATGGTCTCGTTCCTGTCCGCGCCGGTGGAGATCATGTCTATCGGCACGCCACAGACCGACTGCAGACGCTCGAGATAGGCGCGCGCCCGCGCGGGCAGCTTGTCGTAGGCGCTGACACCCACAGTGCTTTCCTGCCATCCGGGAAGCTCTTCGTATACCGGCTCGCAGCGCGCGGCGTCCTCTGCAGCGAGCGGCAGCAGCTCGTCCAGCGCCCCGTCGATCCGGTAGCCCGTGCACAGCCGGACCTTGTCCATGCCGTCGAGCACGTCGAGCTTGGTGATGCAAAGGCCGGAAACGCCGTTGATCTGGATCGAGCGCCTGAGCGCCGCCGCGTCGAACCAGCCGCAGCGGCGCGCCCGTCCGGTGGTCGCGCCGAATTCCTTGCCGCGGGTGCGCAGCAGATCGCCCGTGCTGTCGCCGAGCTCGGTGGGAAAGGGTCCCGCGCCGACACGCGTCGTGTACGCCTTGGTGATGCCAAGGACGTAGTGAAGCATCTGCGGCCCCACGCCCGCCCCCGCCGCGGCCGCCCCGGCGACGCAGTTGCTCGAAGTCACGTAGGGGTAGGTGCCATGATCGATATCGAGCAACGCGCCCTGAGCGCCCTCGAACAGCAGGCTCTTTCCGGCGCGATTTGCATCGTAGAGTGCGCGCGAGACGTCCGCGACCAGAGGTTTCAGCCGCGGTGCGAGCGCCAGCGCGTCGTCTCTTGTCTTCGCGAAATCCACAGGCTTGGCACCGAGATATTTCGTCAGCACGAAGTTGTGGAAATCCAGGAGCTGTTCGAGCTTGGCCGAAAAGCGCTCCGGAACGAGAAGGTCCCGCAGCCGGATCGCGCGGCGTGCGACCTTGTCCTCGTAGGCGGGCCCGATGCCGCGGCCTGTCGTGCCGATTTTCGCGGCCCCCCGAGCCGACTCGCGCGCGACGTCGATCGCCGCGTGATACGGGAGAATGAGCGGGCAGGCCTCGGAGATCCGCAGGCGGGATGCGACATCCGCGCCGGCACGCTCGAGCTCGTCGATCTCTTCGATCAGCGCCTTCGGCGAAAGCACGACGCCGTTGCCGATATAACAGGTCACGCCTTTCCTCAGGATGCCCGAGGGAACGAGGTGCAACACGGTTTTCTTGCCGCCGATCACCAGCGTGTGCCCTGCATTGTGCCCGCCCTGGAAGCGCACGACGCCCTGGGCGTGGTCGGTGAGCCAGTCCACCACCTTGCCTTTGCCCTCGTCACCCCATTGAGTGCCGATGACTACGACGTTCTTGCCCACCGGTTCAGCTCTTGCCTAGTTTGCGCACGGCCCACTTGCCGGCGCGCTTGACGAGCTCGCGGTCGCACTCGGGTTGGGTCCGCTCGGCGGCGTGTCCTGGAAGTGCGACCATGACGACTTCACCACTGGATCGCAGCTTGCGGATCGCCGATGCAAGCCCCGCATCGCTTGAGTACGGCGCGCGGACGGCACCCGCCGCGGTCTCCTTCACAGCGGTACGCGCAAGCTCGCGCAGATCCACGCTGAACCCTGTCGCCGGACGAGCTCTTCCGAAAGCCTTTCCCACCTCGTCGTAACGTCCGCCCAGCGCTACCGCGTTGGCCACGCCCGGCGCGTAAGCGGCAAATACCACCCCGCTGTGATAGTGATACCCGCGGAGATCGGCAAGGTCGAACGACACCGGAATGCTCTGGGTGCGCGCAAGCTGCTTCAGGTCGCGCAACGCGGCCTTGATTTCCGGATATTTGGGAAGCATGCGGCCGGCGCGATCGATGACCGCCCCGTCCCCATACAGTTCGGGGAGAGCGAGCAGGGCTTTGCGCGTAGCGCCCTGTAGGCGTTCCGTTACGACGCGCAGCGTGGGCAGATCCTTCCGCTCCAGCACCCCATGCAGTTCCGATTCGAGCTCGGCACCGACCCTCCCGTGACGGCAGATCGCGCGAAACACCCCGACGTGCCCGATATCCAGACGCGCTCCGGAAATGCCGCAGGCGGTCAGCGCTTCCGCGAGAAGCTGCTGGATCTCCAGATCGCTTTCTATTCCGGCGTGACCGTAGATTTCGGCGCCGATCTGCAAAGGCTCCCGGGTCGAATCCAGCCCCCGCGGCCGCGTGTGCAACACGCTTCCCGTATAGCACAGCCGCGTTACGCCTTTCCTGTTCATGAGGTGCGCATCGATCCGGGCAACCTGGGGCGTGATGTCGGCGCGCACCCCCATCATCCGCCCGGAGAGCTGATCGACGAGTTTGAAAGTGCGAAGATCGAGGTCGTGCCCGGTGCCCGTCAGGAGCGATTCGAGATACTCGAGCATGGGCGGAATCACGAGCTGATAGCCGCAGCCTCGGAACAGTTCGAGCAATTTCGAACGCATCCGCTCGATGCGCTGCGCCTGAGGCGGCAGGATGTCCTCGAGGTTTTCCGGGAGGAGCCAGTTTCTCATCGAGACGTGCCTAGTAGACCCAAAGCAGCATCAGCAGGCCCACCACCAGCGAGGAAAGCCCGAAAAAGCGGATCTGCCCGTCAGTGAACTCCGTGATGCGGCGGAACGTCTCGCGCCACATCCTCGGAAGGAGAAACGGCAGGAGACCCTCGATGACCAGCATGAGGGCGAAGGCCATGACAAGCGTGGTGCCCATTCACTTGCCGCCCTTCCCCGGATTCCTGAAGTGCTTGAAGAATTCCGAGTTCGGGTCGAGGATCAGGACGTCGCTCTTGTTCTTGAACGCGGCGCGGTAGGCTTCGAGGCTGCGATAGAAGGAATAGAACTCGGGATTTTCGTTGAAGGCGCGCGCGTAGATGGCGGCGGCCTTGGCATCGCCTTCACCCTGAACGCGCTGTGCGTCGCGGTAGGCTTGCGCGATGATCACCTCGCGTTGCTTGTCGGCGTCGGCGCGGATTTTTTCTGCGTCGGCAAATCCGTTCGAGCGCAGTTCCGATGCGACCCGCTTGCGCTCCGACTCCATGCGGCGGTAGACGTCGACGCTGACCTCCTGCGGAAGATCGACGCGCTTGAGCCTCACGTCCACGACGTGGATTCCGAGACCGCTCACGTCCTGGTCGACCTTTTCGCGCACGGTGTTCATGATGTCTTCGCGTTTCCCGGAGACGACGTCGTGCACCGTCCGCTTGCCGAATTCTTCTCGCAGGAGACCGTTGACGGTCTGGTTGATGCGCCGCCCGGCCACGACTTCGTCGCCCGCGACCGAGACATAGTATTTCTTGACGTCGATGATGCGCCATTTGACGAAGGCATCGACGAGCACCGGCTTGTTCTCGACGGTGATGAATCTCTGCGGCTCCGGATCGTCCCATGTGAGGATGCGGGTGTCGAAGAGCTTTACGTTCTGGATCAAGGGCCATTTGAAGTGCAACCCGGGTTCCTCGACCAGGTCCTTGAATTCGCCCAACTGAAACACGATGGCCCGCTGCCGCTGATCCACGGTAAATGCCGAGAGACTCGCGATGAGGATTGCCCCGGCGAAAACCGCGAGCGCAATGCCGAGTCGATTGTTCACGGCCGCTCCCCTCGATCGCGGCCCCGCAGCGTATCTCGCGAGCGGGCGCCGGTTTCAGGCGGCATCTGCGGTTCCGCGACGGGCGCGGATCGGGCTCCGAGCGGGTCGGGCAACGCCGCTCCCTGCATCTGTATGATCTTGTCGAGCGGCAGGTAAAGCAGGTTGCTGCCTGCCTTTGCGTCGATCAGTATCTTCGAGGCGCTCGCCAGCATCTGCTGGACAGTCTCGAGATAGAGACGCTCCCGCATCACCTGCGGGGCTTTGTTGTATTCGGCCAGAATCAGGCGGAATCGCGATGCCTCGCCCTCGGAATTGGCAATCACCCGCTGCTTGTAGCCCTCGGCCTCGAGCAGCAGCCGCGAGGCGACGCCGCCGGCCTTGGGCACGACGTCGTTGAAGTAGGACTGTCCGTCGTTCTTGAGCCGCTCGCGATCCTGGTTCGCCTTGACGGCGTCGTCGAATGCCGCCTGGACTTGTTCGGGGGGCTGAGCGTTCTGGATGTTGACGCTGCTGATCTGGATGCCGGTCTTGTAGCGGTCGAGAATCTCCTGCATGACCGGAAGCGCCTTCGCGACGACCGCCTGGCCCTGATTCAGAACGAAATCCATCCTGCTCTTGCCGATCACTTCGCGCAGCGCCGTCTCGGCGGCCTGCAGAACCGCATCATCGGGCTGACGATTGTTGAAAAGGTAGTCTCGCGCGTCCTTCAGCGTGTACTGGACCGCCATCTGGATATCGACGATGTTCTCGTCGTCGGTCAGCATCAGCGATTCCTTGAGCACCCGGGTCTTGACGCTGTTGCGGTAACCCACCTCGACGGTGCGGACACCCGACAAATTGACGATTTCATTGCTCTGAATAGGGTACGGCCAGCGCCAGCGCAGCCCGGAGGTCGTGACCTCGGAGAATTTTCCGAAGGTGAGCACCACGCCGCGCTGGCCTTCCACCACGATGTAGAAACCGCTCGCGACCCAGGCAGCGAGCACGACCAGGGCGACCAAGCCGGCTCCTCCGCCGAGATTCCGGATATTGTGCGGTTCACCGGGGGGTTCCGAGCCGCCACCGCGGCGCCGACCGAACAGGCCGTTCAACTTCTGGTTGAACCGGCGCCACATTTCGTCGAGGTCGGGCGGTCCCTCGTTTCCCCCGCCTCGCTTGCCCCACTGCGGGTCGTTCAATGACATAAAAATCCCAAAGTTCTGCAACAAAGATACTCTTCGAGGAGTCCCTCCCCGTTCTTCCCTCAGCCTGGGCACCGCCGACAGAGCTTGTCGACAACCCCTAAGCTTCGGCCGCTTGGCGCTGCGAATCTGACGATTTTGGCGGGCTCGCCGGAGGGGTCCTCGAGGCTGCCGCCTCGATCAGGGCCCGGCGCAGGCCATTCACGCCGTCGCCCGTTTTTGCGCTTAGACGAACGCGGCAAATTCTATCATATTCGTTCCGGTCGACTCCCGGTTGACGGCCGTTCCGGTCGATCTTGTTCCACACCAGGAGCCGGGGAACGGCGCTTGCGCCGATTTCGGCGAGGACCTTGTCCACTTCCAGGATCTGCCCCTCGCGGGCATCGCTCGCGGAATCGACCACGTGCAGGAGCAGGTCGGCGTGGACGGCTTCTTCGAGCGTCGCCCGGAAGGCCGCGACGAGCGTGTGCGGAAGATCGCGGATGAAGCCCACCGTGTCGGAGATCGCGACATTCCCTGCCTCGGGCAGGTACAGCTTGCGCGTGGTGGTATCGAGCGTCGCGAACAGGCGATCTTCCGCCAGCGCTCCCGCGCGAGTCAGGGTGTTGAACAGCGTCGACTTGCCGGCGTTGGTGTAACCCACGAGCGAAACCGAAAAAGCCCTGCCGCGTTCTCGGGCGCGCCGCTGGACCTCGCGCCGGCGGCCGAGCTTGCCGAGCTTGTCCTTGAGAAGCTTGACGCGATTCGCGATCAGGCGCCGGTCAACTTCGAGCTGCGTTTCGCCCATGCCCCCCATAAAGCCCCGGCCGCCGCGTTGCCGTTCCAAGTGCGTCCAGCCGCGAACCAGGCGCGTCGCTGCGTGCTCGAGTTGCGCGAGTTCCACCTGGAGCTTGCCCTCGTGACTTCTGGCGCGCTGGCCGAAGATGTTCAGGATGAGCCGCGTGCGGTCGACGATAGGGCAGCCGAGCGCCTTTTCGAGATTGCGCTCCTGCGCCGGGGACAAGTCGTGATTGAAAACCGCGAGCGAGGCGCCCTGCTCCTGCAGGGTTCGCTTGATTTCCTCGACCTTCCCCGAACCCGCAAAAAGCGCGGGATCGGGACGGTCGCGGCGGCCGCGCACCAGGGCCCGCGTTTGAATTCCGGCACTGGCGGCCAGCTGCCTGAGCTCTTCGATGCTTTCGTCGAAACCGCCCTTGCCAAAATCCAGTCCCACGAGGACGGCAAGCTCGCGCTCCGACGAACGCTCAAGCATCGCGTCCGTTCAGAGACCAGGGGGAATCCGTATCAGCTCTCGGGAGAATGTTCGACTGCCAGATTGACCGCGCGCGACGGAACGACGGTGGAGATGGCGTGTTTGTAGACCATCTGCGTTACGGTGTTCTTCAGAAGCACGACGTACTGGTCGAAGGACTCGATCTGGCCCTGGAGCTTGATGCCGTTCACCAGATAGATCGACACCGGTACGTGTTCCTTGCGAAGGGTGTTCAGGAAGGGATCTTGTAGTAATTGTCCTTTATTGCTCATGGGTTACCCCGAGTCGTATTATTTGAAGGTCTACTGTAAATGGTTTTTCGGCAAATGCCAATGTACTGTAGCGAACTCTTAGAGACGCCTGTCGACGTAAGGGTTCCTTCCGGTGCGAAATTCGATCCGTAGAGGCGTGCCTTCCAGCCGAAACACCCTGCGAAAGTCCGCCTCGAGATAGCGGCGGTAGCTGTCGGGCACGGCGTTGAGCGCCGTCCCGTGCACCACGACGATCGGGGGATTGCTCCCGCCCTGATGCGCATAGCGCAGCTTGGGCCGCGAGTATCCGGCTCGCGGCGGGGCCTGCTTCGCCACGGCGGCGATCAGGGCCCGGGTGAGTCTCGGAGTGGGCAGCTTGGCCATGGCCGCCCGATAGGCCGCGTCCACCGAGTCAAAGAGCTTCGGAAGGCCGCGGCCTTCGCGCGCCGAGATGTAATGAAAGCGCGCAAACGAGAGAAACTTCATCTTGCGCGCGATGGCGCGCTTGATCATCTCGCGTGCGTAGCCGTCCACGCTGTCCCACTTGTTCACCGCCACCACCACGGCCCGCCCGCGTTCAAGGATGAATCCGGCGATGTGCGCGTCCTGATCCGAGATCTCGCCCTGGGCATCCAGAACCAGGATCGCGACGTTGCACCGATCGACGGCCTGCAAGGTCTTTATGACTGAGAATTTCTCCACGCTTTCGAATACCCTCCCCCGGCGTCTCAATCCGGCCGTGTCGATGAGGACATAGCGGCGGCCCTGCACGGTCAGCTGCACGTCGATCGCGTCGCGCGTGGTGCCCGGCTCCTCGAAGGTCACGACGCGCTCCTCCCCGACCAGCGCGTTGACCAGCGTGGATTTTCCTGCGTTGGGACGACCCACGATGGCGATTCGGACGGCGCTGTCGGCTTCGTAGGTCTCCTCCGCAAGAGGAAAATCGGCGAGCGCGGTGTCCACCAGGTCGCTCACGCCCTCCCCGTGCTCGGCGGAAATCGCAAGCGGCGCACCCAGCGCGAGTTCGTGGAATTCGGCCGTGGCGATCTCCGAATTCATGCCTTCGCACTTGTTGACCGCGACGAATACGTGACGGCCGATCCGGCGCAGTTCCTCTGCGATCGCCTGGTCTTGCATGGTGAGGCCTTCGCGACCATCGGTGACGAAGACGATGACGTCGGCTTCGGCAATCGCGGTTCTCACCTGTTTGGCCATCTCGACGAACACGCCCGTCGCTTCCGGTTCCAGGCCGCCGGTATCGACCACGAGGTAGGGCCGCTCGCCCAGGCGTCCCATCCCGTAGTGGCGGTCGCGCGTCAGGCCAGGGACGTTGGCCACCAAGGCGTCGCGGGTACGAGTCAGCCGGTTGAACAGCGTGGACTTGCCGACGTTGGGCCGGCCGACGATGACCAGGGTGGGTTTCATGGGCCGAAGCTTATTGCTGCGTGCTCAGAGCGTAGAGGCTACCGTCCCGAGTCTGCACCAAGAATCCCTGGTCGAACCGCACCAGCGAGGATCGAATCGGACTGCCGTCTGTGGCCACCCGGCCGGCAAAGGCACCGGTTTCGCGAGACAGGAAGTGCACGTACCCCTCGACATCGCCCACGGCGATTTCCCGGCCCAGAGCCAGAGGCGCCGTAAGGCGCCGCAGGAACAAACGATCCTGTTTCCAGAGAGTGGCGCCGCCGGCGCGGTCCAGCGCGTGGACGGTGCCTTTGTCGTCGGTGACAACGACGTAACGCGCATCGATCGCAAGGCCCTCCGTACTCGAGATCTCCCGGGACCACAGCGGATTGCCTGTTGCGAAGTCGTAGCAGCCGACCCGCCCCTGATAGGCCACGGCGCAGACTTCTTTCTCGGCGACCACCGGCAAACCGACCACGTCGGTGACGCGTTCCAGTTCGGTGGCGCCGCGCGGCAAGGCAACGGTGGCTTCCCAGCGCACCCCGCCGTTGGCGAGCGAGATCGCCACGAGTTTGCCCCCGGCAAATCCGGTGAAGAGATAGCCCCGGTCGGCGACCATGCCCACGGGCGCGC
>DATHHS010000140.1:0-8890 GCA_035317085.1 Burkholderiales bacterium
TTACGCGATTATTTTCGCGGCGTGCCGGAATTGTTCCGCAACCGCGGCTTGCTCCTCCTCTCGGCGAGCTCGGCGTTCCGCTCGATGACGCAGAACGCCTTGCTCACTTTCCTGCCCGTGTATCTCGCCTACGAAATGGGCTATTCGTCCTTCTGGGTGGGCGCCTGCATGTTCGCGCTGCAGGCCGCGGGTTTCGCGGCTGCGCCCGTCGCCGGGCACCTGTCTGACCGCATGGGCCGCAAGAGCGTCATGATGACCAGCATGGCGATGACGGCAGTGGTGCTTGTGTTCATGGCGCTCGCAGGCAAATCGCTCGCATTCGTATTTTTCGTCACGGTCCTCGGGTTTTTTCTTTATGCGATCCGGCCGGTGCTGCAGGCCTGGCTCCTCGAGACCACGCCCAGGAACATGGGTGGAACGAGCATCGGGGTCCTCTTCGGCGCACAGGCGCTCGGCTCCTCGATCGGTCCGCTCCTCGGAGGAATGGTCGCCGACCGCTACGGCCTTATCGCGACGTTCAACTTCCTCGCCGTAACGATCGTTGCGGCGAACCTCTTCATCCTGTTCATGCCCAAGACCGAGCCGGCGAGAGCGTGAGCGGGGCCGGCCGCGCCGCGGCGAGATGGCTCTCCAGCACCTCGAACCGCACTTTCGTTCTCTGGCCGGTCCTGCTGTTTGCAGCCGAGGCCGTGTTGCAGCAAGGGCTTCCGGAGATTCATCTCTGGGCGCTGCCTTTGCTCGTGTGGGGTTATCTGCAGTACCGCCTCATCGGCAACTACCGCGTGCGCGAAGGGGGCGGCGGGCCCGGCCTCTCGATTCCGCCGGAGCACTTGGTGACCGGCGGGCCGTACCGCTACTGCCGCAATCCGATGTATCTCGGACATCTGATTTTCCTCGCGGGGCTCGCTTTCGCGCTCGACTCATGGCTCGCCGCGGCGGTGTTCGCGTTGCACCTTGCGTGGTTCCACCGGAGAGTGCGCGATGACGAAGTGCGCCTCGCTTCTCTTTTCGGGGATCCCTACCGCGGGTATCTCGCGCGCGTGAAGCGCTGGATTCCCGGGCTGCTCTGACCCCGCGCCGCGCGCCCCGGCCGCATCGGCGCGATCGCGGTTGAACGACGGAAGATCCTTCGCTGGAACGATTCCACCCGCCGGCAGAACGCTGCATTGGCCCAGAACAGGTGCGCTAGACTCTCCCGATGCTCGTCGGAAGAAACGATCCCTGTCCCTGCGGTAGCGGAAAGAAATACAAGAAGTGCTGCGGCGCGGTGGTGCCGCTCAAGCAGGTCCCGGCGCGGGCGACGACCGCAGAAGCGCGGCAATGCGGCACTTGCACGGCGTGCTGCGACGGTTGGGTCAAGGGCACGGTATTCGGCCACGAAATGTACCCGGGCCAGCCATGCCACTTTCGCGGCGAGGGATGCTGCACGATTCATGAGCGTCGTCCGGTCGACCCCTGCCGGGACTTCGTCTGCGGATGGCTGCAGGCGGAGAGCCCGTTCCCGGAGGAATTCAAACCCGACCGGCTTGGCGTGCTGATCATAGCGGTGCGCTGGCGAGAGAAAACCGCCTATATCCTGCGCTCGGCGGGGCGCGACCCGGACGAGGCGCTGCTTGCGTGGATGCAGGAATTCAGCGTGAAGACCGATCGACCGTTCTTCTACGAGCGGGGGGGCGAGCGGTTCGGCTTCGGCCCAAGGGAATTCCAGATCGAAATGCTCGCCGCGCTCGAGCGCGGCGAGCGCCTGTGGTAGGGGTATCGCTTGACAAATAGCGGGGCGCTTTCATAATCGCCGGGACAGGCCCAAGGGGAAAGCGGGCACGAGGGCGAAGTCTCGAAACCCCTGCGCCTATTTTCCGCAAACCGAGGAGGAGACCATGCTAGTCAAAACTGTTGTGACCACTCTAAGGCGCGCGCTGGGCGCCCTGTTCATCGGGCTCGCGCTCACCGGCGCGGCCTTTGCGCAGCAGCCGCCCACGCTCAAGATCGGTTTCGGCATGAGCCTGACCGGACCGCTCGCCGGAAACGGCAAGGCAGCGCTGATCGCCATGGAAATCTGGCGCGAGGACGTCAACGCGAAGGGCGGGATCCTCGGGCGCAAGGTCGAGTTCGTTTACTACGACGACCAGACCAACCCGTCCACGGTCCCCGGCATCTACACCAAGCTGCTCGACGTCGACAAGGTGGACCTCGTCGTCTCGGGCTACGGCACCGCCGTCATCGCCCCGGCGATGCCGCTCATGATGCAGCGGAACCTCACCTTCATGACGCTGTTCGGGCTGAACGTCAACTCGAAATTCAACTACGACCGCTACTTCCAGATCATGCCGGCAGGCCCCGAGCCTGCGGTCGGTTGGACGCGCGGCTTCTTCGACGCGGCGATGACGCTGAACCCCAAGCCGAAGACCATCGCGCTGGTGGGTGCCGATGCGGAATATCCGCACCTCGCGCTCGAAGGCGCGCGCACCCACGTGCAGCGTCTCGGCCTGAAGGTCGTGTACGACAAAAGTTATCCGCCCAACACGGTGGACTACTCGCCGATCGTGCGTGCGATCCAGGCGAGCAACCCGGACCTGGTCTATGTCGCCTCGTATCCGCCGGACTCCGCGGGCATGGTGCGCGCAGCCAACGAGATCGGCCTGAAGACGCGCATGTTCGGCGGCGGCATGGTCGGCCCGCAGTTTGCGGCGCTCAAGACCCAGCTCGGGCCTCTTCTGAACGGCGTGGTGAACTACGAGCTTTATGCTCCCGAGCTTTCCGGCAAGTTCCCGTTCCTGGACAAGTTCATCGCCAGGTACCAGGAGCGCGCGGCGGCCGCGGGCGTGGATCCGCTCGGGTTCTACCTGCCGCCTTACGCCTACGCCATGATGCAGGTGCTCGACCAGGCGATCGTGGCTACGGGCGGGCTCGACCAGACGAAGCTCGCGGACTACATCCACAAAAGCAGCTTCGATACCTATGTTGGCAAGGTGAATTTCGCCAAGAACGGCGAGTGGGCGGTCCCGCGGGTCATGATGGTTCAGTTCCACGGTATCAGCGGCAACGGCGTCGACCAATGGAAAAAGCCGGGTGTGCTTACGGTGCTGGAACCGAATGCATACAAGACCGGTCCGGTGGTAGCCCCGTTCCAGGACGCCAGGAAATAGCAGGACGGGCACGCGATGCGACAGCCGGCGGGAGATCCCCGCCGGTTTCGCTTTGATCCCATGGAAATCACACCGGCGCTGATCCTCAACGCCGTCATCGCCGGGCTGCTGATCGGCGGCTTCTACGCCGCGGTCAGCGTGGGCGTCTCGATCTCGTTCGGGATGCTCGACGTCGTCAACATCGCGCACCCGGCGTTCATCCTCGTCGGCTCCTACATCGCCTACATCGTCAACGATCGTTTCGGCTTCGATCCGATCCTGGTATCGCTCGTGGTGTCGCCGCTGTTCTTCGCGCTCGGGCTCGGAATCTACCGCGTCTATTACGTCTGCTTCGAGCGGCGCGGGCAGGAATCCTTGCGCGGCCTCGCCTTTTTCTTCGGCATCCTCTTTATCACCGAAGTAGCCCTGGTGCTGATTTTCGGCGTGGACTACCGCACGGCGTCGACGGCCTACACGGACACCACGCTGCGGCTCGGCGGAATCGATTTTCCGCTGCGGCTGGTCGTACCCTTCGCCGTTTCGATGGCGATGGTGGCGGGCCTGCAGGTCTTTTTCACGCACACTTTTTTTGGGCGGGCCGTGCTGGCGGTCGCGCAGGACCAGCTGGCGCTGCGTTTGATGGGCGTCGATCCGGTGAGGATCAAGGGGCTCGCCTTTGCGCTTTCGATCGCCACCGCGAGCGTCGCCGGCGCCTTCCTCATCGTCATCCAGCCGGTGCAGCCCTCGATCGGGCGCGAATATATCGGCCTGGTGTTTGCCGTCTGTGTGCTGGGCGGAATGGGCTCGATCTGGGGGACGCTCATCGGCGCCCTCGTGCTGGGCGTCGCCGAGTCCTTCACCTCGACTTTCGTCGGGCCCTCGTGGGCGCCGGCGGTCTCCTTCGGCTTGCTGCTCGCCACGCTCGCGTTCCGGCCCTCCGGGATCCTCGGCCGATGAGCAACCGCGCCTTCGCCGCAATCGCCTTTGCCGTCGCCATCGCGATCGCCGCCGCCAGCCAGCTGATCGGGAACGAATACTTCTTCGTCGCGGCCTACACGGTGCTGCAGTTCGTGATTCTCGCCACGGCCTGGAATATCCTCGGCGGCTACACCGGCTACGTCAATTTCGGCTCGGCCTCTTTTTTCGCTGTCGGCGCCTACACCTCGGTGGCGCTCTACAACGCCTTCAAGGCGCCGCTGCCCGTGGTGATCGTCGCCGGGACCGTGACCGCGGGCCTCGTGGGTCTGGGCGTGGGCTATCTCACGCTGCGTCTGCGCGGCGTGTTCTTCGCCATCGCCACGCTCGCGCTATCGGTGGTGCTCTACACCTTCGTCGTCAACTGGGACTACGTCGGCGGCGCGCGCGGCGCCTACATCATTCTGCCGCGCGAGGGGCCTTTCGGCCTGTCCCGCTACATCCACCTGCTCTACATCGCCATGGTGCTGATGGCGGCGTTCGCCCTCGTCATCGCGCGCGCCATCGAGACTTCCACCCTGGGGCGCGGGCTCGCGGCCATCCGCGACGACGAGCTCGCGGCCGAATGCTCGGGCGTGCCGACGCTCAGGCTCAAGATTTTTTCGACCATGGTGAGCTGCGCGCTGATGGGCATGGCGGGGACGACGCTGCCGTACTTCATTTCCTACATCGAGCCGAGCTCGGCGTTCAGCCTCTCCTACGCGGTGAACAGCATCGCCATGCCGCTGATCGGCGGCATGATGAGCTGGATGGGACCGCTGATCGGCGCGGTGCTGCTCGGCAGCGTGCAGCAGCTAGTGCAGGTGACGGTGTCGTCGGCCTGGAACCTGCTCATCGTCGGCGTGCTGCTGGTGCTCTTCGTCACGCTCGCCCCGAACGGCATCATGGGCTGGGTCTACGCCTGGCGGCGCCGGAAAGAACGATGATGGCCGGCACCCTGCTCGAAGTCTCGGGCGTTACGAAAAGATTCGGCGGCTTCACGGCGCTGGACGGCGTCGATTTCAGCGTGCGGCCGGGCGAGCGTGTCGGTCTCATAGGACCCAACGGCTCGGGCAAGAGCACGCTCGTCAATTGCATCACCGGAACGCTCAGGAACGAGGAAGGGAGCATCCGGTTCGAGGGGCAGGACATCTGCGGGTATGCCGCGCACCGGCGCATTCGCCTGGGACTCGCACGCAGCTTCCAGATTCCCAAGCCTTTCACCAGCATGAGCGTGCTCGACAATCTTTGCGTGCCGCTCCTTTTCGCTGCGCGAAAGCACGAGAAGTTCGCTCCCGGCCGGGTCGTCGAGGAAGCGATGCACATCCTCGGGCAAGTCGGCCTCGAGAGCAAGGCGCGCGCGATGTCGGGCGGCCTCACCCAGGTGGACATGCGCAAGCTCGAGCTCGCGCGGGCGATGGCGGCGAAGCCGAAGCTCCTCATCTCGGACGAGGCGATGGCCGGCCTGTCCGCTTCCGAGGTGGACGAAATCCTCGCGCTCCTTTCAGGTCTCAAGGAGAGGGGCGTCGCCGTCATCATGATCGAGCACGTGATGCGCGCGGTGATGAAATTCTCCGAGCGCATCGCAGTGCTCGTCGCCGGACGCAAGATCGCCGACGGCGACCCGCAGTCGGTGGTCGGCAACGCCGACGTGATCAAGGCCTACCTTGGAGAATAGCCTCCGCGTCGAAGGTCTTTGCGCGGGCTACGGCGCGGTGCAGGTGCTCGACCGGATTTCGCTCTCGGTCAACGACGGCGAAACGGTCACGCTGCTTGGCACCAACGGCAACGGCAAGAGCACGCTCATGAAGTGCATCATGGGCATCGTTCCGCCGAGCGCCGGACGCATCAGCGCGATCGTCGACGGTGTCGAGCACGACCTGGTAGGCCGTGCGCCCGAGCAAATCGTGGACCTCGGCATCGCGCTCGTGCCCGAGGGGCGCCGGCTGTTTCCGCGCCTCACCGTGGTGGAGAACCTCCTGCTCGGCGCCTATCGCCGCAGTGCGCGCGCGGCGATCTCGAAGAATCTCGAGTTCTGCTTCGCGACTTTTCCGCGCCTTGCCGAGCGGCGCAAGCAGCTCGCCGGCAGCATGAGCGGCGGCGAGCAGCAGATGCTGACGCTCGCCCGCGCCCTCATGACCGCGCCCAAGATCCTGCTGATCGACGAGCCTTCGGTCGGCCTCGCGCCCATCCTCGTCATCCACACTATTGACAAGATCAGGGAACTGAAGGAAAGCTATCGCCTCACGGTGCTTATGGCCGAGCAGAATTTCAACCAGGCGATCCGCATTGCCGACCGCGGCTACGTCATCGTGCACGGCAGGATCGAATACGAGGGCCGCTCGCGCGAGGAGCTCGCCAACAACGAGCTGGTCCACAAGCTCTACATGGGGTTGTGATGGAACGCGCAACCGTAAAGACGGTTCTGATCGTCGTAGGTTCGGCGATCGGAGGGATTCTCGTATTCATTGCAGTGGTTGCCGTATATATCGGCTACAAGTTTTCCGAACTCAACTCGCCAGCCGGAATTTCGTTTCCGTCGCGCCCGCGTTCTTCCGAGGAGGTAATTTCCACTCCGCCGGAGATCAAGGAGCGTTTTCTCGGGACTCAAGGGAGTTATTCCGGCAGTTTTCCCCATGACCGGAACAAGGTCCTTGCGACCGGCCCGGGGAGAATTACTGGTAGGGTGACATCCAGCGGCAAGCCCGTGCAGGGTTTGCGGTTGCGCCTCGCGCTGAACGACGGCGTAATGAGCGAGTGGGCGACTACGGATGCTGCGGGAAAGTACGCGATCGGCCTGCCTTACGGAAAATACCGAATAGACGGTTACAACCTGGACTATTCCGTCGTGGATGCCGTGTTGGGCGGAAAGACCGACTCCCCTCAGAATAACCAATACCGCTCGGACGATATTATCGTGGTCGCCGACGGAAAGGCAGGACGCGGGCCGGACCTCGAATATGTCGACCCGGTGAGAAAGAAAGGGCCCCGGGGCGAAGTGTCCCTTTCGAAGCCTGTCATTCTTGAATGGGAACCGTATCCTGCCGCAGCCACCTACCAGGTTCAGATCACCGAAGCCCAGGACCCGCGCGACTATGCCACCCGCAAGCAACTTTTCGAATGTTGCAGAGGTCCGAGCGTTTCCGGCACTTCCTTCAATCTGTCCGAGCGGGGCACGATGCTGAAAAAGGGCTATTCCTATTTTTTCGACATCACGGCGCTCGACGAACACGGAAAAATGCTTGCCGACTCGGCCGGCAGGCAAATGAGGCCTGATTTCGTAACTACGGATTAGAACTCCACATGGCTGGACTGCCTGACTTGGGTTTCCTTTCGCAATCCGCGAGCCTGCCGTGGCTGCTCGGGGCAGCGGTGCTTATGTCGCTGGGCGCGATTCTGGTCCTCGCCGGACTCACGGCGCTCTTCGGCCTGCATCCGCTGCGTTTCATGACCCGAACGCTCCTCGGGCTGCTGCTCATTTCACTCGGGTTCCTGGAAGGAACGATCACGGTAGGCATCCAGGGCTACCGCGCGCTGGCCCGCGAGGACCTCGCCGCGCGCATCGCGGTGCAGCCCACCACGCCGCAGCACTTCATTGCGATCCTCAACTTTCCCGACGGACGCCGGGAGAGCTACTCGCTCGCGGGGGACGAAATTTACGTAGACGCGAAGATCCTGAAGTGGCACGCGCTGGCGAACGTGCTCGGCCTGAACACCGCCTACGAGCTCGATCGCGTCGGCGGGCGCTTCCGCGAGATCGAGCAGGAGCGCAACGCGCCGCGCACGCTGTACGCGCTCAAGCAGGAGAAGCCGGTCGACCTGTTCGATTTGCGCCGGCGCTACGCGTTTCTCTCGCCTTTTTTCGACGCCGAATACGGCTCGGCCACCTTCGTGCCCGTGAGCGAGCCGGTCGAGCTCGAACTGCGCGTGTCAACCACCGGCCTTCTCATCCGTCCGGTGGCGGCACCCCCAAAGGACCGCTGAATTCAGCCGACTAGAAGCTAGTCCGCCGGCCTGAATTTCTGCGCGCGCTTGCCGCTGCCGACCTCGGCGGTATACAGGTTGCCCTTCGAGTCGATGCCGATGTTGTGCAGCACCAGGAACTGCCCGGCGTAGCGGCCGGGGCGTCCGAAGGAAGAGAGCACCCGTCCCGACTCGCGCTCGATCGTGAGCACCTGGTCGTTGGTGCCGTCGGCGAGATAGAAATACTTCTGCTGGGCGTCGTTTGAAAAAACAAGATCGAAGGACGAGCCCGAGCCGAGCGACTTGTCCTCGAACACGAACTGCTTCACGAACGTGCCGTCCTTCTTGAACACCTGCACGCGGTTGTTGGCCCGGTCGCAGACGTAGACCAGACCGTCGTTCGCGAGGCGCACGCAGTGGACCGGATTCGCGAACTGCGGCGACTGCGGGTTGTACATCGGGAGCTTCTCGTCGCTCGGCGCCTTGCCGTAGGCGCCCCAGTGGCGCTTGTACACGCCGCTCGTCGCATCGAGCACGATCACGCGCTTGTTGCCGTAGCCGTCGGCGATGTAGAGCTCGTTGGTCGCGGCGTCGATCTGCATGTGAGCGGGGCGCCCGAGCAGGGTCGTGGAATTGCTGCCGCCCGTCTGTCTGGCGCGGCCGATCTGCATCAGGAATTTTCCGTCGGGCGTGAACTTGAGGAGCTGATGGTCCTTGGGATCGTTGCCGCCGACCCAGATGTTGGCCTGGCCGTCGACGTAGATGCCGTGCTCGTTCTCGAACCATTCGTAGCCCTGTCCCGGCCCGCCCCAGGCCCGGAGCAGGTTGCCCTCCGCGTCGAACTCGAT
>DATHHS010000141.1:0-9995 GCA_035317085.1 Burkholderiales bacterium
CTGCGCAGGCTCGCATCCTCGAGCGGCGCAAATTTATTGAACCAGCGTACAAAAATGGTCGGGTAAAGAAATTGAACGACCAGGCTGAATGCAACCCAGGTCGCCCACGCATACAGCCACCACATGGCCCCCATTCTCGCCATGAGCCACAGAAAGCAGAAAACGAGCGGGATCAGCAACAACGCTCCCAGCGCGGCCTGCTTCGCCAAGTCGACGAAAAACAGCCCCAGGCTGGTGCGATTGAAACCGAAGCGCGCCTCGATCACGAAGGTGCGGTAAAGGGCGAAGGGAAGATCCACCGTGCTGGAAACGAGCGCGACCGAGGCAATCAGGGCGATGCCATATGCGTAGCCGCCGGCTTCGAACACCTTCTGCCAGGCGTCGGAGATCAACTGCAGTCCGCCGCCGAGAGTGAATGCAAGCAGCAGCGCCGCTGCGGCGAGCGTTTCCCACATCCCGAACCGAGCCTTGGCAACGGTGTAGTCCGCAGCCTTCTGGTGCGCAGCGAGCGCGATGCGTCCGTCAAATCCTGCTGGAACGGCGTTGCGGTTTGCCGAGACGTGCCGGATGTGCCGCTGCGAAAGCCACAGGCGGACCACCGTGGTGAGCGCGAGCGCGGCGAGAAAAACGGCGGTGAACCAATGCATTGAGCGAAAGCAGTTATGCGACAATGCCATTCTACACAGGGCCCACGGAAAAGCGGCATGGCGCAGGACCAGAACAACCTTCTCTGGTTGGACATGGAAATGACGGGGCTCGATCCCGACAGGGACCTCATCATCGAGATTGCGATCGTCGTCACCGATTCGCAGTTGAACACCGTCTCCGAGGCGCCGGTTTTGGTGGTCCACCAGCCCGACGCGGTCCTCGATGCCATGGACGACTGGAACAAAAGCACTCACGCGCGCTCGGGTCTGATCGACAAGGTGAAGGCCTCAGTGCTCACCGAAGCAGCGGCGGAGGAGCGGCTGCTCGCGTTCCTGGCGCAACACGTTTCCGGCAAGACTTCGCCGATGTGCGGCAATTCGATCTGCCAGGATCGGCGTTTCCTCGCGCGCTATATGCCGCGTCTCGAGGCCTATTTTCACTATCGCAACCTGGATGTCAGCACCTTGAAGGAGCTGGCGCGGCGCTGGAAGCCGGAGATCACGAAGGGCCTGGTCAAGCAAGGCAAGCACGAGGCGCTTGCCGATATCTACGAGTCGATCGAGGAACTGAAGTATTACCGGGATAACTTTCTGAAGCTCTAGCCCGGAGGGTTCACGACCTTCCCGGGATTCATCAGATTTTCCGGATCGATGGCGTGCTTCAGCGTCGCCATGAGGTCGACTCCTTCTCCCAGCTCCTTCCTCAGGGATGTCATCTTCCCGAAGCCGATGCCGTGCTCGCCGGTGCAGGTGCCCTCCATGGCAAGCGCCCGGTTCACGACCCGCTCGTTGAAAGCCTTCGCCTCTTCGAGCTCGGATTCGCTGTCGGGCCGGATGAGGATTTCGCAGTGGAAATTGCCGTCGCCCACGTGGCCGAAGAGAGGGATAGGCATCGAGGCGCGGGCGATGTCCTTCGAGGTCTCGACGATGCACTCGGTCAGCCGCGAAATCGGAACGCATACGTCGGTCGAGACGGCGCGCGATCCGGGCCGCAGTTGCAGGCAGGCGAAATACGCCTGGTGACGGGCGGCCCAGAGCCGGTTGCGGTCTTCGGTTTTCGTCGTCCACTCGAAATCCATGCCGCTGTTCTCTCTCGCAATGTCCTGAACCATCCTCGCTTGTTCCTCGACGCCGGACTGCGTGCCGTGAAACTCGAGGAAGAGGGTCGGTTGCTCGCGGTAGCTCGTCTTCGAATAAGCGTTGATCGCTCGCATGGTGGTCGCGCACAAGGCTTCGCTGCGCGCGATCGGGATTCCGGCTTGCAGGGTGTGGATCACCGTGTTCACCGCACCGGCCATGTCGGCGAAGGAGCACGTCGCGGCCGACATCGCCTCGGGAACGGCATAGAGGCGCACGGTGATCTCGGTGATGATCCCGAGCGTCCCCTCCGACCCCACGAACAGGCGCGTGAGCTCGTAGCCCGCCGCGGATTTGCGCGAGCGGCGCGAAGTCGTGATGACGCGGCCGTCGGCAAGCACCACGGTCAGCGAGAGCACGTTCTCGCGCATCGTGCCGTAGCGCACCGCGTTAGTGCCCGAAGCACGCGTTGCGGCCATCCCGCCCAGGGTTGCATCGGCACCCGGATCGACGGGAAAGAAAAGACCCGTATGCCGGATGTGCTCGTTCAATTGCTTTCGCGTCACGCCCGCCTGGACGACGGCGTCCAAGTCGGCCTCGTGCACGGCGAGCACCTTGTTCATCCGTGAAAGATCGACGCATACCCCGCCGCGTATGGCAAGCACATGTCCCTCGAGCGAGGTGCCGACCCCGAACGGGATCATCGGCGTCTTGTGGCGCCTGCAGAGGTCGACGATGTCGCGCACCTCCTCGGTGGATTCCGGAAACACCACCGCATCGGGCGGTGCGTAAGGAAAATACGACTCGTCCTTGCCGTGATGCTCGCGCACACCGCGCGAGGTGCTCACCCGATCGCCGAGCAGCGCCCGCAGTTCCTCGAGCAGCGCGGTGTCGAATTCGCGGGGCTTGTTCAAGACGCCTCCCCGCGGTTTATTCGAGCTCGATCTTGCCGTCGAACCGCACCGAGAGCTTGAGACCGGGGACATCCAGCGTAACCGAGGCAGGGAACTTCTCGCTGCCCTTGATCACTCCGCCTGCCCGCGCCTTGGCCACCGCCTGTTCGATCTCGCGCTGGGAGCTGACTCCGACCATTTTCAGGAACTTGCGGATACTGAGGTTGAAGGCGTCTTCGTTCATGTGGGTCTCCGGTTTTCCGCCAGACTAAGTCCCGCCGCGCGCCGAGTCAATCGCGTTTGCGCAGCCGCGAAAGCAGCGCGCGGGTGGAGGCGTCGAATTCGGCGTCATTCCCGCCGGCGAGCAGCCTCGGCAGCAGCGCGCGGGCGAGATTCTTGCCGTGTTCGACACCCCATTGGTCGAAGCTGTTCAGATTCCAGATCACACCCTCTACGAACACCTTGTGTTCGTAGAGCGCGATCAGTTCGCCCAGGGCGCGCGGGGTGAGGTGCTCGAGCAGCAACGTGCTCGACGGGCGGTTGCCGGGAAGGACCTTGTGCGGTTCCGCCGCGGGCTTGCCGAAGGCCAGCGCGGCGCTCTGGGCGATCGCATTGGCCGCAAGCGCTGCCTGTGCGGCCGAGGGTTCCCGGTCTTGTCCGATCACGATGAAGTCCACGGGAACAAAAGGGGTCCCCTGGTGCAGCAGCTGATGGAACGAATGCTGGCTGGGCGTCCCTGCGGCCCCCCAGACGACCGGTGCCGTGGCGTAATCGACTTCGTTCCCGTCGCGGTCCACGCGCTTTCCGTTCGATTCCATCTCGAGCTGCTGCAAATAAGCCGGCAAGTCGCGCAGGTCCTCCGAGTAGGGAATCACAGCTCGGCTTTGAGCGCCGAAAAAATTCACGTACCAGATTTCCAGCAGCGCAAGCAGCACAGGCATGTTGCGCTCGAGTGGAGCGGTGCGGAAATGCCCGTCCATCGCCCGCGCGCCCGCGAGGAACTCTTCGAACACGTCCATGCCGGTCGCCAAAGCGACCGGCAAACCTACCGCGGACCAGACCGAGTAGCGTCCTCCCACCCAATCCCACAGCGGAAACACGCGCTCCGGCGGAACACCGAGCGCCGCGGCACCGGAAGCATTTGCGGTGACCGCGGCGAAATGGCGGGAGAGCCCGGCCGACTCCCCGAGAGAGGCCTTGAGCCAGGCGCGCGCGCGCGCGGTGTTGTCGAGAGTCTCCGTGGTCGTGAAAGTTTTCGAGGCGACGATGAAGAACGTTGTCGCCGGCACAAGGCCGGCGAGCGTGGTTTCGAGGTCGGCCGGGTCGACGTTGGCGACGAAATGCAGCCTCGGGCCGGGCTTGCGGAACTTGCGCAACGCCCGCGCGAGCATCCGCGGTCCGAGGTCGGATCCACCGATGCCGATATTGACGATATCGGTGACAGCCTGGCCACCGGAACCCCTGAGGGCGCCCCGCTGCGCATCATCGACAAAATGCCGCATGAGCTCGATGGCGCTGCGGACCGCGGGCATGACATCGCTGGCCTTCGGGAATTCCGTGTCCCGGGAGCGCAGCGCCGTGTGGAGCACGGCGCGTCCCTCGGTGCTGTTGATGGAGTCTCCCGCGAACATGCGCGCGATCCACCCGGACACTTGCGCTTGCCCAGCGAGTGCGGCGAGCAGCCGCATCGCCTGTGCGTCGACGCGATGCTTGGAATAGTCGAGCAGGAGTCCACCGGCTTCGAGAAAGAAGCCTTGGGCGCGCGAGGCATCTGCGGCGAACAACTCCGAGAGACTCGTAGCCGCGATCCTTTTCTGGTGCTCGGCCAGCGCCTTCCACGCGGGCGATCGGACGAGCTGGCTCACTGCTGTCTCTGATAGAGGCGATAGCGCTCGCGATCGCGCGGCCGCCTGCCTTCCCACAGCAGTTTCCACCCGGGGCCGATATTGTCGGATTCTCCTACGCGGGCCTGTACCAGGAGCAGCGGACACCGGCCCTCGGCGCCGTATTCAGGGCGCTGCGTGACGATCTCGGCGTGATAGTCGAACACCGCCCGCTGCGATTCTCCAAGCCCCCGGCTCTCGATGCAGCGGGTGGCTGCGGGAATATTTTTTTTCAGGGCCTGGGCGACAGGACGGTAGCTTTTCCCATAGTCGATCCAGGAGAGGATCAGGGTCATGGCAAGACCCCACAGCAGCGTGATACCGGTCGCCCAGACGGTCACGCTGCGAAAATGCGAGCGCTCGCTTTTCAGGATCAGCCAAGCCCAGGCGAGCGTAAGCATCAGCGCGAATGCGAAGGGCACCCATGAAAACTGCGGAACGTGGCCGGGCTCGAGCGCGGAGAAGCGGCCCGCTATCCGCGAGGGGACGCCGGTCATCATCGCGACCCACCCCAGCCACATCAGCGCGCCGAGGAAGCCGGCGCTCATCACGCCAAACCACGCGAGCCCGTTGGCGGCTCCGCGGCGCAGGCTCGGCACTCCGGCCCCCGCCAGAAGCGCAAGGGGAAGCAGCAGCGGGAGCGAATAGACCTCGCGCGGATTGTCCAGAAAGATCAGGACGCCGACCGTCGAAATAAGCGCCGCGAGCAACATGCGCCTGCCCGGCTCCCAGGTTCGGCGGCGCGCCTCCCACAAGGCCCAGATCGCGAGGGGCCACGCCGGCCAAACGGCCCATGCCAGGGTCTCCCCCCAGTAGCCGAGGGCACTTACGGAAGGGACCGCGAATTGCGTCGCGTTGGTGCGCCACCACGTGCCGTCGAAACCGGGCGAGTAGATTTCGGCCAGCCCGAGCCAACCGCCCCAGGTTCCGGCCAGGATCACCGAAGCGGCGAGCAGCGTGTGAAAGTACTCCCGGCGCCGCCAGGCATGTGATAGCGCGGGTACGGCGATCGCGATAGCGACCGGCGGGAGCACGGCCGCGATCCCCTTGCTCAGCGCCGCAACAGCGAGTCCCGCACCCAGGAGCCAACCCGCGCGGTGCGGCTTGCGCGGCGCGAGTGCGATGCCGTACCAGGCGAGCGCCTGTCCCGCAAGCATGCTGATCTCGGCAAGTGTTTCATGAGCGTGGGCGAGCAGACCGAGGCAGCCCAGGAGCGTGAGCACAGCGCTCATCGCCTCGGGTTTGCCGTACAGTTCGCGGCCGGCGAGATGGACGAAGGCGACGACGGCTGCCATCATCAATCCGCTCGCCATCCGCGCGCCGTCGTGCGGATCGAGCAGCAGGCCGAACACTTTTGCCGTCAGCGCCGCAATCCAGTAGTGGAAAGGGCCATCCTCGAAAAACGGTTCGCCTGCCAGGTGCGGCACGATCCAGTGTCCGTGCTGCAGCATCTGATGCACGATGCCGATGCCGATGGCATCATCGGTCTTCCAAGGATCGTGCCCGACGAGGCCCGGCAACAGGTAGGCGAGCAAGAGCAGCGCCAGCAGCACCGGCGCAAGAGGGAGGGCAATCCTTCCGTTCACTCAAACCCCTCGACCGTCCGAGCTACCCGAATGAAAAAAGGCAGCCGAAGCTGCCTTTCCCGTAGCGCGAGGCGCGACACGCCTATGCGGAAGCCTGCTTGGCGGGCTTGGCTGCCACTTTCTTCTTCGTGTATTTCTGACGAAACTTCTCGACGCGGCCGGCGGTATCGACGATCTTCTGCTTGCCGGTGTAGAACGGGTGGCAGGACGAGCAGACTTCGACCTGCAGGTCCTTGCCCATCGTCGAGCGGGTTTTGAAAGTGTTCCCGCAGCTGCAGACTACGTTGATTTCCTTGTACTCGGGATGGATCTTTTCTTTCATGGCACTTTCCTTGCGTTCTTTCAGTGGGGCAAGATTATCCGGTAAATCACGTGCGTGAGCAACTCAACGCCGTCTCATGGAGTCCAAGAAGAGTCCCTGCGTCCAGGACAAGCTTGGGGCGGGCAGCGATTCCTTCAAGACGGGATTGCAGGCGACACGATGTGCCTCCTACCCGCGTCTCATGGAATCGAAGAAATCGCCGTTGTTCTTGGTTAAGCGGATCTTGTCGACCAGAAACTCCGCCGCCTCCAGATCATCCATCGGGTAGAGGAGTTTCCTCAGCACCCACACCTTCTGCAGGATCTCGGGTTTGATCAAAAGCTCCTCGCGGCGCGTGCCGGAACGGTTCACGTTGATCGCTGGGAAGATCCGCTTCTCGTACATCCGGCGGTCGAGATGCAGCTCCATGTTGCCGGTGCCCTTGAACTCCTCGAAGATCACGTCGTCCATGCGCGAGCCGGTGTCGATCAGCGCGGTGGCGAGGATGGTGAGCGAACCGCCTTCCTCGACGTTTCGCGCCGCGCCGAAGAAGCGCTTCGGGCGCTGCAGGGCGTTTGCGTCCACGCCGCCGGTGAGCACCTTGCCGGAGGCCGGCACCACGGTGTTGTAGGCCCGCGCCAGCCGCGTGATCGAGTCGAGCAGAATCACCACGTCCTTTTTATGCTCGACCAGGCGCTTGGCCTTCTCGATCACCATTTCGGCGACCTGCACGTGCCGGGAGGCCGGTTCGTCGAACGTCGAGGACACGACTTCGCCCTTCACCGAGCGCACCATCTCGGTCACTTCCTCGGGCCGCTCGTCTATGAGCAGCACGATCAGCACGATGTCGGGATTGTTCGCGATGATGGCGTGCGCGAGCTGCTGCATCAGCACGGTCTTGCCGGCCTTGGGCGGGGAGACGATCAGGCCGCGCTGGCCCTTGCCGATGGGCGCGATGATGTCGATGATGCGGCTGGTGATGTTTTCCTCGCCCTTCATGTCGCGCTCGAGCTTGAGATGCTCGTCGGGGTGAAGCGGGGTGAGGTTCTCAAAGAGAATCTTGTGCTTGGAGGCCTCGGGCGCGTCGGCATTGACCTTGTCGACCTTGACCAGCGCGAAGTAGCGCTCGCCGTCCTTGGGGGTCCTGATCTCGCCCTCGATCGAGTCCCCGGTGTGCAGGTTGAAGCGCCGAATCTGACTTGGAGAGACGTAGATGTCGTCGGTGGAGGCGAGGTAGGACGTGTCGGGCGAGCGCAGGAAACCGAAGCCGTCTGGGAGCACTTCGAGCGTGCCGTCGCCGAAGATGGTTTCGCCTTTCTTGGCGCGGTTTTTTAGGAGCGCAAAAATCAGCTCCTGCTTGCGCATGCGATTGGCGCCGTCGACTTCGTTCGCCGTGGCCATCTCGAGCAACTGGCTTACGTGTTGTGTTTTGAGTTCGGATAAATGCATAAGACGCCCAAGCGGGATGAACGACCTCAGACCGTTACGAACGGAAAACAGGGAACCGAAACGGGGAGGATTTGCGCCTGGATACAGCCCTTTGCAGGCGCCGGAGTGCCGGTTGCTACATTTGCTGCCGGCCTTTTGCGAGAAGAATAGTGGCTTTAGATGTTGCTGTCAAGAAATGCGGTGAGCTGCGACTTCGACAGAGACCCGACCTTTTGCGCCTCGACATTGCCGTTCTTGAAGAGCATCAGCGTCGGTATGCCGCGGATGCCGTATTTCTTGGGGATTTCCTGGTTCTCGTCGACGTTGACCTTGGCGACCTTGAGCTTGCCCGAGTACTCCCTGGCGACCTCGTCGAGCACCGGAGCAATCGCTTTGCAGGGCCCGCACCACTCGGCCCAGTAGTCCACCAGCACCGGAACGTCGGACTTCAGCACTTCGGGCTCGAAAGTGGCATCGCTTACATGATGGATGAATTCGTTCATTGCTTCCTCTGTGAGACGGAGTCTTGCAGCGGACGCTGCAGGGCTTTCATATCTGGGCGCGAGCCCGGATGTTCAAGGCTATGCTAACGGAATTCGGCGGTGAGGAAAAGCGCAGGCCTTTTTACCATAAGGGGTTATTTTTTCAGGATAAAACGGTAGATTTCCGGAATCTGCGTGATAAGATATTCCACTATCCGGCGTAATACGCGGGAATTCAGGCCAAAAGCGGCGTTCTTACCCATGGCATACATCGTCACCGAGAGCTGCATCAAGTGCAAGTACACCGACTGCGTCGACGTCTGCCCGGTCGATTGCTTCCGCGAAGGTCCCAACATGCTCGTCATCGACCCCGAGGAGTGCATCGACTGCACGCTGTGCGTGCCGGAGTGCCCCGTCGAAGCGATCTTTGCCGAGGACGACGTTCCGCCGACGCAACGCGACTGGATCCCCATCAACGCCGAGCTTTCCAAGCTCTGGAAGCCCATCGTCGAGCGCAAACCCGCGCCGGCGGACGCGGAAGAGTGGGTGAAGGTGAAAGAAAAGAAACAGCTTCTCGAACGCTGAGCAAAGCGCGCTAAAGTAGGCGCCCATGAACTCGGGCGCTGGATTTCCGGTCCTCAAGAAAAGCGAGCTGTTCGAGCGCCTTGTGCAAGACGGCCCGGCGGCCCCGACCGTCGTTACCCCCAACAAGCGCCTGTCGCAGGCGCTGATGCTGGAGCTCGATGCTATCCAGATCGGGAAAGGACTTTCGGTCTGGCAAGCACCGGATATCCTGCCGTTCGGTGCCTTCGTGCAGCGGCTCTACGAGGACGGCCTCTATGCGGACCTCTCGGCCGCGCTGCCGATGCTTCTCACCCCGGCGCAGGAGGTGGAAGTCTGGAAGCAGGTCGTCGGCGGGAGCGGCCTCCTTGCCGTCGAAGGCGTGGCCGCCAAGTGCCGCGACGCCTGGACCCTCGCCAACCTGTGGCGCATCCGCCCCGGCGCCGGGAACCAGGACACCGAGGCTTTCGCGCAGTGGCTCATCCACTATAAGAAGAAAACCGAGAACGATCTCGATACCGCGCGGCTGCCGGATGCGCTGCAGCGGTTTCTGCCGGAGCTGAAGCGGCCGAAGCTCGTTGTCGCCTACGCGTTCGACATCCTGCCGCCGCAGACGAAGGAGTTCCTCGACGCGCTCGGAACGGAGATCGCTTTTTGCAGGCCGGATCCCCGCTCCGCCACCGTCTCGCGAGCGGCTTTCGATTCCGCGAAGCACGAGATCGAGGCCGCCGCGCAATGGGCGAGGGCACGGCTCGACGTCGGCGCGACGCGGATCGGGGTCGTCATTCCTTCCTTGCGGGAAAAGAGAAAAGAGGTGGTTCGCGTTTTCTCGCGAGTCATGCGCCCTGGCGGCGAGAAGACAGCCATGCCTTTCAACGTTTCGCTCGGTACTCCGCTTCAAGAATTTCCCATAGTGAATGCCGCGCTGACGGTGTTGCACTTTTCACAAGAAGAAATCTCATTCGAAGAGGCGAGTCGGATCGTTCGCTCGCCGTTCATCGGCGGCGCCGAGAGCGAGCTCGGCGCGCGCATGAAGCTCGAGGCGCGGCTGCGCGACAAGCTCGGCGCCACGGTCGCGCTGCCGAAGCTGATCGCTTTCCTTGAGAAGAAGACCGTGCTTCGCGAGAGGCTCGAGCG
>DATHHS010000142.1:0-2458 GCA_035317085.1 Burkholderiales bacterium
AGTCGGTCCGCCGCACAAGCGATCGCGGCTGACAATTTCAACGATAGATGCATACAAGGAAAACTATGACCACGCCACTCTCCCAGCTCATCCAGAGATCAATGCGACCAACCCTAAGTTTGGCTTTGCTCCTCAGCCTCATCACTGCCACGCCGCTGCTGGCCGCCGAGAAGCCTTCCAACCATGCAGCCGTTCATCAAGACTCCTCTCAGGCCTCGCTGGTCAAACTCGTTCGCGAAGGAACGCGCCAGTACATCGATGTCAACAACGCCACCGCCGCCGGCTATGGACCGTTCCTCGGCTGCGTCGCCGGGACCGACCACGGGGCGATGGGCGTGCACTACGTCAACGGTACCCTGCTTGGCAATCTCACCCTCGACCCCTCGCAACCGCAGGCCCTCATCTACGAGCCCGTCAACGGCAGGATGATACTGGTCGGCGTCGAATTCATCCTGGACTCGGCGAGCTGGCTCGCGAGCAATAACAACACTCCTCCGGTGCTCGACGGGCACGTCTTCAATTTCGTCGCCGCCCCGAATCGCTTCAACATCCCTTCATTCTTCGAGCTCCACGTCTGGGCCTGGCGCGAGAACCCGCAGGGCGCGTTCGTGGACTGGAACAACCATGTGAACTGTGCAGGTCAGTAGCTGGGAGACAGGGAAACGCTCTGCTTTTGCGCTCGGAAACTGGTGGCACTCACCGGCCCACCCTTCGGAATTCCGAAGGGTGGGAACGGACCGGGCCGATCGTGGGAAACTTGCATTTCCTGACCAGGTGGCGGAGGTCAGGTTAGGGCGAATGGTTGGCGAGAAGGAAAGTTGGCCAGAAATGAGCATCGAGAAGCCGGCCGGCCCTAGGGAATCCCTGCGGCCTTCGAACCAGAAAACCGGACCACTGTTTCCGGATTGCCGGCAAGCCCTGAGCTGCCACCCAACTTCTGCTAACATTACCGTTCGGTGAGGTGGTCATGCCCCAATTTGTGATCGAGCGGGAGATCCCGGGCGCAGGTAATTTGTCGGATGCGGAACTGCAGGCAGTCGCCAGAAAGTCGGTGAGTGTGCTGAAGGATATGGGACCAGAAATCAAGTGGCTCCACAGCTACGTAACCGGCGATAAAGTCTATTGTGTGTACCTGGCGCCGGATGAGGAAACGGTTCGCGAACACGCACGCCGGGGAGGCTTTCCGGCCAATCGCATCTCGGCAGTGCGGCGCCTGATCGATCCCAGCACGGCAAATTGAATGAAGCCGAGTTTCGAGGCTGAAAACCTCGCTTAAGCGTCGGCCTCGAGCGCCTCACGGACCGCTTGCTCGACCGGCATCGCCCAGCCTTCCATCCACGCCGTCAGACCTGCAGCATTGCCAAGCGTTCGGCGCGCGAATTCCAGGGCCTTCTCCAGCCTTCGTTGTTCGGTCGGCGTGAGCGGCGCGCCCAATCGTTGGCGAAGTGCGGCGGCAGCTCCCGCCAGGTGCAGCGATTGCTGGGCGTTCGATTGCGCGGCGGCGCTTGCAGCCAGACATTCGAGCACCCGGGCGATGCCGCGATTGTGACCCAACTCCTTGAACATCCGGATGCTTTCGCCGTAAAGACGGCGCGCTTCGGCGTCGTTTCCCTGATCGCAGCTCAGACTTGCCAGGTCGGAGAGGGTGCTGGCAATTCCCCAGCCGTCCCGCAGTCGGCGGAACTCTGCCAGACTCTGTTTGCAGAATGAGCTTGCGGCGGCCAAGTCCGCCTTTTCCCGGGCGACGTCGCCCAGGTAATTCAGCGTCCAGGCGACCCCGGCGCCATCACCGGCTTTGCGGAACATCGTCAGGCACTCGTCGTAAAGCGAGGACGCGCGCGCATACTCGCCCTGCAACTTGGTCACGTTGGCGAGGTTGCTCAGGGCGCGGCCGAGGTCGGCGGAGTCGCCGAGGTCTTTCCATATCGCGACGCATCGCTCGAAGAGCAAGGATGCAAGGGGAAGTTCGCCACGATCGCGGGCGTTGACCGCCAACGCATTCAGTGCGACGGCCACGCCGCGGGTATCGTTGAGCTCCAGACAGGTCTCAAGGCTCTCTTCGAACAGCCGCCGTGCAGACGCGTAATCGCCCTGCTCACCCGCCAGAACCGCGGCAGCGAACGACAGGCGGGCGCGCAGTTTTGGACGCGCCGCACTTGCTTCCATCGCGAGCAGCCGGGCAATCGTGTCCCGGCCCTCGGTGAGGTGTTCCCGCGTTTCCCAAAAGCGAAACAGCGCCGCCCCAAGCCGGAGGCCCCACTCCGCATCCCCAGTTTTGATCAGATAATCGAGCGCCAAGCGAAAGTTGTCGTGCTCCACCTCAAAACGGTCGAGCCATTCAGGGTGAGCGACCACGTCCTCGGCGCCTTCCTCGGCAAGCACGAGGTAGTAAGCAGCATGGGCGCGGCGAGTCGCCGACTCATCGTCGCTCTCGGACAGGCGTTCCAGCGCATATTCG
>DATHHS010000143.1:0-11636 GCA_035317085.1 Burkholderiales bacterium
CGCTCGCTGCAGGAACTGCCACCCCTGGAAGATATCGCCCAAACACTTGAACTCGCACAGACCCCGCCGCCCGATCCGCAGTCCGATCCGCAGCCCGATCCGCAGTCCGCGCCCGACGAGTCAGCGACCGCGCAATCCAGCGCGGTCTAAGCCCGCGGCACCCGCCGAGAAGCTGCACAAGGTTCTTGCGCGCTCGGGCCTGGGCTCGCGCCGCGACATGGAGGCGGCGATCGTCACCGGCAGGCTCGTGGTAAACGGCGCTCGCGCCGCTTTGGGCCAGCGCGTGGGATCGCGCGATCGCATCACCCTGGACGGCCACCGGGTATCGTTGCGGTTCGAAGAGGGCGCGCCGCGCCTCCTGATTTACCACAAACCGGCCGGGGAGCTCGTGACCGCGAGGGATCCCTCGGGCAGGCCGACCGTGTTCGACCATCTGCCGAGAATGCGGGGCAGCCACTGGATCGCGATCGGCCGGCTGGATTTCAATACCGGCGGGCTCCTCCTTTTCACCGACTCGGGCGAGCTCGCTAACCGGCTCATGCATCCGAAGAACGAGATCGAGCGCGAGTACGCGGTGCGGGTGCGGGGCGAGCTCTCGCGCGAGCAACTGCGCACGCTCACGCAAGGAGTCGCCCTCGACGACGGCCCGGCGAAGTTCGACAGCATCGCTTCGGTCGGGGGCAAGGGATCGAACCGCTGGTACGAAGTGGTGCTGCGGGAAGGGCGTAACCGCGAAGTGCGGCGCATGTTCGAGGGGATCGGAGTCACGGTAAGCCGGTTGATGCGCGTGCGCTTCGGTCCGTTCAAATTGCCTTCCCATCTGCGACGCGGGCAGTGGCGGGAACTCTCGCCCCAGGAAGCCGCGTCGCTGCTGGCTTCGATCGAGCCGCGCGTGCCTGCCTCGCCTCGGCCGAAGGCGGTGGCCTGATTTTTTTTTTGATGACCCAGGACTGCCACCAGACGGTTCCGACATGTGTTTCCATTGTTCCGGCTGAAGATTCTTGCTATAATCCGGCCGTTTCCGGGATGGGCTTTCGAGCCCATTTTTTATTTATGGACGGGTGTTGTGCGGGGTCATGAGCGCGCTTGAGGCTCTCCTTGAGCGCACGGTGAGCGGGCTGGGATATCAGCTGGCTGATTTTGAATATATAAATAACGGTAGGATGTTACGAGTGTTTATTGAGAAAGAACATGAAGTATCGGTTGGCGCGAGCCAGGCGGGAATCACCGTCACCGACTGCGAAGTCGTGACCCGACAGCTGATGCGGGTGTTCGAAGTCGAGGACGTCGATTACGACCGCCTCGAGGTGTCCTCGCCGGGACTGGACCGCAGGCTGAAAAAAGCGGCGGATTTCGCCCGTTTCACCGGGTGCGAGGCCCAGGTGCGGCTGCGCAATGCAGTGAACGGCCGCAGGAATTTCGTCGGGGTGGTGCGGGGCGTCGAGGGTGAGCGCGTCGAATTCGATTTCGACGGCGGGCACCTGGCATTCGAACTGGCCGATCTCGATCGCGCGCGTCTGGTGCCCAAGCCGTGACGCCGGAGGGTTACATGAGTCGCGAGCTCTTGCTGCAGGCGGACGCGCTCGCCAGGGAAAAGAACGTCCACAAGGACGTGGTGTTCGGCGCCCTGGAGATGGCGATCGCGTCCGCGACGAAGAAAAAATTCACCGAGGACGTCGACGTGCGCGTGGCGATCGACCGCACCACCGGGGATTTCGAGTCTTTCCGCCGCTGGCAGGTGGTCTCGGACGAACTGGTGGAGAATCCGGCGCAGCAGATCCCCTTTTCGGAAGCGCAGAAGCAGTATCCCGACATCCAGCTCGAGACCTTCATCGAAGAGCCGCTCGAGCCGATCGATTTCGGCCGCATCGGCGCGCAGACCGCGAAGCAGGTCATTCTGCAGAGGATCCGGGACGCCGAGCGCGAACAACTGCTCAACGACTTTCTCGGCCGGGGCGAGAAGCTCATCAACGGCGCGATCAAGCGCGTCGAGCGCGGCAACGCGATCATCGAAGTCGGACGCGTCGAGGCGGTGCTGCCGCGCGACCAGATGATCCCCAAGGAAAATTTGCGCGTGGGCGACCGCGTGCGCGCTTTTGTCATGCGCATCGACCGCAACGTGCGCGGGCCGCAGCTGGTGCTGTCGCGCACCGCGCCCGAATTCATCATGGAGCTGTTCCGTCTGGAAGTCCCGGAAATCGAGGAGGGGCTGCTCGAGATCAAGTCGGCCGCTCGCGATCCGGGCATACGCGCCAAGATCGGGGTGCATTCCAGGGACAAGCGCATCGACCCGATCGGTACCTGCGTCGGCATGCGGGGAGCACGGGTGCAGGCGGTGACCCAGGAGCTCGCCGGAGAGCGCGTGGATATCGTGTTGTGGTCGGAAGACCCGGCGCAGTTCGTGATCGGGGCGCTCGCGCCCGCCGAGGTGTCCTCCATCCTTGTCGACGAAGACAAGCACAGCATGGACGTGGTCGTGGACGAGGAAAACCTCGCGATCGCCATCGGCCGAAGCGGCCAGAACGTGCGCCTGGCCTCCGAGCTGACCGGCTGGACGATCAACCTCATGACCGAGGAAGAGTCGACCAAGAAGAACGAGGAAGAGGCCTCCTCGGCAAGAAAGGTTTTCATGGAGCGGCTCGACGTGGACGAGGAAGTCGCGAATACCCTCATCCAGGAAGGCTTCTCGACGCTGGAGGAAGTCGCCTACGTTCCGATCACCGAAATGATGGAGATCGAGGGCTTCGACGAGGCGACGGTGAACGAGCTGCGCAACCGCGCGCGCGACGCGCTCCTGGTGCAGGCCATCGCAAGCGAAGAGCAGGCAGAAAACCTCGACCCGGAGCTGCTCGCCCTGGAGGGGATGGACAAGGATCTGGCGACCAGGCTCGCGACATCCGGAGTGAAGACGCGCGACGATCTGGGCGATCTGGCCCTCGACGAATTCGTCGAGCTGACCGGCATTGATTCCGAGCGCGCGAAGAGCCTGATCATGAAGGCCCGCGAACACTGGTTCGCGCAGGAGTAGGACCGACCCATGGCCCAGACCAGCGTTGCGCAATTCGCCGGCGAACTGAAAGTACCGCCGTCGCAACTGCTCGAGCAGTTGAAGGCCGCCGGGGTGCACAAGCGCGTCGCCGAAGATGTCCTGTCCGAGCAGGACAAGACCAAGCTTCTGGACTACCTGCGCAGGGCGCATGGATCCTCCGAACCGAAGAACAAGATCACCCTGACGCGCAAGCAGACCTCCGAAATCATCAAGAAATCGGACTCGAGCGGGAAGGCGCGCACTATCCAGGTTGAAGTCAAGAAAAAGCGCATTTTCGTCAAGCGCGACGCAGAACCGGGTTCCGCACCCGAGGCGCCGGCGCCTTCGGCGGCGGCGATCGATGCGCGCGAAGTCGAGTTGCGCGAAGAAGAGAGGCGCCGGCAGGATGAATTGACGGCGCGTCAGGCGGCGGAAGTCGCCGAGAAACAGGAGCGCGATCGCAAGATCGCCGACCAGAAGCCGGTTGAGGCCAAGGCGCCCACGCCGGCCGGCGGTGATACCACGCTGCACAAGCCCAAGGTCGCCCCCGGGGCCGAGAAAAAGGGCGCGAAGAAGGCGAAAGAGATCAAGGTCTGGCAGGACGAAGGGGTCAAGCGCCGCACCATCAAGACGCGCGGCGACGTCCAGGGCGCCTCGGGATGGCATACCCCCAAGGGCGCAAGACACAGGACCGCGGCTGCACCGGCCGCCGAAAATGCGCAACAGTTCAACGCGCCGGCGGAATCCGTCGTGCGCGAGGTCATGGTGCCGGAGACCATCAGCGTAGGCGATCTCGCCCACAAGATGTCGGTCAAGGCCGCCGAAGTCATCAAGGTGCTGATGAAACTGGGCAACATGGTGACCATCAACCAGGTGCTCGACCAGGAAACCGCGATGATCGTGGTGACCGACATGGGGCACGTGGCCAAGGCGGCAAAGCTCGACGATCCGGAATCCCTGCTCGCCGACGCGCCCGACGAACACCACGACGCGGAGCTGAAGCCACGCGCGCCCGTCGTCACCGTGATGGGACACGTGGACCACGGCAAAACATCGCTGCTCGACTACATTCGCCGCACCAAGGTCGCTTCCGGTGAAGCCGGCGGAATCACGCAGCACATCGGCGCCTATCACGTGCAGACGCCGCGCGGCATGGTCACCTTTCTCGATACGCCGGGCCATGAAGCCTTCACCGCGATGCGTGCCCGGGGCGCCAAGCTCACCGACATCGTGATCCTTGTGGTCGCGGCCGACGACGGCGTGATGCCGCAGACCATCGAGGCGATCCATCATGCCAGGGCGGCCGGGGTGCCCATCGTGGTGGCGATCAACAAGATCGACAAGCACGAGGCGAACCTCGACAAGGTCAAGCAGGAGCTCGTGGCGCAGACCGTGGTGCCCGAGGAATACGGCGGCGATTCGCCCTTCGTTCCGGTGTCCGCAAAGACGGGCGCGGGAGTGGACACGCTGCTCGAGCAGGTGCTGCTGCAGGCCGAGGTGCTGGAGCTGAAGGCTCCGGTGGACGCTGCGGCCAAGGGATTGGTGATCGAGGCGCGTCTTGATAAAGGCCGGGGCCCGGTCGCGACCGTGCTGGTGCAGTCCGGAACGCTCAAGCGGGGCGATATCGTGCTCGCCGGCACTTCTTTCGGCCGGGTTCGCGCCATGCTCGATGAGAGCGGCAACGCGGTGGCGGAGGCCGGTCCCTCGATTCCGGTCGAGATCCAGGGTCTTTCAGACGTTCCCGCCGCGGGCGAGGACGTCATGGCGCTCGGTGACGAGCGCAAGGCGCGCGAGATCGCCCTGTTCCGGCAAGGCAAGTTCCGCGATGTGAAGCTCGCGAAGAAGCAGGCGGCGAAGCTCGAGAACGTGTTCGAACAGATGGGCGAGGGGGAAGTGCGAATTCTCTCGCTGCTCATCAAGGCGGACGTGCAGGGCTCGCAGGAAGCGCTGTTGCACGCGCTCACGCGGCTTTCAACCGACGAAGTCAAGGTCAATGTGGTGCACAGCGCGGTGGGCGCGATCACGGAATCCGATGTCAATCTGGCGCTCGCTTCCAAAGCCGTGATCATCGGTTTCAACACCCGTGCCGATACGACCGCGCGCAAGGCGGCCGAGGCCACCGGCGTGGACGTGCGCTACTACAACATCATCTACGAGGCCGTCGACGAGGTGAAGGCGGCGCTCTCAGGCATGCTCGCGCCGGAGAAAAAGGAAGCCATACTCGGCCTGGTCGACGTGCGCCAGGTATTCAAGATCTCCAAGGTCGGCGCGGTCGCCGGATGCATGGTGCTCGAGGGCCTCGTGCGCCGCAACGCGCTGGTGCGCGTGCTGCGCGACAACGTGGTCGTTCACACGGGCGAGATCGATTCCCTCAAGCGCTTCAAGGACGACGCGCGCGAGGTGAAGGCTGGTTTCGAATGCGGCATGTCGGTGAAAAACTTCAACGACCTCAAGGTCGGCGACCAGTTCGAAATCTACGAAGTCCAGGAAGTGGCGCGGACGCTTTAAGGTTCGCGTCGTCCCGAGGAGCGTCCGGCGCGACGAGGGATCTTCACTCCTGATCCGGGCTGCACGAGTACCGCCGAATGGCCAACCCGCAACGCCTGCGCCGTGTCGCCGATCAGATCCAGCGCGAACTGTCCGAATTGCTGCACGCCGAGCTCAAAGACCCGCGCGTCGGCATGATCACGCTGACCGGCGTCGAAGTTTCCCCCGACCTTGCGCATGCGAAGGTTTTCTTCACGACCCTGGCCGGCGCGGAATCCCTGACGAGGATAGAGGCGGGTCTGCGGCGCTCGGCGGGATTCCTGCGCGCGCAGCTCGGAAAGCGTCTGAAACTCCGCGTCACCCCGGAAATACACTTCAAGCATGACGTTTCGATCGAGCGGGGCGTGCATCTCTCGCAGCTGATCGACGCTGCGGTGACCGGAAAGAAAGCGGATTGAGTTCCGGTCCATGGGAAACACGCCTGCTGCAGTCAACGGAGTGCTGCTCCTCGACAAGCCGGTGGGGCCGAGCTCGAATGCCGTGCTGCAAAGAGCGAAACGCCTCCTTGGGGCGGCGCGTGCGGGTCATACGGGAACGCTCGACCCTCTGGCGAGCGGCTTGCTCGTCATCGGACTGGGCGAGGCGACCAAATTCGCCGAGGCCTTACTCGGTGCGGACAAGGCTTACCGCGCCCGGGTAAAGCTGGGCGAGCGTACCGAGACCGGGGACGCGGAGGGCGCGGTGCTGGAGCGCTCGGAGGTGAGCGTCACACGCGAGGAACTGCTGGCGGCGCTGGATCGTTTTCGCGGCGAGATCGAGCAGCTCCCGCCGCGGCATGCCGCGATCAAGCATCAGGGTCGCCCCCTGTATGACTACGCCCGCCGCGGCGAGGAGGTTCCCCGATCTCCGCGGCGGATCGTGATCCATCGGCTCGATCTGGAACAATTCGAAGGCGACCGGGCGCAGCTCTTCGTCGAATGCAGCAAAGGCACTTACATCAGGGCGCTTGCCGAGGACCTCGGGGCGGCGCTGGGTTGCGGGGCGCACCTCGCCGGCCTTGAGCGCACGGCCGTCGGCCCGTTCCGGCTGGGGCAGTCGGTCACTCTAGATGCCCTTGAGGCGCTCGCGCTGCCTGAGCGACGCGAGCGGCTCCTGCCGCCGGAAGCTCTTCTCGGGTTGCGGCCACGCCTCACGCTTGAAGCCCGGCTGGCGGCGAAGTTCCGGCAGGGGCAGGCGGTTTCAGTCGTTTCCGCAAGTGGAAATGTCGCGGTTTTCGGCGAAGACGGGATGTTCCTCGGCACGGGCGAGGTGGACTCGAGCCGGACACTGCAGCCCAGGCGCTTGCTGGCGCTGCAGTGAACGCGTTTTCCGACCCAAAACAACTTGTTGAAGGCGCTGATTTCAAGGTAAAATGCCGGCCTTTCGCGAAGAGATAAAAGAGCATGACGGTAAGCGTTAGTCAGAAGGCTGAGATCGTCCAGCAACACCAGCGCGCGGCGGGCGATACGGGTTCCCCGGAAGTGCAGATCGCCCTGATGACGGCCCGAATCAACGGGCTGACCGACCACTTCAAGGCGCACGTCAAGGATCACCACTCGCGGCGCGGCCTGCTGAAGCTCGTCAGCCAGCGTCGCAAGATGCTCGATTACCTCAAGCGGAAGAACAACGGGAAATACCACGAGCTGATCGAGCAACTTGGCCTGCGCAAGTAACTCCTTCGACACTCATCGCGTTCCGATGGGTGTTTTGATTTTCAGAATCGGCCCCGCGCCCCTGCGCCGGGGTTGCCCGCATCGAAATGGCTGGGCGCAACGCCCGGACCCCGTCAACGGATCGAGATAATCATGTCGCTTACCCCTATCAAGAAGACATTTACCTACGGCGCGAATCAAGTGACGCTGGAGACCGGCGAAATAGCGCGTCAGGCCCACGGCGCGGTCGTGGTGAGCATGGACGACACTGTCGTACTGTGCAGCGTGGTCGGAGCAAGGCAGGCCAAGGCAAACCAGGACTTCCTGCCGCTCACTTGCGACTACGTGGAGAAGACCTACGCCGCCGGAAAAATTCCCGGCGGCTTTTTCAAGCGCGAAGGCAGGCCTTCGGAGAAGGAGACCCTGACCTCCCGCCTGATCGACCGGCCCATCCGTCCCTTGTTTCCGGACGGGTTCTACAACGAAGTCCAGGTGGTCGCGCAGGTGCTGTCGTGCAATCCAGAAGTGGATCCCGATATCCCCGCGCTGATCGGAGTGTCCGCGGCCTTGACGCTTTCGGGCATTCCTTTCAGTGGTCCGATCGGAGCGGCGCGTGTCGGCTACGTCAACGGCCAGTACGTGCTCAACCCGACGGCAACACAACTCAAGGAAAGCCAGCTCAACCTCGTGGTCGCGGGCACGGAGCACGCCGTGTTGATGGTGGAATCCGAGGCGAGCGAACTGCCCGAGGATGTCATGCTCGGCGCGGTGGTATTCGGCCACGATCAAATGAAGGCGGCCATTCAGGCGATTCACGAATTGGGCGACCAGGCGGCAAAGCCTGCCTGGAACTGGAAACCCGCGGAGAAGAATGAGACGCTCGCAAGCCGCATCAAGGAGCTCGCCGAAGGCGACCTGCGGGCGGCGTTCGCGTTGCGCCAGAAGCAGGCCCGTTCGGAGGCGATCGACGGGATCTGGAAACGCGTGTTCGAAGCGGTCGGCGTGGGCAAGGAGGGCGGGCCCGACGCGAACGCGGTGAAGGAAATATGCTTCGCGCTCGAATCCAAAATCGTCCGCAACCAGATTCTGGACGGCGAGCCGCGCATCGACGGCCGCGACACCCGCACCGTTCGGCCGATCAGCGTCCGCGTGGGCGTGCTGCCCCGCGCGCACGGCTCGGCGCTCTTTACTCGCGGCGAGACGCAGGCGCTGGTGGTGGCGACGCTCGGCACCGGGCGCGACGAGCAAATCATCGACGCCTTGATGGGCGAATACAAGGAGCGCTTCATGCTCCACTACAACATGCCTCCCTACGCCACCGGCGAAACCGGCCGCATGGGCTCGCCCAAGCGCCGCGAAATCGGCCACGGACGGCTGGCGAAACGCGCGCTCGTCGCAGTCTTGCCGTCAGCCGAGGAATTCGCCTACTCGATGCGCGTCGTGTCCGAGATCACCGAGTCGAACGGGTCGTCGTCGATGGCCTCGGTTTGCGGCGGCAGTCTCGCGCTCATGGATTCCGGCGTGCCGATGAAGGCGCACGTCGCGGGCATCGCCATGGGACTCATCAAGGAAGGAAAGCGTTTTTCCGTTCTCACCGACATTCTGGGCGACGAGGACCATCTCGGCGACATGGACTTCAAGGTGGCGGGAACCGAGCGCGGCATCACCGCATTGCAGATGGATATCAAGATCGAAGGCATCACCAAGGAGATCATGCAGGTGGCGCTCGCCCAGGCCCGCGAAGGGCGCCTGCACATCCTCGGCATCATGAAGGAAGCGCTGGAAGGTTCGCGTTCCGAGATCTCGAGCTTCGCTCCGCGCATCATCAAGATCAAGATAAATCCTGAGAAGATCCGCGACGTGATCGGCAAGGGGGGAATCGTGATTCGTGGGCTGCAGGAGGAAACCGGGACGACGATCGAGATCGCCGACGACGGCACGATCTCGATCGCCTGCGTCAATTCCGAAGGCGGCCTGGCCGCGAAGAAGCGCATCGAGGACATTACCGCCGACGTCGAAGTGGGCAGGATTTACGACGGCACGGTGCTGAAGCTGCTCGATTTCGGCGCGATCGTGCAGCTCTTGCCCGGCAAGGACGGGCTTCTGCACATTTCTCAGATCAGCCAGGAGCGCGTCAACAACGTCTCCGACCACCTCAAGGAAGGCCAGCGGGTGAAGGTCAAGGTGCTCGAAGCCGACGAGAAGGGCCGGGTGCGCCTCAGCATGAAGGCGGTCAAGGAGGCCGCGGCGGCGGCGCAGTCCTGAAGAATCAAGCTGTGAATTGAAAAGGGCGCCGAAAGCGCCCTTTTTGTTTGGTCGAACCTGCCGAACTATCTTGCGACCTGCTTCTCTCGCTGTTCGTCTTGCGTCTTGCAGTCGATGCACAGGGTTGCGGTAGGCCGGGCCTCCAGCCTCTTCAGGCCGATCTCGATGCCGCAGTTCTCACAATAGCCGTAGTCGTCCTTGTCGATGCGCGCGATGGTTTCGTCGATCTTCTTGATGAGCTTGCGTTCGCGGTCGCGATTGCGCAATTCGAGAGCGATGTCGGATTCCTGGGTGGCGCGATCGTTGGGATCGGCAAACACCGTCGCGTCTTCCTGCATCGCGTGTACCGTACGATCGATGTCCTGCGACAACTGAACCTTCAGCGCCTCGAGAACCTTCTTGAAGTGTGCACGCTGTCCCGGATTCATGTACTCCTCGCCCTTTTTGGGCAAGTAGGGCGGGAAGGTCTCGCGAAGCAGTTCCAAGATTGCAATCTCCACTCGTAACACAGGCACTGATACCAGAAATCGAAAAGGCGGGCAAGACTATTCTCTCCGCGAATTGTCAATCCCGATGCGTTGACCGTGTCCTGCGCGTAGGCGTAAGATGCCACACCCGCGGGGTGTAGCGCAGCCTGGTAGCGCGCTTGCTTTGGGAGCAAGATGTCGGGAGTTCGAATCTCTCCACCCCGACCAGATTTTCGGCCACCGCTGAAGAGGCCGCAGTGTGTTTTTGCCCGTGCCCGTAGCTCAAACTGGATAGAGCACCAGCCTTCTAAGCTGGGGGTTGTGGGTTCGACTCCCGCCGGGCGCACCAATTTTTTGACTGCCGACGCAGTAACAAATCAACGCAGTAACAATCAACGCGGTAACAAATCCAAAGGAAAATCCGGATGATCGAAGTTTATACATGGCCGACGCCCAACGGGCACAAGATCCACATCATGCTCGAGGAGACCGGGCTGCCCTACGAGGTCCGAGCGGTCAATATCCGCACCGGCGAGCAATTTCAACCGGATTTTCTCAAGATCAGTCCGAACAATAAAATTCCGGCCATAGTGGACGGCAAGGGGCCGGGCGGAAAGCCGATCTCGGTTTTCGAATCGGGTGCGATTCTGGTTTATCTCGCTGGAAAAACAGGGAAGCTGCTTCCGCGCGACGATCGCGGAAAGTATGTCGCGCTCCAATGGCTTATGTTCCAGATGGGCTCGGTCGGTCCGATGATGGGGCAGGCCGGACATTTCCGCAGCAATGCCGTGCCCGAGCATATCGAGTACGCAATCAACCGTTACACGAACGAGGTCAAGCGCCTGCACGCCGTGATGGAGAAGCGGCTCTCGGAGGCGGCGTACTTCGCCGGCACCGAATATTCGATCGCCGACATCGCAATTTTTCCCTGGCTGCGGGCGAGCGAACGCAACGGCATCGACTGGGCGGAATTCCCCAAGGTGAAGAAATGGTTCGACGGGATTGCGGCGCGTCCTGCCGTGCAGCGCGCCTTGAAAGTTCTCGCCGACGTACAAACCACGCCTCCGGGTCAGTACGATCCGAAAGCGCGCGAGATTCTGTTCGGGGCGACGCAGTACCAGCGCCACTGAAAGGACCGGCGAAGCGCCAGCAGGCGTTCTCATCAACGATGAACGCTTGCTGCGCATCATCGAGTTTCGCGCAGTAAAAAGCGCCACGAGCGGTTCATTCGACTTTCCCTATGGTTCTTTTGAACTAGATCGACAGAGAATTCTTTCTCTGCCAGTGCTACTTCAGGAAATATGACCTCGTCATAACGCGACTCTGCAGTCATGATCTCGCTACGTTGTGTCATTAGCACACCGCATAGAGAACATCATGAAACTTTGGAGCCGTTATGTCATGCAGCCGCTCTCCCTCCGGTTGCGACGAGTCTTTCGTGCAGGGAGCCAGTCCAGAAGCTGCTCCATTACCGCGGCGTGCGCGCTGCGCGTCGGCGCCTTCGCGCTTTTTCTGTGCGCGGCTTTTCCCGTGGCTGCCCAAACCGCCGCGCCGAGCAAATTCATCCAGACGTTCCTCGTGTATTACGGCGGCGGCCCCACCCTGGTCGCCAGCGATGCCCCCAAACTGGCCAAGTTCGACCTGCTCGATATCGACCGCTTCCGCTACAACCAATTGACCCCCGGCACCTGGTCGGCG
>DATHHS010000144.1:0-2505 GCA_035317085.1 Burkholderiales bacterium
GGCCTCGCCAACGTCCTGAAGCGCCAGATCGAGGCGGGCGAGGCCTTCGATCTCGCCATCCTCACCAGCGCCGGGATCGACGATCTCGCGAAGCAGGGCAAGGTGGACGCGGGCTCGCGCGCGCCAATCGCGCGCTCGGGCGTGGGCATCGGCATCCGGAAGGGCGCGCCGCGTCCCGACATAGCCACGGCCGACGCGCTGAAGCGCACGATGCTCGCCGCGAGCTCGGTCTCCTGGGCGAAGGAAGGCCAGAGCGGCATCTACTTCGCGACCGTGCTCGAGCGCCTGGGCATCGCCGAGCAGATGAAGCCCAAGCTCGTGCTCGCCGCCTCGGGCTCCGAAGTCGGGAAGCTCCTCGCCGAGGGCAAGGCCCAGTACGCCGCGCTCCTCGTCAACGAATTGATGACCGTGCCCGGCGTCGAAGTCCTGGGGCCTTTGCCGGGCGATCTGCAGAACTACACCGTCTTCCATGCCGGCGTCGGCGTGGGCTCGAAGGACTCGTCGGCGGCAAAGGCGCTGATCCAGTTCCTCACCACGCCGTCCGCCGGCGCCGTGTTCAGGGCGAAGGGGCAGGAGGCGGGCTGAGACGGTGCCTGCGACAACTACGAGGGCAACATGGCCAAGCTGACGCTCTACTACGCCACCAACCGCAACTACGTAGGCAATGACCAGTGGCATCCGGATTCGTACGGCACGAAATTCAGCGACGACGGAATGGAGAATCTGCGCTTCGGCTACGTCACGGTCGATGCCGACGACAAGAAAATTGAAAAATTCCTGAGCGCCGACATGCAGGATTGCGGCGTCGGCGACGGCATCAGCCTCGGCGACTATCTGTCGGATTGCGCCAAGACCGCCCGGATCGAGGCCTACAAGGAGACGATCAGCGGGGACATCGCCGACGTGGCGCAAAAGAACGCGAAGCTCGGCTCGAAGGCGATGTTCGCGGATGTCATGGCCGACATGAAAAAAAGCAGCGACGTGGTGATCTACATCCACGGCTTCAACGTTTCCTGGTACAGCGCCGTGGGCTACGCCCTCGCCCTGCAGACCATGCTGCAGAACGCCGCGACGCGCGATCCGACGCAAAACGCCCTGGTCATTTTGTTCACCTGGCCTTCGGACGGAATGGCGCTGCCCTGGGTCTCGTATAAATCGGACCGCTCCGAGGCGACGGGATCGGGCGGCGCGGTGGGGCGCGCATTCCTGAAGACCCGCGATTTCCTCGCCGGGCTGCGAGATCGCGCGAGGAAAGGCGGCGAAGAGCTGTGCGGCCAGGATATCCATCTGCTGTGCCATTCGATGGGCAACTTTCTGCTGCAGAGCGCGCTGCAGCGCACCTTCGACTTCACGCCCGGCAACGCCCTGCCGCGGCTCTTCGAGCACGTCTTCCTGTGCGCGCCGGACGTCGACGACAACGCGCTGGAGCCGGGCCAGCCCCTCGAGCGGGTCGACCAGATCGCGCGCCACGTCACGATCTATCACAATCGCGGAGACAAGGCGATGGTGATCTCGGATTACACCAAGGGCAACCCGGAGCGGCTCGGCGGCGCGGGCGCCGCGCATCCCGCCTTGCTGCACAACAAGGTCCATCAGGTCGATTGCACGCCGGTGGTTCACGACTTCATCCAGCACAGCTACTACCTCACCGGCAACGTCAACGGCGACATACGCGCCAGCATGGACGGCTGGGAGCAGGACGATACGCGGCGCCACCGGGAGCGCAGCGCCACCTTGAGCAACGTGTGGGTGATGAAGAAGGGATGAAGGCGGCGAGATGCAGGAATTTTCTTTCGGGTAGGAGGTATTCCGGATTTTCTGTCGTTCATTTTCATAAAAATAGGGAGGAATCACATGAAGTCTTCGATACGAATCCTTGCAGGTGTCGGTCTGCTGTTGTTGCTCTCCGCTTGCGCCGTCGGCCCGGTCGCGATGAATAGCGAGTTCTGGTCGCAAACCGATCGCGGCGTCGGCGTCGCGGTCGCCAAGCTTCCGGAGGCCATGCCCCACAAAGTCGGAAGCCAGGGGCTGCTGGATATCGCCATCAACAATGCGATGGCGGATGAGCTCTCCACTTCCCTGAAAACCGTCGATCTCCTGAGTATGTATGGAGGCTTCCGCGATGAGGTCACGCAGCGGATGAAGGAAAAAGGCATGAAGCCGGTTCTGGTCCAGAATCCGGTCGATACGGAAACGTTGAAGGATTTCAGCACGGACGACAAGTCCCGCACCTATGCTGCCAAGGATTTCCGGCCGCTGAAGGCGGGGATCGGAAACGTCGATCGGCTGCTCCTGGTCACCGTCGTCGCGGCGGGGACGCAGCGGCCCTACTACGGCTTCATTCCGACAGGCAGGCCGACCGCGCTGCTCAGGGCGCGCGGCGAGCTCATCGACCTCAACACCAACGAGGTGCTCTGGCGCGATAATACGATGAACGTCATGGAGATCACCGATCCCTGGGATCGACCGCCCAATTTCGCCAACGTCCACGCCGCGGTAAAGAAA
>DATHHS010000145.1:0-9592 GCA_035317085.1 Burkholderiales bacterium
GGGAGCGCGACCCCGTCCAGGGTCACGTTCGCGATACCGGTCTGCGGCCCGCGAGCGCCGATCCAGCTGATCCCGGTCCCGGTGAACTTGAAGGTCGCTTGCGCGCCCGACATCGTCGAAAGCGCCGCGATTCCCGCGCTCCATGCCCGACTCGTGTCGCCCTGATCCCAGCCGATTGTGCTGTAGCTAACGTCCGGATCCGTTTCCTGCAGGCGCGAGAACGTCACCGAGGGTACGTCGAACGCGTCCACGAAGATGAACGCAGCCGTCGCTGCCGCGTTTTGCCGGCCGGTCACTTCGATCGTCAAGGTGTGACTCGTATTGGCGAGGCCCGATGCTGTAAACATAGGCACCCGGATTTCCTCGGTCTTCGAATACGTATCGACCTCGTTCAGGAAGGTTCCATCCAGCGACAGGCGAGCGATGCCGCTTCCGGGCGCGCGGCCGCCGATCCAGGTGACCGAGGTCCCGGTGAAAGTGAACGTCGCTTGCGCGCCCGGCGTCGTCGACAACGCAGCGCTCCCGCCGCTCCATGGGCGGCCTCCATCCTGGGTCCACCCGGCGTTGGGCGTGAAGCTTACGGACGGATCGGTTTCCTCGAAGCGTCCGGCGGACGCCGGCGGAGGCGGCGGAGCATTGTTGGCCACCGTCACCATCACCGACGCGGAAGTGGTGCGATTGCCCGCAGCATCGCGCGCGACCGCGGTGATGACGTGCGAGCCATTGCTCGACCTGGTCGTGTCAAAAGGTACCGAATACGGCGCACTCGTTTGCTCCGCTCCCCCGTTGGCACCGTCCAGTTGAAACTGCACGCCGACCACGCCGACGTTGTCCGAGGCACTGGCCGTCACCGTCACCGTCCCCGATACCGACTGGCCATTGCTCGGCGAAGTGACGCTCACCGTCGGAGGCGTGGTGTCGGAAGGCGGCGGGGGTGGCGGCGGAGGCGCGTTGGAAACCGTCACCGTCACCGGCGCGGAGGTGAACTGAATGCCGACCAGATCCCGTGCAACCGCCCTCAGGGTATACGCACCATTGCCCGCGGTGGTCGTGTCCCAGGAGATAGAGTACGGCGCCGAACTATCTGGCGCGCCCAGGTTGGCGCCGTCGAGCTGGAACTGCACGCTCGAAACGGTGAGAGCCCCCACGATGCTTACGCTTACGCTTGCGCTGACCGGGACCTTGCCGTTGACGATGGAGTTCGAAGCCGGAGACGTCATGGTGACTATCAGGCTCCCGACCGGCAACGGCGGCAGTATTTGTGCGAACACCGGATGAGGAATCCAGGCCTGGGCGAAAATCGCGATTAGAGTCGCCGCGAAAGCACGATTCACAATTCTATGCATGGGCATCCCTCCGAAGAGCGATAGGAAGTCAGCGCGATTGTGACTTTCGAATATTGAAGGTCTGCGATCCACCGGCAGACCGATTGACCTACAAATGTCGCAGTCCGATAGAACTATCGGATGGAACGAGTGGCTGGGAACAGCTTCAACTCCGGTTCGACAAGTCAATGAGCCACGGCTTCTTCGGCAGGAAGAGAAGTCCGGCAGAGATCCAGAAGCAGTCGCTCGTAGCGGTCCACCATGGCGCGCTCGGAAAACCGCGTCTCGACCGTTTCGCGCGCCTTCCTTCCCATGCGTTCGCGGTCGGCACGGCCGGAGAGCCGGGCGAGCCTGTCGACGAGCGCTTCGGTATCACCGACCGGAAACAGAAAACCGTTCTCTCCGGGCTGGATCATCTCGGCCGCGCCGCCGATGTGGGAGTGCACCACCGGCCTGCCGAGTGCCATGGCCTCGAGCGCGGCGAGCGAAAACGTCTCCACGGCGTCGCTGCATAGCGCCACGGCGTCGCAGGCAACGATATAGGGGCGGACTTCCTGCTGGAGCCCCGTGATCACAATATCCCTCTCGAGACCGAGCGAGCGCGCGCGCGCCTCGATCGCCGGACGCATCACGCCATCGCCGATCATCAGCGCCCGGGCCGGGATGCCCATTTTTCGGAGGGCGGCGACCGCTTCCACCAATTGCAAATGCTTCTTTTCCGGACGCAGCAAGGCCAATATGCCGATGACGAAATCCGCATCGGAGAAACCGAGCGCGCTGCGCACCTTTTCCCGGTCCTCGGGGCTCCGACGGTCGCTAAACGCCTCGGTGTCCACGCCGTTGTAGATCAGTTCGTTGCGTCGAGAGAACAACCCGCGGCGCAGCCAGTGGCGCCGCTGCGCTTCGCAAATGAACACCAGGCAGTCCGCGGTCCAGAAAAAGAGCCGGTAATAGAGCATCTGCAGCCAGTGCTTCGCGTTCGGCAGCAGCGTCGTGTGGAACGTCACCGCGAGCGGCGCACGCACCCCCGAGCGACGCAGCGCAAGCCAGCTATACATGAGCGCGTACGCATTCGTCGCCACGACCACCGAAGGCCTGACGCGGGAAATGTGCTCGGCGAAATCGGCCAGCGCGCGCCGGTCGAAATAGCAGGTCGCATCGAGGCACCGCACCGTCCCGCCGTCACCCAGTCGAACGCGGTCGAGGAGATCGCCGACATTTTTGACATAAACCGCGTGGCACTCGTGCCCGCGCTCCGCCATGCGGTTCATGACGGCGATGGCATGGCGCTCTGCCCCGCCGTGGAACAGCGTGGGCGTGACAAAAATCACTCGCATCTTGGCTCCTGTTCAAAATCCGCGTTCGGGTTTGCGGAGGGCGGCGAGCCAATCCCGGCCCATGCCGGACAAGGCCCCCATTGCGACATACGCCGTCGCCAAAAACGTGCCGCCCGCGATCAGGCGGACGAGCGGCCCGCTCGCCGCGAAATACAGGCTCGTGACGCCCCAGGCGAATACCGCAGCCAGCGCGGCGAGCAGTGTCAACAAGCCGAGCGCACGCCAGTCCTGCAAACGCCTCAGCGGAATTCCGGTGCGCAGCGAAACTCGCCGCAGTGTGGCAATGAGATCGAAGTAGATCGCGGTCACGCTGCCCGCCGCCGCTCCCGCCAGACCGAAGTGGTGGGCGGAGAACCAGCTGAGCGCAACTGAAAGGACCAGCGCAATCAGGCCCACCCGCATCGCGAACGCGCCTTGCCGCAGCAGCTGCAGGATGCTGGTGAGCTCGACAACGAGGGCCGCATAGCCGGCGATGGAGACCCGCATCACCGGCGCCGCATCCACGTAGGTCGCGGTATAGATGATCGTCACCATCTCCTCGGCGTAGACGAAAGCAAAGGCGAGCAGGGGAAAGACGAGTGCTCCGACCATGACGTTGGCGCGGCTCTTGAGATCGAGCATGCCGCGAATGTCGCCGGCGGCCTGAAGCCGGCTCACACTCGGCAGGGAAGCGTGGAAAACCGAGTGACGGCACAAGTGCACCAGCGGCCCGAGCACTGCGGCGATCGAGAACGACGCGAACGATCCCACGGAGAAGAGCGCCGCCGCCACCCATTGGTCTGCCTGCAATCTCAGACCGTACAGCGCGCCTGCAGCGCCGATCGGGGCCGCATATCTCAACTGATCGGAGAGCGCACCGCGGCGCAGAAGCGGTCCGCGCAGGCCGTGATAGTGCGCCATATAGCCCAGCAGCAGTGCGACCTTGAACGCTACGAACGCGAGGAGAACCAGAAGCACGGGCTCCAGTTCCCGCGTCACAAGCGCAGCCAGCGACAACGCCACAGTGCGCAATGCAGCAAGGCCGACAATTGCCTTCGCCTGCCAGATCACTCGTTCCTCGACCATAGGCAGCAGATCGAGCAGCGACGCGACCATCCACAACAGTACGAACAGTGGCACGATAGGGTCGTGCTGCGCGAGATCGCGCATCTTTTCCGGCAACCAGGGATTCCAGGAACTGGCCGCCCAAGCCGCTATCAGGCCCGCGGCCGCTAGAAACACGAGCGCCTGGTTGATGTAGAGCCGCTTCGCCGCGCCCTCCGAACGCGGCAGGAAGTAATACAGACTCCCCGGCATGGCCATCGTCACGACAGCCATTGCCGTTCCCGCGGCCAGCCACAGCAGCCGGTATTGCCCGAAGGCCGCGGCGTCGAGGCAGCGCACCAGCACCACCGGCAGCAGGAACTGGAGGGCATAGTCGAACGCGTTCGCGACGCCCAGGGAAAGAGCGCGCCGCCCGAGCCCGTGCGCGGGCGCCACACCCGCCCCTACTCCGAGCCCCGCGCTCATGAACCGCGCCCCGGTACGCGAACCGGCCCGCGGGCGCGCTCGCCGTACATCATTCCGATCGCCAGCCACAGGAACACCTGTTCCGGCACCGGCATGAGGCTGCTGTCGGTGAAGTAAGAGATCAGCAGGCTCACCAATCCGGCCGCTGCCCCGGCGTAGAATCCCCGCAAAATCGGGTCCAAAGCCGGATCGACGCTCAATGCGCGAAAACCCTTCCACACGTGGACGAAATAAGCGCACAGCAGGATCAAGCCGACCACTCCCATGTCGAGCAGGGCCTGCAGGTACGCGTTGTGAGGATGCCCTACCGCCAGAATCGCCACGCCGGCTCCCCGGCGCATGGGCTCGGACCAGAGTATCGAACCGAGGCCGTGGCCGAAAATCGGGCTTTTCGGAATCTCGGGGAGCAGCGGCAGCCAGATATATTCGATGCGCCCCGCGCTGATTGCGACTGGATCCGCCGCGCCATGGCCGAATCCGGTGGTGACGCGGTCGTATACAGCTTCGGGCAGCAGGAGCAGCGCGCCCATCGCCAGCAGCCCGAAAAGGATCAGGGTTTTTGCGTTGCGGCGCCAGAGCAGGAACAACACGTTGACCACGATGAACCCCAGGAAGGCGCCGCGCGAAAAGGTAAGCAGCAGCGCAATCCCTACCAGCCCCATCGACGCAAACAGCGCCAGTCTGAGCCCGGGACTCCTGGCCTCGGCCCAGGTAAAGAGCAGCAGTCCATAGGCGGTTACGTACATGCGGCCCAGTTCGTTGGCGTGCATCCCGAGCGGCGTAAGGAGCTCGCGCGATTCGCTGCTCGACATTTCTCTCAGCGAGGTTCCCGACAGCAACACGAACACGATCACTAACGAGACCATCACCCAGATCGAGATCAGCATGGGGACGAGGAACCTTTCCGGCTTCTCGGACCTCGACACGGCCGCGCCGACCAAAAGTGCGAATATCACCATCAACAGCGGCTTGACCACCAGGTCGCGGAAGTAGCCGGTCATATCGTCGAATTCGAGGAGGCCTTTGAAGAGCGAAGGCGGGATGTCCCTGAAGTGGAGCGAACCGCCCACCGCGCCTGCGACGAGGATCGGGACGATATACAACCACAGCAGTGGGCGCGGCATGAAGCGACGCAGGCTGCCGTCAAACAGCCCCTGAAGCAGGTACGAGACCAGCGTCCCGACCAGCAGGGGGTTAATCGGATTGAGGCCCGTAACCCCGAGCATCGCGTGCGGAAACACGGAACTGTTCGAGATCGGAAGCAACAGGATGATCAGCACCACACCGACACGAAAGTCGCGCACGATGAAAGCGCAACCGAACAGCGCGGCAGCCAGGAACAAGGCGTTCAGCCCGGTGATTGCGACCACGAACCCCCAGACGATGCCGAGCAGCGCGATGCCTGCGAATCCCGAAGGCTTTAGCCCGCTACCGCCCGAGGATCCTGTATTCCGCGGAGAAGAGCCGTCGTCGCAGAAAACCGCCGCACAGCGTCGCCCAAGGGCCGCCAACCCGGGAAAGGCCCGCCGCTCCAGAACCAGGGACATTCCGGCCAGGGCGGATCAGAAAGCGTTGAATACGGTGCCGACGACGCGAGCGCCCGTATCGCTCAATTCCCGGATGACGCCGGTCGCATCGGCGAGGCGGGTGTGATCCTTGCGGGCGAGCATCAGGACATTGCCCGCCCGGAATGCCACGTTCTGCGCATCCGCGTAAAGCCCGGCCGCCGGCGTATCGAAGAGAATGACGTCGAACTCGCTCCACATTTCCTGCAGGAAAAAGCCGAATGCGGGACGCGACAGCAACTCCTGCGGATTGGGTGGGGGTGCGCCGGCCGCCAGAAGGGAAAGCCTCCCGAATTCCCGGACCGGCGCGATCGCGCCGCGATCGGCGCGCCCGGAAAGGACCGCCGAAAGGCCGATGCGGTCGGGGACGTTGAAGATCCGATGCTGTCGCGGAGTGCGCAGGTCGGCGTCGACCAGAAGCGTGCGTTCGCCGAGTTGCGAAAAAACCACGGCGAGATTGGCTGCCACGTAACTGCGGCCCTCGCGGGCGCCCGGGCTGGCGATTGCCAGCGAGCGGCGCTTGACCCCGGCCTGGGACCAGCGCAACAGCAACTGAGTCCGCAGCGCCCGCAGCTCCTCGGCGCGAGGGTGAAACGGCTCGTACGCGACAACGAGTTCGTTGCTGATGCTTTCGTTGCCGGGGAGCAGAAGGGGAAGGTCGTATTGCTTGGCGACCGCACAACGCAGATCGTCCTCGGTAATCAGGCCCAGGCGAAGCGCCGCTTCGCCGAATCTCAATCCGTTCGTTTGCTGCAACTCCATGACTCGCTCGATGCCTTCGGTGTCGAGCTTGCCCTCTTCCGCGAGAATGCTGCCGATGCGTCGGTCGTAACGCGCTACAACGCGCCCCGATCCCTCGATCGGCAAAACGTTTTCCTGGGGACTCATCTGCATTCCTTAAACAGGATTCGGCAAAGCTCGTGCCGTGACGTCGGACCGGCCGAGCAGACGGTTTCCGGCGGGTTGCCAGGTATTGAGCACCGCAAGCAGCGGAACCTCCAAATCCAGGTCGCGGCGCGAGCGCACCCGGCGGTCGAACATCTCCATCAGCATCACGATCCCGATTCCGAGCAAAGCTCCGACCACCACCGACAGGGCGATGTTGAGGATGATCTTGGGCTGGGAAGGCTTACCCGGTACCGCCGCCGGATTGAGCACCGTCACGTTGGTTTGACTCGCGCGGCTTTCGACCTGGCTGACGACCTGGCGCTGCATGGCCGTGTCATAGGCCCGCTCGGCGGATTCCACGTTGCGCTTGAGCACCGTGAATTCGTTGCGATTCTCCTTGAGCGCGAGCAGGCGCGCGCGCTGCGCCGCCATCGATTTCACGAGGTCTGCTTCACGCTGACGGCTTTGCTGCGCCGAACTCCCGATCCCGGCCACGACTTTCCTCATTTCTGCGTCGAGTTTCTCGCGCAGGCTCCGGTTCTCGGAGAGTTGACGCTGGTACTGCGGATAGTTGCTGCCGTACTGCGTGGCCAATTCGCGCAGCTTTGCTTCTCCCTGGTGAAGATCCGTCTTCAGCCTCTGAATGAACGGATTGTCGAGAACATCGGGCAGTCCATCCAGGGACCCGCCGCGTTTGAGAGAATCGCGTGCCTGCTGTTCCCGGGCACTCCACTGGAGGGTCTGTTCCTGGGCTTTCACCACCTGCTCCGACAGCGCTGCCAGACGGGTGTTGTCGACATCGGAGTGCTCGTCGACCGACACAATGCCTTCGCGCTGGAGATAATTCGTCAGCTTCGACTGGGCATCCTCCAGATTGGCCCGCAGGCTCTTCAGCTGTTCGTCATACCACGCCGCCGCCTGCCGGTTTGGTTCCACGCGCAGCTCGAGCATCGTGTCGATATAGGCTTTGGCGAACGCGTTGGCGACTGCCGCCGAATAGCGGGCATCGGCTGCTGAAAAGGTGACTTGAATGATGTTGCTTTGCGAGGTTTCAACCTTGAGTTTGAGAGGCAGGTTCTCGGCCAGCCAGTCCTCGATCGATCCATAGCCCGCCCCTGCTTTCTCAAAGGCCGCCTGCGCCACGGCGCTCTGCGCGAGCTTCAGGTCCTGCACCACCTTGCGCGCCACTCTCCTGCTGGTGATGATTTCCGTCTGCGTCTGCAGATAGCTGAGCTTCTCCTGCGGATAAAAGGACGGAGGTACGTTGCCCATCGACTGCTCTTCCTTCGCGTCCACCAGCAGCGACGCCGTCGCCCGATAGGTTTTCGGAAGCAGGAAGCTCACCGCCGCGGCGGCGAGGACGGTGGCGGCCAGCAAGGTGGCGAATACGCTGAAACGCGCGCGTAATGCGAGCAGAAATTGGTGGATGCTCATGGTGTGTGCCGGTGTTCGAAGAGGTCGACCGCGTCCCCCTAGAACAGGCTTTCCCGGACGTAAAGCACGTCATCGGCCAGTATGGGATCGGTCAGGCGCGCGTCGATCGTCTGAAATTTTCCGTCCGATGCCTTGCGGCGGATCTTCAGGCCACGATCGGTGCCGCGCGGCGTCACGCCGCCGCCGACGGAGAGCGCCTGCATCACGGTCATGGCCTGCTCCAGGCGGTAAGAGCCCGCGCGCTGCACTTCGCCGTAGATGTAAAAGACCGGAGCGCGTTGCACAAAAATCGTATCGCCGTTCTCCAGCTCAAGGTTCCGCGACAAATCGCCGGTGCGGTACATCGTCGGCACATTGATTTCCAGTTTCGCCGTCTTGCCGCTGCGCGTGACCATCACCGTGACGTTGTCGTCGCCCGTCGGGCTGACGCCGCCGGCGAGCGCGAGTATGTCGGACAGATTCGCACTGGTGTCGTCGAGCGGGTAGCGCCCCGGGCGGGCGACCTGCCCGAGCACCGATACCTGCCGGCTGCGCACCCGGACGATATTGAGACTCACCTGGGGTTTCAGTACGAATTTTCCCTTGATCAATCGCTCGGCGATCCGCGCTTCCGCGCCGGCGGGTGTAAGTCCGGCGAGCGAAATCTCGCCCACAAGGGGGAAGGTGATGGTGCCCCGCTCGGAGATGCGAGTCTCGGTGGTGAGGTCGGGGTTCTGGAAAACCGTAATACGGATCGAATCGCCTTCCCCGAGAGTTTCGCGCGACTGACCCAAGGCTGCGGCTGACAGCGTCGCTGCCCCGAGACAGAGCAAGGCGGCGAAGAATCGTCGCGCCGCGTTCGGCGGGACCGATCTATACGGAACTCCACCGGCGGATGACCTGGATTGCAACCACATAGAGTCGCAAGATAGTCGCTCGAGGTTTATCGGTGATTTCTCGAACTGGTCCGATCGGACTATTCGAGACTCGGCAATCTTGGAATTCGAACGCAGATTTCCTGCAGAAACCTTCCTTCGATTTTCTGCAATCACTCTGTGCCGCGCAGATCCTCTAGTTCTTTCGAACTAGATCGTAGCGACAACTCAAGCCTTCGAGATTTCTTTTGCGAACTATGTGACCTACAGCACCGCAATAAAACTATGCCGTTGTCATGATGTCTCTACTTTATGTCGTTAGCACACTACAAAAGGACATCATGAAACTCTCAAACCGCCACATCACCCAGCCACTTTCCCTTCAATCGCAGCGCATCCGTCGCGCCACACACAAATTCTGGATTTCCCCGATCACGGCACTTCGCAGTTCCCTCGCTGTTGTCGCGCGTCACGCCGCGACCTTTGCGTTTCTTCTGTGCGTAGCTTTTCCCGTGGCCGCCCAAACCGCCGCGCCGAGTAAATTCATCCAGACGTTCCTCGTGTATTACGGCGGCGGCCCCACCCTGGTCGCCAGCGATGCCCCCAAACTGGCCAAGTTCGACCTGCTCGATATCGACCGCTTCCGCTACAACCAATTGACCCCCGGCACCTGGTCGGCG
>DATHHS010000146.1:0-2760 GCA_035317085.1 Burkholderiales bacterium
ATCCAGGTCCGTCTCTACGCCGAGGATCCGGGCAAGAACTTCCAGCCCTGCAGCGGCTTGCTGACGGAGGTCGCTTTTCCTTCGACGGCGCGGGTGGAGACCTGGGTGGTACGCGGCAGCGAGATATCGCCCTGGTATGACCCCTTGATCGCGAAGCTGATCGTCAAGGGAGATAACCGCGAGCAGGCGGTCGAGCAGCTCCAGTCGGCTCTTGCCGCGACTCGCCTGGCCGGAATCGAGAGCAATCTCACCTATCTGCGCCAGATCGCTGCCGACGCAATCTTCCGCGCCGGCGGTCAGACCACGCGTTATCTCTCGGACTTGCGTTATGCGGCGCGCACGATCGAAGTGATCGAGCCGGGCGTGCAGACCAGCGTTCAGGATTATCCGGGACGGCTCGGATACTGGGGCGTCGGCGTGCCGCCTTCAGGGCCCATGGACGGCTTCGCGTTCCGTCTCGCCAACCGGCTGGTCGGCAATTCGCCGAACGCCGCTGCGCTGGAACTCACATTGACGGGCCCCACGCTGCAATTCAAATTCGACACGATCATCGCCGTAGCCGGCGCGGCGATGCGCGCCGAGATCGACGGTCGCCCGGCCGCGCGCTGGAAGGCGCACGTCGTACCGGCAGGGAGCAGCTTGCGGCTGGGTCCGATCGAGGGCAACGGCGTACGCGCGTATCTCGCCGTCGCCGGCGGCTTCGAAGTCCCCCAGTACCTCGGCGCGAAGAGCACCTTCGCTCTGGGACGGGTCGGCGGGCATGGCGGGCGGGTGCTGCGCGCCGGCGATGTGCTGCATGTCGCCGATGCCGGCGACGGCGTTCTGCCGCCGCGCATCGACGAATCCGCGCTGCCGCGCTACGCCGAGCACTGGGAGATCGGCGTGCTCTACGGCCCGCATGGTGCGCCCGATTTTTTCACCGACCCGGGAATCACCGCTTTCTTCGCCGCCGATTGGGAAGTGCATTACAACTCCAGCCGTACCGGTATCCGCTTGATCGGACCGAAACCCCTGTGGGCCCGTCCGGACGGTGGCGAGGCCGGGCTGCATCCGTCGAATATCCACGACAACGCCTACGCGGTCGGCGCCGTCGATTTCACCGGCGATATGCCGGTGATCCTGGGACCGGACGGGCCGAGCTTGGGCGGCTTCGTGTGTCCCGCGGTGGTGGTGCAGGCGGAGCTGTGGAAGCTCGGCCAGTTGCAGCCTGGCAACACCGTACGCTTCAAACGCCTCACCCTCGGAGAGGCGCGCGCTCTCGAAGCCGCGCAGGAGCTGTTCGTGGAGAACCTCGCCCCGCCCGCTGCGCCCCCGGTTCCGGAGGCGGGAGTCGGCGTGCCGGCGAACGCGGTGGCGCATCGAATCGCCGAAGCGCCGGGACGGCCCAGCGTCACCTACAGACTTTCGGGCGACAAATATCTGCTCGTCGAGTACGGCCCGATGGTGCTCGACCTGAACCTGCGCTTCCGCGTGCACGCGCTGATGCAGCGGCTCGCCGCGCGGCGGCCGGCGGGAATCGTCGATCTCACCCCGGGCATACGCTCGCTCCAGATTCACTACGATAACGCGAACCTGCCGACCCGCGCACTCCTCGACCTGCTGGCTCGCGCGGAGGACGAGATGCCCTCCATCGACGACATGGAAGTGCCGTCGCGGATCGTCCATCTGCCGCTCGCCTGGGACGACTCGCAGACGCAGTTGGCGGTGCGAAAGTACATGCAGTCGGTACGCCGGGACGCGCCGTGGTGCCCGGACAATATCGAGTTCATCCGCCGCATCAACGGCCTCGCCGGCGTCAACGACGTCAAGGCGATCGTATTCGATGCGTCCTATCTCGTGCTCGGGCTGGGGGACGTCTATCTCGGCGCGCCGGTCGCCACGCCCATCGACCCGCGTCATCGCCTGGTCACCACGAAGTACAACCCGGCGCGTACCTGGACGCCGGAGAACGCCGTGGGCATCGGCGGCGCGTATCTATGCATCTACGGCATGGAGGGCCCGGGCGGGTATCAGTTCGTCGGACGGACGCTGCAGGTCTGGAACCGGTACCGGCAGAGCGCCAGCTTCCGCGACGGCAAGCCGTGGCTGCTCCGCTTCTTCGATCAGATCCGCTTCCATCCGGTGAGCGAGGAGCGCCTCGCCGAGATGCGTGAAGACTTCGTGCACGGGGAGTTCAACGTCGCGATCGAGCCCGTCACCCTCAGGCTGCGCGAGTACAACGAGTTTTTGCAAGCGAATGCAAGTGACATCACGCGCTTCAAGCGCCGCCAGCAGGAGGCATTCGAAGCCGAGCGGGAACGCTGGCGGGCGTCGGGCCAGTTGGAATGGACGGTCGCCGCCAGCGCTGCCGAATCCGCCGTTCTCGAGGCCGGGCTGAACTCCAGCGCGGACTTCGGGATCGAGCTGCCGCCGGGCGGTCGGGCCGTGGTGAGCCACGTGCCGGGCAGCGTATGGAAGATCCTGGTGAAACCAGGCGATCGCGTCGAGGCGGGTGCGCCGCTCGTCATCATCGAATCCATGAAGATGGAGCTTGCCGTGCATGCCCCCGCGGCGGGGGCGGTGTTCAAGGTCTTTCGCGGGGAAGGCTCTGCAGTGTCGGCGGGAGAGGCGCTGCTCGCGATCACGGTCGACGAGAAAGAAGTCGAGTGAGGGGGAAATGGCTGTTCCTGCAATGCACTTTTATCAAGGAGAATCAAAATGAAGAAGTCTGTACCGGTACCTGCTCAGTGCGCTCTCGGTGCTTTGGTGGCTGCTTTGTCC
>DATHHS010000147.1:0-5396 GCA_035317085.1 Burkholderiales bacterium
TCCCTCAAGCGGTTCCCGTTCGATTGCATCAAGATCGACCGCTCGTTCATCAAGGACATTCCGCAGGATCCGGACGATGTCGCGATCACTCAGGCGATCATCGCCATGGCCCACAGCCTGAGGCTGAAGGTAATCGCGGAAGGGGTGGAAACCCAGGAGCAACTCGATTTCCTTACCGAGCACGGATGCCACGAGTTCCAGGGATACTTTTTCCGCAGGCCGCAGCCCGCGGAAGACTTCTCCAAGCTTCTGCGCGACAACGCCGGGATGCTCGCTGCTGCCGCCGGCTGACGCCCTCGCCCTAGCCTAGCGCGGGGGCGGCGGCGGAGGTGGGCCTGGAGGTGGGGGCGGCGGCGGAGCGTAGCTCGGACCGGCAGGGGGAGAAGAGGTCAGACGGCCGGACACGGGAACCTTGTGGCCCTTCGCATACATGCACTGTATGTAAGCGTAGTCGTAACGCCGCTGGAGTCCGTACGAGGAAGTATCTGCGGCCCCCGCTCCGGCAGCAGATCCGAGGAGAAGCCCACCGCCGGCTCCGACGGCCGCGCCGCTTCGCCCGCCCAGCGCGGCACCCGCGGCCGCGCCTACGACTGTGCCCACCGCCGCGCTCTTCGCAAAGCTGTCGGCAGCCGCATCCGAAGCCGATGCGCCCCCGACCTGCACGTTGGCGAATTGCCGGCAATCGGCGTCGTCATACCGGAACTGATCGAAGCTCTTGCCGGAGCCCGGCAGCACCATCACGCTGGGACCGCTCGGCATGCTCACGCAGGCCCCGAGCAGGAGCACACCCGGCAGAAGCAGAGAAAAGCGAGGAAGGTTCATGATTGAAACGACCTGTTGTCGGAAAACGTTGATGAAGCGGTCAGCCGCCGGGCGCCGGCTGCGGCGCGACGCGCTGCCAACCCGCGGGACATTCCTTGACGTACGGATAGTAGGTCTTCGATTCGGCGCAGTAGTACCAATACGAAGACTGCTGCGACGGCGCCGCCTGCGCACCGCCCTGCTCAACGTAGGTCGGCGGCGCGACCGGAACTGCAGGCGGATAGTAGTACGCGGGGGGATAGTAGGCAGGGTAATACCAGGGGTAAAACGGACCGCCGATGAAAACACCGAAGTGCGCGCGCCCGCCGTGCCAGGCCAATGCAGGCGCGCTTGCCGTCGCGCCCAGCAGAACTGCACTCAAAGCCAAGGCCGCTTTCATCCGATTCATGATCGTCCCTTCCATTTCGTCCGACAACTCATGCTAGCAAAGACCCCTCGGAGCCGGGGTAAGCAATTGTCACAAATTGTGACATGCGCGACGCAGCCGCTGCCCGCCTGAACGCGCGGGGACGGAGAACGGATTACAGGAGGCTCAATCAATCGATCTTGGCGCCGGAGCGTTTCACGACTTCAGCCCACTTCGCCGAGTCCCTGCGAATGACCTCGCCGAACTCCTCGGGCGTGCCGCCCGCCGGCTCGTCCCCGATCTCGCCGAATCTCGTCTTGAACATCGGCGAGACGATCGCCTTGTTGATGGAAGAATTCAGCTTGTCGACGATGGGCCTCGGTATGCCCGCTGGCCCGATCACGCCGCTCCAGGTCGTCGCGTCGTAGCCCGGCACTCCCGCCTCGGCGATCGTCGGAAGATTCGGAAACCCCGGCGATCGTCTGGGACCGCTCACGGCGAGAGCGCGCACCTTGCCCGAACGCGCAAAGGTGGAAATCGAGTTGAGGCTCTCGAACATCACCTGCACGTGGCCGGCGATCAGGTCGTTGATGGCCATCGCTCCGCCCTTGTAAGGTATGTGCACGATCTCCGTACCGGTCATGTACTTGAAAAGCTCACCCCCAACGTGCCCCGGCGATCCGTTGCTGGAGGACGCGTTCATGAGCTTGCCCGGATTTCTCTTCGCGTAGTCGACAAGCTCCTGCACCGAATTCACCGGGAGCGAAGGCGAAACCGCAAGCAACAGATGGCCGCGCGTCACGAGCGCGATCGGCTGAAAATCCCGCTCGATGTCGTAGGGAAGTTTCGCGACCATGTGGCGCGTGATCGCGAGCGCTCCCACCGGCCCCATGCCGATGGTGTAGCCGTCGGGCGCGGACTTCGCAGTGATGTCCAGGCCTATCGTCAGCGCGCCGCCCGGCCTGTTCTCGACGATCACCGGCTGTCCCAGCTGGTTGGGCAGTTCCGCGGACAGAATGCGCGCCACAGTGTCGGTCGCGCTTCCTGCAGCCTGGGGAACGATCAAGCGAACCGGACGCTCCGGATAGCCCTGGGCGAGCGCGCCGCAGCACGCACTCGCCAGAAAAGCGACCAGGCCAAGGTACAACCGCTGTTTGAAAGCGTCCGGATTCACCTTCGATCCCAGTATCCGCTCGGGTCCGCCCCCATTCATTCGGGTCGGATGCCGGCGGCGCTCGCGACCTTCGCCCACTTCACCATCTCCGACTTGATGAACGCGGCGAATTCTTCGGGACTGCTGCCGACCGGCTCCGCTCCGTCCGCGGCAAGGCGTTGCAGCACGTCGGGCGTACGGAGGGCGCGCACGATCTCGTCGTGCAGGCGCGCGACGATCGCGCGCGAGGTTCCCGCCGGCGCGAGCACGCCGTACCACTGGGTCGAATCGTAACCCGGCAGCCCGGATTCGGCGATCGTCGGAACGTCCGGCAAACCTTCGCTTCTTTTCGCGCTCGTCACCGCGAGCGCACGCAGCTTGCCGGCCTTGATGTGCGGCAGCGCGGTGAGCAGGTTCGGCGCCATGACCGACACCTGTCCCGCGAGCAGATCCACCACGCCGGGAGTGCTTCCTTTGTAGGGGATATGAACCATGTCGATTCCCGCCATGCTCTTCAGGAGTTCGATCGACATCTGCGGCGAGGTGCCGACGCCCGCCGATGCGAAATTGAGTTGGCCCGGGCGTTGTTTGGCGTACGCGATAAATTCCGCCACCGATTTCACCGGCAGCGAGGGGTGCACCACGAGCACGTTAGCGAGCGTCGCCGCCTGGGTGATGGGCGCGAAATCGCGCAGCGCATCGTAAGGCACCTTCTTGTACATGATCGGATTGATCGCGAGCGTGCTTGCGGCCATCAGGATCGTGTATCCGTCGGCGATGGATTTCGCGGCCATCTCGATGCCGATCATCTGCCCGGCGCCCGGGCGGTTGTCCACGATGAATTGCTGACCGAGCGATTCGGACAGCTTTTGCCCCAGGGCCCGGGCGATGATGTCAGTGCCACCACCTGCCGCGGAGGGCACGATGAAACGCACGGGCTTCGCCGGATAGCCCGTCTGCGCCGCGGCGCCGGAGCAGGCGACGGCGAGCAGGAAAAGCGCGGGGGTCCGCATTCGCAGGCAGGGCATGGCACGATTTTCCGTCAACGCACCTGTCGGCGCGTTCCAAACGTGGAAACCCCGATGCTAGTTCGCGGAAGGTTTCCCCGCAAGTTCCGTCCGGACCGCCCTGCACGTCCGATCGCGCCGTGCCTTCAGGCGCCGTTGCCGATTCTCGCGATCGGCCGGAGGCGCCTCTTGCTCGTGCCCGCCAGATCCTCCGCCTTCACGCGCTCGGTCACGTCGGTCACGACCCCCAGGCGGGCCGGCCGACCGGCAAATTCCAGATTGAATGAAACGATCTCGACGTAGATCAACTCGCCGTTCTTCTTGATATGACGCCATGCGCGCTGGCGATAGGACCGGCTTTGGTCCAGAAAGGCCTGCATCAGCTGCGACACTTCCTCGGGCGGGCGGATCTGGTCGGCGGTCATCGACAGGAACTCCTCCCTGGAGTAACCGTAGTGCCGCAGGGCCGCCTCGTTGACCGCGAGGAAGGCCAGGGTCCTCGAATCCACCACCCACATGGGATGGGGATTCACCTCGAACAGCGTGCGATAGCGCGCTTCACTCTCTTCCAAAGCCTTCTGGGCGCGGACCTGCTCGGTAACATCTTTGCCGATGCCGCGGTACCCGGTGAACCCGCTATCGCGATCGAAGACCGGTTCGCCGCTCACGCTCAGATAGCGCATTTCTCCGAAGTCATTTCGTCTCAGAAACACGAAGTCGTGAAACGGCTGGCGCTTTTCGAGCATCGCCCTGTGCCGTTCCCACACCTTCTCGGGAAGAGGCCCCAGACTGGGAAGTTCCCAACGGGCCCGCCCCAGGGTGGTCTCCCGGTTGAAGTGCCTTTTCTCGAATCCCGGCAACTTTACGAAGCGCATTTGCGCATCCTGTTCCCAATACCAATCCGTGCTCATTTCGACCATCCGGCGGAAGCGCTGCTCGCTCTCCTGCAGCGCCTCCCGCGCCCGAGTGCTGGCCGTCATGTCGTGCACCAGGGTCGCGCAGCCCTGCGGCGAACCCGAGGCGTCCCGGACGATCGTGACCACGATCTGCACCCAGATCAGCGTCCCGTCCTTGCGGAGGTAGCGCTTGTCCAGAGTGTGGTTCGCCGTCTCCCCGGACAGAAGCTGCTGGCGGAAATTCTCGTTCGATTCGACGTCGTCCGGATGGGTAATATCGCGGAACGTCAGTTCGAGCAGTTCCGCTTCGCTGTAGCCGGTCATCCCGCAGAGCGCGCGGTTCGCCCTCAAGAAGCGTCCCTCGAGGGTGGTCACGGCGATCCCGGTCGCTTCCTGGGCGAAGAGCGACCCCAGGAGCTGATCGTCGGAAAAACGCTGTTTCGGCTGTTGGTCAAGTGACATAGATGACGGAGGACCGTCGGTAGGTGACCGGATCCCTTCAGAAACTGAATTAAAGCGTTATAGGAGCAAGATAAATGCCAGAAAGACCGTCTTGTTTCGGCCGCAGAATCGCTCAATCCCTACTGCAGCTCGATTTTTCTCGTCTCGACGACCTGTTTCCACTTGTCGATCTCGGCCTCGACGCGGAGGCGCATTTGGTCGGGACTGCTTGGGCTCGGCGTACCGCCCCACTCGGCGAAGCGCTGGCCGATGTCAGGAAGGGCGAGTACGCGCCGCACTTCGCGGTTGACCCGCTCGACGATCGCAGCCGGCATTCCCGCCGGACCGGCAATACCGAGGAAGGAGCTTGCTTCGTACCCCGGCACGCTTTGCGCGGCAGTAGGCACATCCGGAAGCGAAGGCGAGCGCTCGCGCGAGCTCACCGCAAGCGGCCTGAACTTGCCCGCCTGGATCTGGGGGTAGGAGTTGGTGAGGGCGTCGATGAGCAATTCCATGCGGCCGGAGAGGACCTCGGTCAGCGGCTCGGAGCCGCCGCGAAACGGCACATGCTGCATGTCGATTCCCGCCATGGAAACGAACATTTCGGCCGCGAGATGATAGAGCGTGCCAATGCCTGGCGAGGGATAGTTCACCTTTCCGGGATTGCTTCTGACGTAGCCGATGAACTCCTCCAGGGTCTTGAAGCGCGAGTCGGAACGGACCGAGAACAC
>DATHHS010000148.1:0-3498 GCA_035317085.1 Burkholderiales bacterium
GGCGAGCACGACTTCAAAGGTCGCGCTGCTCAGCTTCTGCTGCACGCCGGGGGCGAGAGTCGCCGCGGTGGCCGTGGCGCATCCGAGACTCGCCATCAAGCCCAACAACTCCAGACCCCCGGTAATCACCGAACGCAGTCGTATCCATGCGCTTTTGTTCATTAGTTAGATGTCTCATCCCTGACGCAATCAGTTGGCGATCTCGAGCGGATCGGAAACTCGGACACCAAGGTGCAGATGCTCCCTCATCTGGGTGGTTCATGCAATACCGGCCGCACTCTCACGGTAACGCATCCACAGGATGCGTTGCGACAACCGACGGCTTCGGGTGTGCGCCGTGAAAAGGCGGCGTTTTCTAGTGGGTGCAAGTCCCACCCGGCAAATGCTCCAGCCGGAAGCTACCGGAGCAACTGTGGAGGTAACGAAACGGTTGAAGCCTTCGGGAAATGCTTGTCACGATATACGGTGACAGCGCGAGTGTGCAGGCCGCAACGTGAGTGAACGCCGAGCAAGCCTCGAAAAGGTCGATGCGCAGACCGACCCGGAAACCCAATCGGGGAAGGTTGACACGGCTGGGGAAGCGAGCAGACGAGGCACCCAGTCGCTGCGCCGGGGTAGTGGCGGCAGCATGTACATAGAAGAAAACGCACGCAACACGGGAAGCCCCAAGGCGTGTTCAGGGATGAACAACCGGACACCCGTGAGGGAAGGTCCGGGCGCAGTGGGGTGACGGAGAGGCCCGTATTACCGCTGAAGCCGGGTAATGCCGGTGGACGGAAGGGGCCTTGGTTCAGGACTGACGCAAGACGTAGTGAAGGAGCGGAGATTGGGCAACCTAGCAACTCCGGCAAGTGTTCAGAAACTGCAGACGGCGTTACACGCGAAAGCGAAGACGGAAGCCGGGTATCGCTTCTACGCGCTGTACGACAAGATTTACCGGGAGGATATCCTGGCCCATGCCTATGCTCAGTGCCGCTCGAATAAAGGGGCGCCGGGGGCGGACGGTCAGGACTTCTCGGACGTCGAGGCGTACGGGGTGCAGCGGTGGCTCGGCGAACTGGCGATTGCGCTTCAGGAGGAGACGTACCGACCAGAACCCGTCAGACGAGTGTTTATCCCTAAGCCCAACGGCAAATTAAGGCCGCTGGGTATTTCGACGCTGCGGGATCGGGTGTGCATGACGGCGACGATGCTGGTGCTCGACCCGATCTTCGAAGCCGACCTTCCGCCCGAACAGTACGCCTATCGGCAGGGCCGCAATGCCCAGCAAGCGGTGATCGATGCGGAAGAGACGCTGTACCAAGGCCATCTGGACGTGGTGGACGCCGACCTCGCGGACTACTTCGGCAGCATCCCGCACGCGGATCTCATGCGCTCGCTCGCGCGACGCATCGTGGACTCGCGTGTGCTGCATCTGATCAAGATGTGGTTGGAATGCGCCGTGGAAGAAACCGACGATCGAGGACGGAAGAAGCGTACGACGGAAGCCAAGGACAGCGGACGAGGCATCCCGCAGGGCTCTCCCATCTCACCACTGCTGGCGAATCTGTATATGCGCCGGTTCGTGCTGGAATGGAAGCGGCGCGGGTTGGAGAAACGCCTCCGCTCGCGCATCGTGACCTATGCAGATGATCTGGTGATCCTGTGCCGGCGCGGCAAGGCCGAAGAGGCCCTGCAACGCATGCGCGAGATCATGGCCAGACTGAAGCTGACGGTCAACGAGGAGAAAACACGAATCTGCAAGGTCCCGGAAAGTAAGTTCGACTTCTTAGGGTACACGTTCGGACGGATGTACAAACGAACGACGGGGCAAGCCTATGTGGGCGTGCGACCGTCGAAGAAAAGCATCCGGCGCATGGTCGAGAAGATCCATGCGATGACGACAACGTCCGGAACGGGGCAAGCGACCACACTGTTGGTGGAGCAGTTGAATCGCACGCTGCGTGGTTGGGCGAACTACTTCAATGTAGGTACCGTCCTGCCCGCTTATCGTGCGCTCGACAATTACACGGCCGTGCGGTTACGTCGGTGGCTGCGGCACAAGCATAAACTCAGGCGCAAACGGGGCGGGAGCTATCCACTCTCGCACCTGTACGGGTACTTCAACCTCGTACGCCTCACGGCGCGCGGCCGCAGCCAGTCATGGGCGAAGGCGTGATGTTCTGTCCGAGAGCCGGATGCGGGTGATCTGCAAGTCCGGTTCGATGAGCGGGATGTGGAAACGGAGTTATGGCGAGGGTACTTGGGCACCGCCGGACGAAAGAGGCGGCAACAGACAACCCGAACCTACGATCACCGCGCCACATCCCGACTCTACTCGAACTCGGACGTCTCATGTCAGATCGAGTCTGCGCTAATACACCTTACCCGATATCCAGCGCGCCGACGTGCCCCAGAAGCGGGCGGCCGGTGGCTATTGAACGTGCTACCGCCTCCGCGAGATAATCTGCACCGGCGCCCGAGTGCGCGAGCTTTTCGCTCACGCGGGTTTCGACATGCGGATCAGCGGCGCCGGCGCGACGCGCCGCCGCCAGCGCCAGGTCCCGCGATACACGCCGTGCATGCTCGACTGCCGGCGCGGAGTCTTCGTAGTCCTGGTTTCCCGCTGGATCGTGAACTCTAAAGACTTTGAAGGTCGGTTGATTCACGAGTATCTCGACGGTCTGCGACACCACTCCGGCAACGGCGCCTACTGCGTTGCAGACTTCGGCGTGAGCCGGGATGCATAGCCGAGCGCCGAGACGGCGCGCCACCTCGGGATAGTAGGCAGCGGCGGGCGCACCGATCGCAATGAGCGGCCGGGTCAGGTCGAGCGTCGCATTCAAGAGTTGCGAGAAACGGCGGCCGGCGATGACCTCTTCGATGAGTCGATCGCCGAGCGCGCCCCACCCGCGGGCTTGCGCCTCGATGCCGGGGTCGGCGCTCAGCACGGCGGCGAGTACGAGGCGGCCGCTTTCGCGCACGACATGCTCATGAGTGCGCTCGCAGATCTCCCGCGGCGTGGCTGCCGCGTGCGCGCCGAGCGCAATGCGCTCCTCGGTTGCAAGGATGCGGGCGCCGCACTCGGCAGCCGCGCAACACCAATCATGCTGCTTGCCGAGCACGTGCATTGCGTCGCTGGGCGTGAATGCCGCGAGGGTCGCAAGCCCGGCATCGGCCAGCCGATGCAACGCGTCAAGCCCTGCGCCGCTGCGCACGATGGTCGACACGTGGCGCGGTTCCACGCCCAAGGCGTCCCACACTCGCCGTTCGAGCGTTGACAGATGCGTGGGCAGCGCGCGATCGGGGTTGCGGAACGCGAATTGTGTCGCGTGGTCCGGCGGGCGCTCGAGTTCCGCGATCGAGCGCAGCTGCGGCAGCATGGCCGGAAAGGTCTGCGCCAATAAGCTCAAGGGCATTGCCTTGCGCGGGCCCACGCGCAGCCGGAGTTGCCTGTCGAAGCGGGTTTCGCTGTCGCCACCGAGACCGCTGGTGCGCACATCGACAGCCTCGACCATC
>DATHHS010000149.1:0-2097 GCA_035317085.1 Burkholderiales bacterium
GGACCAGACTCGTCGCCAAAACGCCATGCTCCGCCATCGAGCGCATCGAGGAAGCGCGCGTTGCCGGCGACGATCCCGATCGGCAAACCGCCGCCGAGTACCTTGCCGTAGGTGGCCAGGTCAGCCTTCACGCCGAATACCGATTGCATCCCGCCCGGATGCACGCGGAAACCTGTTACGACCTCATCGAACACCAATGCGGTACCGGATCGAGCTGTGATGGCGCGCAGCTCGTGCAGAAAATCCCGAGGCTGCAGATCCGGCCGCCTGCTCTGCACCGGTTCAACCAGCACGGCAGCAAGCTCATCGGCACAGGCCTTGATAATGTCGAGTGCAGAGTCCTGTCCATATTCAAGTACGAGAATGTTATCTGTCATCGCTTCAGGAATGCCCGGTGCGATCGGCTGTGCTCGTAGTACGCCATCGCGTGTTATCGGACGTGCAAGCACTTCGTCGAAGATGCCGTGATAGGCGCCTGCGAACATGACGATCTTGTCGCGGCCGGTGACAGTGCGGGCAGTTCTGATCGCGGCGGTGACGGCCTCCGACCCCGTATTGCAGAACGCCGCCCGCTGCATCCCGACGATCTCACACACAAGCTGTGCGACCTCACCGGCAATCGGAGATTGTGGACCGATCTCAACGCCAGCGTCGAGCTGGGTCTTGAGTGCAGAACGGATGAATTCGGGATTGTGTCCGAAAAAGATCGATCCGAAACCGTTCACAAGATCTACGTACTCGTTGCCGTCCACGTCCCACAGGCGCGAGCCCTGGGAGCGAACGGTCACGATCGGATAAACAATCTCCTTCCAGTGTTGCCGGAAGCCCGCATTGGAGCGCGGATCGGAAAGATGGTTGCGATGCCTTGAGGTCAGCTCCTTTGACTGCTTCGTGGCGCGGCTATAGAGCCGAGTGAAGACGTCGAGGCCGCGCTGCTGTTCGACGCTGAGCGCGCTCCTGGCGCCAGTGTTTGGCGGCCGGTAGGGCCCGAAGGCCGGTGATGGCGCCTCGCTACGCTTCGCCGGGGGGGTGGCCGGGAGCGGCGTGGTGGAACTCGCGAGCGCGGCGGGCGCCATCGACGCAGCAGGCGTCGGAGCCGGCGCAACTTGTTGGAAGGCGAGTTGCTGCAGGATATCGAGCTGGCGCGCCATCAGTTGCGCGTTCTGAGCAAGCAGCTGAATGAGTGCGGGTGCATCCATCGTACCCGCGTTGGGCAGTTCGATGTTGGCCATTGTCGTCGCAACGGGAGCACTCATAACCACAGTTGTCATCGCCGCGGATGACGCCGGCGGTGCGGCGGCAGGCGTCGCGCAGGGTACAAGCGGCGGTATGCGGTCCGCGAGCGCGGCTATGGTCGCGTGCTCATCAAGCAGCTCCCGGAACTTTATTTTGGCTCCGAACCGCTTGTTCAACGCGCCCGCCGCCTGCGTGAGAGCGAGGGAATCGAGTCCGAGTTCGACAAGCGGAACCGTTGGATCAAGGCTCTCGGCCTCCAATCCGGACAGATCGGCGAATAGCTGACGAAGGCTCGCAACATGCGACATGGGGATGCTCGACGTATTGGCTGGCATTGCAGACTCGTTGGTGCATTGGGTGTTCGGTTGGAGAGGCGCCACGTCCTGAGGAACCTGCTGCGGAGCCACAGGCTCGGGTGAGCTCGATCGGGGGTCGGGGGATGGCGGGTCGATCCAGAACCTCGTTCGTTCGAACGCGTAGGTTGGCAGCGAGATGCGGCGGCGGCGGCGACCTTTGTTAAAGACTTGCCAGTCGATCGGACAACCTGCGCACCATAATTCGCCGAGCGTCTGCAGCGTATGATCCAGTTGGCCCGCCTCTCCGGGCTCGGCCGGCAGCGACGTAAGCAGCGGCGCTCCGGAGGCGCGCGCACCGTGTTGTCGCGCAAATGTCTCAAGCGTACGGCCCGGACCCACTTCGAGCAGCACCAGCGCGCGCTCGCGCAAATGCCGCACGCCTTCCGAGAAGCGAACGGGCTGGCGCATCTGGCGCGCCCAATAGGCGGGATCGATAGCGTCCGCGTTCGCGATCAGCGCCCCGGTGTGGCTGGATATCCAGGGCTGGCGGGGTGCTTTGGGACCG
>DATHHS010000150.1:0-4845 GCA_035317085.1 Burkholderiales bacterium
GTAGACCTGGGAGCTTCCATCCTTGGAGAGCACCGCCGCCAGCTGCTTCCCGTCCGGCGACCAGGCGGGGGCGCTGTTCGAGCCTCTGTAATTCGCCACCGGCGCCGGCTGCTTGCTCGCGGAGAGGTTCTGCACGAAGAGGATCGGCTTTTTGTTCTGAAACGAGACATAGGCCATGCGCGTGCCGTCCGGCGACCATGCCGGCGACATGATCGGCTCGGGGGAAATCAGGATCGATTGGGCGTTCTGCCCGTCCGCGTCCGCGACGCGCAGCTCGAAGCGCGCCCCCTGCTTGACGATGTAGGCGATCCTGGTGCTGAACACTCCGCGCTCGCCGGTCATCTTCTCGTAGATGAAGTCGGCGATCTTGTGAGCCGTAAGCCGGACTTGCGCGGCAGTGAGAGTAAACGCGATGCCGCCAATCTGGGACTGCTTGGGCACATCGAGCAGGCGAAAGCGCACCTCGAACCTTCCGTCGGGAAGCCGCTGCGCCTGCCCGACGACCAGGGCATCGGCCAGGCGGCTCTTCCATTCGGGGAAGTTGACCTGCGGAAGATCCGTCGGCAGCGGACTGACTCCGCCGACGAATATCGAGCGAAAGCGGCCGCTGCGCGAAAGGTCCTGCTCGACGATTTCAGTGATGCTCTGCGGCAGGGCCGATTCCCCCGCGAAGGGAAGCACCGCGATGGGAATCTGGTTGGCGCCGCCCCCGATGATTTCGATGGTGAGCTGGGCGCGGGCGGTGCCGGCGAGGAGGAAAGCGAGTGCGGCGAAAAGGATCGCGGTGGGTTTCATTCGAGAGGAAAGTATACCGTCATCATCTCCCCTTTACTCTTGCGGCCTGAACTTGAGCTGCAACTCGCGCCTGAACTGATCCGGCCGATCGGGCCGGGGAAGCGGCGAGCTTTTCAGGATCGCCCGCTCGACCGCGTCGTCATACGGCTTGTAGCCGCTCGAGGTCACTAGCCGCGCGGAAAGCACTTCCCCCGTGGGGAGCTGGGTCAGGTCGAAGATCGCCTCCGGGTTCCCCTTGATGTCCGCGGGCAGTACGATGTTCATCTTGATCCTGGTGCGGATCTTGTCGGCGTAGCTCGCGTCGATCGAGGGCGCGGCCGCTTGAGCGAACTGCTTCATCGCGTCCTGTTTCTCGCGGTTCCGGGTCAGCGCCTGCTGCTCCTGCGCGAGCTGTTCCCGGATGCGCTGGGTCGTATCGAACTTGAGCGGCGGCTCCTCCTTCTTCTTCTCAATTTTCTTTTCACGCTCTACGGCGATGTCGGGCTTGGGCGCCTTCTGTTCGACCTTGGGCTCGATTCTGGGCGGCGGCTTGACCTCGGGTTTGGGCTCTACTTTGGGCTCCGCCTTGGTCTCGGGCGGCTCGATCGGCGGCAACTCGCTCCACAGTTCGGCTACCACGGCGTCCGGGTGCTTCGACTGCCAGTGCAAGCTGACAACGAGCACGGCGAAGAGCACTGCGTGCACCAGCAGCGACAGCGCCGCAGGCGCGGCACCGCCCGGTTCGCCCGCGGGAATCGCGTAGCTCATGTGGCGGGTTTCACCAGCAGCCCGACCCGCCGGATGTTCTGCCGCTGGAGCTCGTCCATCACTTTCAGTACCGCTTCGTAACGCACGTCCTTGTCGGCGGAGATCACCACCGGCTGATCCGGGTTTTTCTTCTGCAGCGCCTGCAGCGCCGCGATCAGCTGCGCCGTGGACACCGCGCGCTCGTCTGCCTTGCCTTTGTTGCGCTCGCGAAGCATCAAGGACTGATCGCGCCGCACGATTACCTCGAGCGGGGTGGCCGGCGGCTGCGAAGCCTTGCCCACGCTCGGCAGATCGACCACCCCCGGATTCACGAGAGGCGCCGTGACCATGAAGATGACGAGCAGGACCAGCATGACGTCCACGTAGGGGACGATGTTGATCTGGTTCATGAGACGGCGCGCACGCACCGCCATCAGGCCCCCCGTGCTTCGGGCGCGCCGGCGAGTCTCGCCTGGGCCTGCCGCTGCAGGATATTGGAGAACTCCTCCATGAAGCTCTCGAAGCGCACGGCCAGGCGATCGACGTTGTGGGAGAAGCGGTTGTAGGCCACTACGGCAGGTATGGCCGCGAACAGCCCGATCGCGGTCGCGACCAGGGCCTCGGCGATCCCCGGGGCGACGGCGGCAAGAGTCGCCTGCGCCATGTTGGCGAGGCCGCGGAAGGCGTGCATGATGCCCCATACGGTGCCGAGCAGTCCGACGTAAGGGCTCACCGAGCCGACCGAGGCAAGGAACGAGAGGCTCGATTCCAGACGGTCCATCTCGCGCTGATACGTCGCTCGCATTGCACGTCTGGCCCCGTCCACCATGAGGCTCGGGTCGGCGACGCCGCGCTGGCCTTTCAGTTTCGAAAACTCGCGGAACCCGGCCTCGAAAATCCGCTCGAGGCTTCCGGTCGAGTGCCGGTGGTTCACCGCGCTCTGGAACAAGGCAGCAAGGTCCGAGCCGCTCCAGAAGTCGCGCTCGAAGTGTTCGGTCCTGCTCTGGGCGCGGTGTATGGTGAAAAGCTTGAGAAAGATGAAGTACCAGGACATGAACGAGACGACGACCAGCAGCAGTATGACGAACTGAACGACGATGCTCGCGCTCGCGACCATCGCGACAATCGAAAGATCCTGGGCGGCGTTCATGTGCCGGCCTCTGCGTTCGAACGCACGGCGGGCGTCGTGGACTGAACGACGATGCCTGCATTCGCGATCATCGCCAGAATCGAGAGGTCCTGGGTTATGCTCATCGCAATCCCTCTAGTTTTTTTCGAATCGCCTCAGGCACCTCGACGGGCCTGTAGCTCTTCGCGCTGACGCACGCCAGATTCAGCTCGGCGCTCGCCAGCATCTCCTCCCCTCGCATCACCGCCTGATCGAACACCAGCCGCACCCGGCCTACGCTCTTCACCTGCGCCGTCACGGTCAGCAAATCATTCAGCAGCGCGGGCTTATGGTAGGCGATTTGCGCGGAATGCACCACAAAAAGGACTTGGTCCCGGCGGGCAAGTTCCCCCAGATCGAAGCCGTTCGACTGCAACAGTTCGGTGCGCGCGCATTCCATGAACGAGAAATAGTTGGCATGGAACACCACGCCGCCGGCGTCGGTGTGCTGGTAGTAGACGCGAAGCGGCCAGGAGAAGGGCTTTTGTGCGGCGTTTCCGGTCATTGCCCGAACAGCTGCCCGGGACCGCCCGACTTCGGCAGCGCAAGCCCGAGGTGGCGGTAGGCGGAGACCGTCGCGACGCGCCCGCGCGGGGTGCGCTGCAAATAGCCCTGCTGGATCAGATACGGCTCGAGCACGTCCTCGATCGTGTCGGCTTCTTCACCGATCGCGTGCGCGAGGTTCTCCAGGCCCACCGGCCCGCCCGAAAATTTCTCGATGACCGCCAGCAGGAGTTTTCTGTCCATCACGTCCAGACCCAGCACGTCCACGTCGAGCATCTTCAGGGCGGCATCCGCGACCTCGCGCGTGATTGCGCCCTGCGCACGCACCTGCGCAAAATCGCGAACGCGGCGAAGCAGCCGATTCGAGACCCGCGGAGTGCCGCGCGAGCGCTTGGCGATTTCGAATGCGCCTTCCGCGGCGACTTCCACTTTGAGGAGCCCAGCTGAACGGTTGACGATCTTTTGCAGCTCGGCGTCCGTGTAGAACTCCAGGCGCGCAACGATGCCGAAGCGGTCGCGCAGGGGATTAGTGAGCATGCCCGCACGGGTGGTCGCGCCGACCAGCGTGAACGGCGGCAGATCGAGCTTCACCGAGCGCGCGGACGGACCCTCGCCGATCATGATGTCGATCTGGTAGTCCTCGAGCGCCGGATAGAGAATCTCCTCAACGACCGGCGCGAGGCGGTGGATCTCGTCGATGAAGAGCACGTCGTTCGGCTCGAGGTTGGTGAGGATCGCAGCGAGATCGCCCGGGCGCTCGAGCACCGGGCCGGAGGTCTGGCGCAGGTTCACGCCCATCTCGCGCGCGATGATGTGGGCGAGCGTCGTCTTCCCCAGGCCCGGCGGCCCGAAGAGCAGCACGTGATCGAGCGCCTCCTTCCGGTTCCTCGCCGCCTCGACGAAGATCGAAAGCTGCCCGCGTATCTTTTCCTGGCCGACGTACTCCGCAAGCGACTTGGGACGCAGCGACCGCTCGAAGGCCTCTTCCTGCGGCGAGACGGGAGCCGCCGTGATCAGGCGGTCGGTTTCGATGGCCATGCCGCTATCTTACCGCCCGTGGCTTCATGATTTCGACAAGGATCTCAACGCCTGCCGTATGCCGTCGGAAACAGAGAGTCCTTCGGGCAAGTGCTTCACCGCAAGCTGCGCCTCCTTGTCGCTGTAACCGAGCGCGAGGAGGGCGGTCATGACATCGCTCGCCACGGCCCTGGGCCGGTTGACGGCAACCCCGCTCAGCGCTTCGACGCCGAGCTTGCCCTTCAGCTCGAGCAGCAGGCGTTCGGCGGTTTTTTTGCCGATACCCGGGACTTTCACCAGGCGCCCGGATTCCTGCGCAGCGACCGTCTCGATAAGTTCCGCCACGCTCATTCCGGAAAGCACCGCGAGCGCGATACGAGGTCCGACACCGCTGATCTTCAGCAGCTGCCGGAATGCGCGGCGTTCCGAGTCGGTGGCAAAACCGTAGAGGAGGTGCGCGTCTTCGCGCACCACAAGGTGCGTGAACAAGGTCACGCGCTCGCCGGACGCGGGCAGGTTGTAAAAGGTGCTCATCGGCACCTCGACTTCGTAGCCGACGCCGCCCGCTTCCACCAGGATCTGGGGAGGATTTTTTTCCAGAAGAACGCCGGCGATCCGCCCGATCATACGAGTCT
>DATHHS010000151.1:0-9542 GCA_035317085.1 Burkholderiales bacterium
GCCGCTATTACGTGCAGTGCTCGTTGGCGGACGACGTGGACCAGTGGGCCGATCAGCGCTTCTGGGACGAGCTTCGCGCGCGTCTGGACCGGCGGACCGCGGAACAACTCATTACCGGGCCGTCGATCGAGAAAAGCATCGCGCCGCTACGCAGCTTCGTCGCGGAGCCGATGCGTTTCGGCAGGCTCTTCCTTGCCGGCGACGCCGCGCACATCGTGCCGCCCACCGGCGCCAAGGGCTTGAACCTTGCTGCGAGCGACATTCACTATCTGTCTGCGGGCTTGATCGAATACTACGCAACGGGAAAGACGGCAGAGCTGGATTCCTATTCGGAGCGAGCCCTGCGGCGCGTCTGGCAGGCGGAGCGCTTCTCCTGGTGGATGACGAATCTCCTGCACCGCTTTCCGGACAACGGCGCCTTCGGGGAAAAGATTCAGGCCGCCGAGCTCGAATATCTCGTCGGCTCGCGCCCGGCTATGACCGTGCTCGCTGAAAATTATGTCGGGCTTCCATACTAGGAGGATACGAAGCTTCTCCAGCCGGCAGTCCGAAGTTGCCGAAAATCCGGGCGCGAGTTCAGCGATGGGGCAAGGTTTTCGGCTGTGTCTTCGGGGCCGGGGCACCGAGACCGTTCTGCAAAAACTCGAGAAGCCTGGCGAGCTGGCTGGAGGCTTGTTTGCGTACGGCCTCGACGTCACAACCGCTCCAGTCATAGAAGCCTTTGCCGGTGGAGAGCCCGGTACGGCCGAGGGCAACCATGGTCTGGAGCATGGGATTGGGCGTCGCATTGTGGAACAGCTTCGGCACGATCGACTCCTGGGCATCGGCGTGGATCTTCAGGCCGCTGATGTCCTTCTGCTGGATGAGGCCGTTCAGGCACATGCGCGGCGCGAGCATCCGGCGCGCCGCGTGGTCGATGTCGGCGGCGGAAGCGACGCCCGCCTCGATCAGGTAGTAGGCTTCGTGAAGGATCGCGTGCTGCAGGCGGTTGACGAGAAAACCGACGATGGGCTTGTACAGCACCACCGGCTCCTTGCCGGTGCGCCTCAACGCATCGGCCACGCGGTCCACGTCGGCGCGGGAGGTGGCGAGGCCTGCCATCACTTCGGCCACGGGCGCGGTGTCGGCCGGCATGAAGTAGTGGACGCCGAGAAAGCGCTCGGGGTGCGCCATGTTGCGCGCCAGCTCGACGAGATCGAGACCCGAGGTTCCCGAGGCGATCAGCGGTGCATCGCCCGCCGCACTTCCGGGATAGGCCGCCTCGATCTCCGCGTATACCGTTTGCTTCACGCGGACGTCCTCGGGGACGAATTCGATCACGAGGTCCGGAGCTTTCTCGGGCAGTCGCTCGACGGCGACGGTTCCCGCCGGCAGCCCGGTGAGTTTTCCCGCGCGGCTGCTCTTCACCAGGGTGGTGAAGCCCGCGTCTGCGAAAGTCTTCGCGACTCCGCGGCCCATGACGCCGTAGCCGTAGATCAACACTTTCTGGATGGATGTGTCCATGTTACAACTCCGCAAGCCGGGCAATAGTTAATAGTGAGAAAATGCCGCGAGCCCGCGCCCCGTTTCAATTCAGGTGGGTGCAAGGCTTTCGTGGCAGATTGTAATGCACGCGAGAGTACGGCCTGCTGCAGCCTCTGCTTTTGGAGAAACTGAAATGAACGAAAAAAAGCCCCGACGTCTGGGAACGATTTTTCTGATCGTATTGGCATGCGCCGGAGCGGTCGCCTGCGCGAAATCCTCGACGGTGACGCCGCAGGTGCCGACGGCATTTGCCACAATGCGGCTTAATCCGAACGGTACGCTCGACACCACTTTCAGCTCCGCGGGCGCGAGCCCGGGGTTGGTCATCACCGATCTCGACCCCGCGCAGTTCGATTTTGCGACGGCCGTGGCGCTGCAGAGCGACAGCAGCATCATTGCCGCGGGACAGACCGTGGTGAACGGTCAGGGCGTTGTTGCCGTGGTTCGCTACTCGGCAAGCGGCATTTTGGATACTATGGGCTTCGGGACGGCAGGGACTGGCGGCATCGTGCGCACGCCCGTGGGCTCGGGCGATGCCGAGGCTACCGCTGTCGCCGTGCAATCCGACGGCAAGATCGTCGTTGCGGCAATCACTTTCATCGCATCTTCGCCCTCTTCCATGACTGGCACGACCGGCTTTGCGCTCCTCCGCTACAACGCGGATGGCAGGCTCGACAATGGCTTTGGCGGCGGCAGCGGGATCGTGACCGGGCCGATCGGAACCGGGACGGTGCAGGATACCGCCTCGCTCGCCTTGCAGAGCGACGGAAAAATTATCGTGGCGGGGGCTACCAGTTCTGGCAGCTTCGTCCTTTCTCGCTTCATGCCCGACGGAACGTCCGACGCAACGTTCGGCGGGGGGACGGTCACGACCGCTGTAGGCGCCGCTTCGATCCCCCCCGCGGTTGCTCTGCAGCCGGATGGAAACATCGTCGTGGCCGGGGGCGCAGTCGGAACTCTCAGCACGACGAACTTCGACGTGGTGCTGGTTCGCTATGACGGCACTAACGGGAGTCTGGATACCACCTTCGGCAATGGCGGCATCGTAACGACCGACATTGGCCTAAGCGTCAACTACGCCAACGCGGTTGCGGTGCAGCCTGTGGATAGCAAGATCGTAGTCGTCGGACATGCCAATGTGAATTCGGATGCCGGTACTTCCGACATCGCAGTGCTCCGGTACAAACCTGACGGGACGCTCGACACGACGTTTGGCACGAATAGTAGTGGGATAGTCGTCCAAGACCTAGGCGGATTCGACAACGCGTTCTCGGTCGCGCTGCAACCCTTGGACGGGAGGATCGTCGTAGCGGGAAACAGTAATAATACGTTCGCCGTCAATTTAGTCGTGCTCCGGTACAACCCGGGCGGTACGCCGGATGCCACTTTCGGGCCCACCGGCAACGGCCAGGTGATCAGTGGGCCGATCGGCCCCAGCAACGTCACCTCCGCCAACGCGATCGCAGTACAAGCGGACGGCAAGATCGTCGCCGTGGGTTACGACTGACCGCGACGCGCTCCCCCGCTAGAGAGGCTTGATTTTCAATTCCGCCGCGAGCTTGTCCAGGCTCGCGCGCAATGCAGCCGGCAGCGGCACGCCGAGCTTGGAGCGTTCCTCGGATTTCGCGCGGCTCTGCTCTCCGGGCAGCCAGATCCGCGCCACGTTCGGCAGGGGCTTCGATCTGCGGATTTCGCGCACGAGCTTGTCCACGCGGCGCTTGAATTCGTCCACTTCGCCGAAGGCGGCGATCGCGATCGCGACGATGGCGTGCCCGGTGTTGGTGGGTGTCACGTCGTCGGCGTTGAAATCGACGGTCTCGCTTCCCATCGCCGCGCCGTTCAGGGTCCCCGCGAGCAGGCCGAACACGAGCGCGAGCCCGTAGCCCTTGTAGCCGCCGATCGGCATCAGCATTCCCTCGCCGGAGCGCTTCGGATCGGTGAGAGGCTTTCCCTGATGGTCGATCATCCAGCCCTCGGGCATGGTTTCGCCGCGCTGCGCCGCGGTCTTCACTTTTCCGTAGGCGGCGACGCTGGTCGCCATGTCCAGCACGATAGGCGTCTCGTTCCCCGGCGCAGCCACGGCGATGGGATTGGTCGAGAGCAGGAGGTCTATCCCGCCCCAGGGCGCCATGTGGTTGGCGTTGCCCACGGCGAAATACAGGCCGATCATGTCGTGCGCCAGCGGCATGGCGGCGTAGAGCGACGCCGGTCCCGCGTGGTTGCTGCGATTGACGCCGACCCAGGCGACGCCCGCGGTTTTCGCTTTTTCGATCGCCGTTTTCGTGGCGAAGCTCATCACCACGTGTCCCATGCCGTTGTCGCCGTCGACGAGCGCCATGCCGGGCGCCTCGCGCACGATTTTCACCTTCGGCTTCACATTGACCGCGCCGCCGCGAATCCTTCGCACGTACTGCGGCAGGCGGAAGATGCCGTGGCCGTCGGCGCCCTGGAGGTCGGCGCGCACCATGAGCTCGGCGCAGGTGGCGGCATCCTTGACGGGCAGGCCGGCCGCGAGCAGTGCTTCGGCGATAAAGCGCTTCAGCCGGTCGGCCGGCAGGCGCGGTGCGGCGGCGCTTGGGGTTGCGTCGGAATTCATCGTGATGTGATTCGTCTGCGGGGAAAAACGGATGCCGGCATGCGATTCATGGCGTGCACCCTACCATGAGCGGAGAAGCTCAACAACGCTCGCGGGTACCCGGTAAAATCCGGCTTCGGCAAGCGACGCTTCGGGGAGAAGAGGGATTTGAAAAGACTAAAACTCGCGCTGGCGGCCTTTTTTTTCTTGTGCTGCGCGCAACAGGGGAAATCCCAGGAACAGGAAAGACCGCAGCAGGAAAAACCGGAGCAGCAAAAGCCGGAACAGGATAACCCGGACGAAATCCGCATCATCGGCCACTACGGAAACGCAGTCGGCACTTCCGACGCGGCGAGCCAGGGCTACATCACGCCGCAGTTGATCGAGGCGCGGCCGATGCAGCGGCCGGGTGAAGTGCTTGAATACGTGCCCGGCGTGATCATCACCCAGCACAGCGGTGATGGGAAGGCGAACCAGTATTTCCTGCGCGGCTTCAATCTCGATCATGGCACGGACTTCAGCACCACGCTCGACCACATGCCGGTCAACATGCCGACGCATGCGCACGGCCAGGGCTATTCCGATCTCAACTTCCTCATCCCGGAACTGGTATCGCGCGTCGCGTACAAGAAGGGACCGTATTTCGCCGAGGAAGGCGACTTCTCCTCGGCCGGAGCCGCCGATATCGACTACTACACCAAGATGCCGGGCGGGATCGCTTCGGTGGGCCTGGGCAACAACGGCTACGGCCGCGCGATGGCGGCCAATTCCTTTGACGCCGGTCCGGGCCATCTGCTCTACGGCTTCGAGGTGTTCCACAACGACGGCCCGTGGGTGAATCCCGAGGACTACCGCAAGCTGAATGGCGTGCTGCGCTTCAGCCACGGTACCAACGCCGACGGCTTCACCGTTTCCCTCATGGGCTACGACGGCAGGTGGAACGCGACCGACCAGATTCCGCAGCGCGCATTGGACGACGGCACGATTTCGCGCTTCGGAGCGATCGATCCGACCGACGGCGGAAAGACCTCGCGCTACAGCCTGTCGCTCGACCGGCACAAAACGCTCGACAACGGCGGCGTCTTCCACATGGACGTGTACGCGATCAAGTACCGGCTGGATCTGTTTTCCAACTTCACCTTCTTTCTCGACAATCAGACGAACGGCGACCAGTTCGAGCAGTACGACAACCGCACGGTCATCGGTGTCACGCCCAGCTGGGTCTTCACGGGAAAGTGGGACGAGCGCCAGATGGTCAACAAGTTCGGGCTCACTGCGCGTCGCGACGACATCAACGTGGCGCTGTACGACACGACGTCGCGCGAACGGTTCAGCACCGTGCGTTCGGACAAGGTCGTCCAGACCGGCATCGGCCTGTATTACGAGAACGCGATCCAGTGGACCGACACCTTCCGCAGCATCGCGGGCGTGCGCGAGGATTTCTACGGAGCCCGTGTCGACAGCGATCTTGCGGAGAACTCTGGAACGACGAACGCGCACATCACTTCGCCCAAGCTCAATTTCATATTCGGTCCGTTCAACAAGACCGAGTATTTCGTCAACTACGGCCAGGGCTTCCACAGCAACGATGCACGTGGCACGACCATCACGCTTGATCCGACCGACCCGACTCACCAGACGGCCGCGACGAAGGTCCCGGCCCTGGTCAAGACCAAGGGCGAGGAGATCGGCGTGCGCACCGAAGCGATCCCACACCTGCAATCTTCGCTCTCCCTGTGGCGGCTCACCCTCGCCTCCGAGCTCGTGTTCGCGGGCGACGCAGGCACCACCGAGGCGAGCCGTCCGAGCCTGCGCCGCGGCATCGAGTGGTCGAACCGCTACATTCCGAACAACTGGCTGCTCGTCGACCTCGATCTTTCGTTGTCGCGCGCGCAATTCACCGACACCGATCCGGTGGTGGCCGGCAACTACATTCCGGGGGCGATAGACCGGGTTGCGTCTTTAGGCGTAACGGTGAAAGACTTCGGCCCCTGGTCGGGCACCGTGCATGCGCGCTATTTCGGCCCGCGGCCTCTGATCGAGGACAACAGCGTGCGCTCGGGGTCCTCCACCGTTTTCTCCGCGCGCGCTTCCTACAAGGTCGACGCGAAGACCAGCTTCAACCTCGACATATTCAATCTCTTCAACCGCAAGGTGAACGATATCGAGTATTACTACGCGTCCCGTCTGAACAATAGCGAACCCGCTGCCGGGGTGAACGACATCCACTTCCACCCGGCCGAGCCGCGCAGCGCGCGTATTTCTATCGTGATGCACTACTGACGTTCTCGGGCAAAGCGAGGACGGTCGCGACGAAAAGAAAACGGCGGAAGTCAGCCTCCCGCCGTTTTTTCGGTCGTAACTCTTACGTGTTTTTCTTGAGCGCGTAGCCGTAGGCGAGGTTGGTGCGCCCGGCGCCGTGCTTCTCGTACAGTTCCTTGTATTCGGCGAGCTTGTCGTTTTCGAGCTCCGCGCGCTGCGGCATCTTGTAGTTGTACAGGCGCGCGTTGTTGCCGCCGAAGATCGCGGTCTTGACCTTGCCGTCGGCGGGACCGAGGGGCGCGAGGCCGTATTTCTTCTGCAGCTCGTCCGGAATCTCCAGCCGGCGCAGCGCCTCGATCTGCCACTGCGGCGAGCCCGTCCAGATGGCGTCCGTTCCCCAGCACACGTGATCAGCGCCCATGCCCTTGATCAACTGGCCGACCATCACCGCCGATACGCGCGGATCGGCGATCGTGGATTGCGCGAACAGCTGGCCGACGTCCGCGTAGACGTTCTTGACACCGAACTTGGCGGGGATCTCGGAGAGGTCCGTGATCCACTCGACGCGTCCGGTCTTCTCGAATTGCTCCCAGGCGTCCTGTGCGGTTCCGCCGCCGGCCCAGCGGTAAGCACCGTGGTAGATGATGAAATTGAGTTGCGGCCAGTCCTTGGCTGCCTTGCCCACATCGCGCACGTCGGAATGCGCGAGCAGATTCGGGAACTGCTTCTCGGCCGAAGGCGGGAACAGGCCCTTGTGCACGCACACGTTCTTGATGCCAGCCTTGACGAATTTCTCGTAGGCCGGGTAGACGAGCTTCTCGTCGTCCAGAAGCCAGGCGTGCTTGGAGAGATTCTTATTGGTGTTGTCGCCGATGGTGTAGCCCTTCATCGAATCGGGCTTGAGGTCTTTCAGCGCGTGGTCGACCTGCTCCATCCATCCGTCGTAGCCGGGCGTGAAAATCGCGTGCGCGAGCATGCGCCTGCTCTTCGCCAGGCCGTTCACGTCGGCGCGCGCCTGCGCCTTCATTTCATTCGTGAGGAACCAGTCCTCGGGCACTTCCGAAGGTGCACCCGAGATGCAGGCGACCTTGGTGTCGCTGTCGAGGTAGATTTCCTTGAGGTAGTTCGTGAACATCAGATCGTCGATCGTCTGTTCCTTGTCCACCAGCGTCGGGTTCCAGCCGGCCTTGCCCACGGCCTTGCGCTGATTCACGAAGGTCATGATCCTCGTTCCGGGCCTGAGGAAGTGGGTGTGCATGTCCATGATGAACTGCCCGGAGAGCTTCTTCGCGCGGTCGTTGGCGCGCTCGGGCTCCGCGGCCTCGGCCTTCGACACGCCGAAAATCGGTCCGTAGGTGTCGTTCATCGCGAGGAAAGCGGTCGCCATGCCGGCCGCAGTCTGGAAGAAGCGCCGGCGGCTGATGCCAAGACGCTTGGCCATCTGCGCGCCCATTTCCTTGACGCGCGCCTCGAACTCGCGCTGCTTGCGGGTCTGCGGTCCGGCCATGAACTCGTCGCTCGAGACCGATTGCACCGGGATCGGCGAGGGGAACAGGGATTCGGCGGGGGACAGGCGTTCCAGTTCTTCGGGGCTCAACATGCTCATGGGGTCTCCTCGTTGGCTGGTCGAATCTGCTTTGTTATCGTTTTGCCGAAGTTACTGCGAACCCCGGGGGAAGTCCAGTAGGCACGCGCGGCGGTTCGTGCTGCAACGCGCAAGCCGGAGATCGGGAGAGAAGACCGACACATCACGCGTCCACGCGATGGAGCGGGCACCGGCGTAGACTTGGCGTTCGTGCGGGTCGCGGGATCGCTCACCGCGTAGCGTGATGGACCCAACGGGACAAAAATCTTGCGCTGGAATAGTGCCTTGTTCGTACTGTGCGCGCTGTGCCCCGCTCTGGCACAGGCCGCTGATGCGCCGGTCGTCCTGCTGACGGTCAACGGCGCGATCGGGCCGGCGACGGCGGACTATGTGCATCGCGGCATCGAATACGCGGACAAGCAGGGCGCGCAGTTGGTGGTGCTCGAGATGGACACCCCGGGCGGCCTCGACACTTCGATGCGCGCGATCATCAAGGACATTCTCGCGTCGCCCGTGCCGGTGGCGGCATTCGTCGCGCCGGGCGGGGCGCGCGCGGCGAGCGCCGGGACCTACATTCTCTACGCGAGCCACGTCGCGGCGATGGCGCCTGCGACCAATCTCGGCGCGGCGACGCCGGTGGCGATCGGCATGACCGGCGGCAAGGACGCCGAGGGAAGCGGCGATGGAAAAAAGGGCGAGAGCGGCAAGGGCGCCAAGCACGATGCCGCGGACTCTTCCAACGCCATGACGCGCAAGCAGGTCAACGACGCTTCGGCCTATATCCGCAGCCTGGCCCAGATGCGCGGGCGCAACGCGGACTGGGCCGAGCGCGCGGTGCGCGAGGCCGTGAGCCTCCCGGCGGCGGAGGCGCTCAAGATGAGAGTCATCGACCTCGTCGCCGAAGATGTGCCGCAGCTCATCAAGCGGCTCGACGGCCGCAAGCTCGAGGCACAGGGGAAAGAGCGCGTTCTCGAAACCTCCGGCGTCGTCGCGACCGCCTTCGCGCCCGACTGGCGCACGCGGCTCCTGTCGGTCATCACCGATCCGAGCATCGCCTACATCCTGATCCTCGTCGGGATCTACGCAGTGATATTCGAGTTCTCCAACCCCGGCCTGGTATTTCCCGGCGTGGTCGGTGCGATCTGCATTCTCACCGCGCTGTACGCGTTGCACATGCTCCCGGTCAACTACGCCGGCCTCGCGCTCATGCTGGTGGGCATCGCTTTCGCGGTGGGGGAGCTCTTTTTCCCCGCCTATGGATCGCTCGGAATCGGCGGTGCGATCGCTTTCGTGATCGGCTCGGTGCTCCTGATCGACACCGACATTCCCGGCTACGGCATCCCGCTGTCGCTCGCGCTCGGGATCGCGGCGGCCGGCGCGGCGTTCCTGTTTCTGGTCGTCGGCATGGCGCTGAAAGCGCACAAGCGGCCGGTCGTGAGCGGGCACGAGGAGCTGATCGGCAGCACCGGTCAGATGCTCGATCAGGAAGGCTGGGCGCGGGTCCACGGCGAAACCTGGCGCATTCACAGCAGCGCGCCGTTGAAGGCGGGCCAACGCGTGCGCGTGGTCGCCATGCACGGCTTGACGCTCGAGGTC
>DATHHS010000152.1:0-2321 GCA_035317085.1 Burkholderiales bacterium
CTTCAGTCCAGCTTGATTCCCGCCGCCTTCACCAGCGCGGCGTTCGCGGCGATCTCGTCGCGGATGTAGACATTGAACTGCTCGGGGTTGTAGTCCATTGGCTCGGCGCCCAGGCGCGAAAGTTTTTCCCGCACGTCGGGAGAGTGCAGCGCCTTCGCCGTCTCCTGATAGAGACGGTGTACGACCTCGCGCGGCGTCTTCGCCGGCGCGAACATGCCGACCCAGAAGTTGTAGTCGGAGTTGGGAACGCCGGCCTCCAGCGTGGTGGGCAGGTCGGGAAGCGCGAGCGAGCGCTTCGTGCTCCCCACCGCCAGAGCGACGAGCTTGCCGTCCTTCAAGAGCGGCAGTATCGCGTTGACCGGGCAAAAATAGAAATCGACGCGACCGGTGACGATCTCGGTCAGCGCTTCCGGCGAGCCCTTGAACGGAATGTTGACGGTGTCGATGCCCGCTCCAAGGCGAAAACGCTCGGCGTTGAGATGCGTCGCGCTGCCGACGCCGACCGAGGCGGAATTAAGGGAGCCGGGCTTCGCCTTCGCCGCGGCGACGAGCTCCTTCACCGAGCGGATGCCTTTTGAAGGCGCCATCACCAGCACGTTGGGCAGCAAAGCGAGCGGAATGACTCCGGTCAAGTCGCGCAGCGTGTCGTACGGCAGGTCCTTGTACGTGGACGGCGTGACCGTATACGACGAAGAATGCACGAAAAGCATATAGCCGTCGGGATCGGATTTCGCCACCAGCGCCGCGCCTATGGTGCCGCCCGCGCCGGGGCGGTTCTCGATGATGATGGGCTGCCCGAGCTGGGGCGAGAGCCGTTCCGTCACCGTGCGCGCAATGATGTCGGTGCCGCTCCCGGGGGTGAACGGAACGATGATCCTGATCGGCTTCGAGGGCCAGGTTTGCGCCCATGCCAGCGATTGCGCGGCGCAGAGCACGATTGCCGCAATCCACTTCCAGAAACGGATCATCGTCTGATTTCCTCCTTGTGTATTATCTGCCTTTCGAGACACGACAGTGAAATCCGCTCCTTTCGAGTATACCCGCGCCGCCTCGCTCGCCGAAGCCTGCGAGCTGCTCCGCCGCCACGGCGACGGCGCGAAGATCCTCGCTGGGGGACAGAGCCTGGTGCCGATGATGGCGATGCGCCTGGTGCGCCCCGCGTGGCTCGTCGACATCAACGAGATCCCGGATCTGAAATTCGTGAAGGTGGAGAAGGACGCCGTGCGCATCGGGGCGTGCACGCGACAGTGCGTCGTGGATCGCGACGACGCGATCGCCGCGCGCGTACCACTGCTTCGTCAAGCGCTCGCTTGGGTAGGCCACGTGCAGACGAGGAACCGCGGCACCGTAGGCGGGAGCCTCGCGCACGCCGATCCGTGCGCAGAGCTGCCGCTCGCCGCGCAGGTGCTGGGCGCGCGCATGCAGTTGCGCTCGGGCGGCGGCACGCGCACGCTCGATGCCGCGAAGTTTTTCGCCGGCCCGATGATGACTTCCGCGCGCCCCGACGAATGCCTCGAGGAAATCCAATGGCCGGTGTGGGGCGAGAAGCGAGCCGGCTCCGCGTTCACCGAGATCGCCATCCGCCACGGCGATTTTGCGATGGTCGCCGCCGCAGCGCAGGTCGCGCTCGACGACAAGGGACGTTGCACGCGCGCGACATTCGGCCTGGGTGGGGTCGGCGGAATACCGCTCGCGTTTCCCCAAATCGCCGCGCGTCTGGTCGGGACGCGGTTGGAGGACTCTGCCATCGAAGATGCAGCCAGCGCCGCCGCCGCGGAGTGCGACCCGGGCGGCGATTTGCATGCGACGAAAGAATACCGCCGGCATCTCGCGCGCGTCCTTGCAGCACGCGTGCTGCGCGAAGCGCGGGAAAGAGCGGGAAGCCTGTGAGCGAGACTCTCCACGCCATTTCCGTCGAAGTCAACGGCAAGCCGCGCTCGGCCCAGGTGCCTGCGCGCCTGTCGCTGGTGGACTGGCTGCGCGAAGAGTTGCGCCTTACCGGCACGCACGTCGGCTGCGAGCACGGCATCTGCGGCGCGTGCTCGGTGATGCTCGACGGCGAGCCGGTGCGTTCCTGCCTCATGTACGCGGTGCAGGCGAACGGCCATCGCATCACCACGGTCGAGGGCCTTGCGAAACCCGACGGCTCCTTGAGCGTCCTGCAGGACAGTTTCTGCGAAACGCACGGACTGCAATGCGGCTATTGCACTCCCGGAATGCTGATCGCCTCGCAAGCGCTGCTGAATTCGAATCCGGATCCGACCGAGGCACAGATCCGCGATGCCATCGGCGGTAACCTGTGCCGTTGCACCGGCTACCAG
>DATHHS010000153.1:0-11207 GCA_035317085.1 Burkholderiales bacterium
GTTCGCGCCGATCTGCAACCCGTCCGCGCCGATCAGGTAGCAGCGTTGCGCGCAGGGCAATTTCAACAGCCCCTGTACGGCCGGCCGGAATTCGGCGCCCAGGGACAGATCCTGCACCGCATTCTTCAGCGTGGCCAGGTAAGGGACGAGCCGGGCGTGCTGGCGCTTCTGGAAACCGGCGAAATCCGCGCGGTGACCGGAGATCAGCCGCGCGAACACGTCGCTGCACGCGTTCTCCGGCGGCAAATGTTCGCTGGGAGGAGAAAAATAGTCGCCTTGCATCAGATCGGCGTTGGCGTCGATCGCGCAAAGCGCCTCGGCTTCTGTCTCGATCCCCTCCACGCATACGATCGCCCCGGCCTCATGCAGCACCGAGATGATTCCCGTGAACATGCGTCGCGCGAGCGGCTCGATCGTGACGCGGCGCGTCATCTCGCGATCGATCTTGACGATGTCAGGCCTCAGCCGCCAGATGCGATCGAAGTTCGAATACCCCGCGCCGAAATCGTCGATCACGATCAGGCAGCCCAGCTTGCGGTAGTGCTCCACCGCGGCGACGAGCCGCGTCTCGTCCTCGAACGGCGTCTCGATCAGTTCCACCGCCACCCGATGCGTGGGGAATCCGTTCGACTGGAGCATCTCCAGAAAGAAGGCGCCGGATCGGAGACCTTCCGTGGCGACGTGCGGATCGACGTTCAGGAACAGCCAGCTGCGCGTGCTGCCGAGCCTCTGAAAGTTCCTGACATGGAGAGCCCGGCATTGACGGTCGAGCTCGACCCGCGCCTCGTTTTGCTGCGCTTTGCTGAACAGCTCGATCGGCTCGACGCGCCTTCCACTCGAGTCCGTCGCACGAACCAGGCCCTCGTAGCCCACCGGACGGCGGTGAGCGAGGCTGTAAATCGGCTGGAAATGGCTCCACAGATGATAGTCGTCGGGCGCACCGCGTTCTCCATGAGCGTGGTACGTGTCTAGACTCGGTGGAGCAAGCTCGATCATGTTTGCGGCGCCCCAGCAGGCGCGCGAAACCAAGGTCCCGACAGAAGCCACGAGTATGCCATATGAGAGTCAGCACCCAGCAGACTGCGCGTGAAATGCGTCACAAATTACGGTGGGCTGCGTGTCGCCCTCCAGGCACGAACACCACCGTTCTCGGCAACGGTGCCCTCGATGACGTTCCCGTTCACGCGCCCGCGATATTCGGCACCGCCCGCCGTGAAGCGAACGTCGTTCCCGCTCAGCTTGCCGCCAACGGTCGCGGGCGCCGAAGCCCCGCCTGCGAGCGTGCCCGCGACCTTCTGGTAAGTCTGCTTTAGAGTGAACTCACCCTGCGGAGCGCGCCAAACGCCCTCCACCCTGGCGGGCACGATCCACAGGTAGAGCGCGCACCAGTTGTAGCATCCCGGCGGATACCACTCGTCGGCATCCGGCTCCCAGTCGCCCATTCGGAAAGTGTTGGAGAGCACGCGCGTCCCCGGCTCGAGCGACAGCAGCGAGGGTCGCAGTTTCAAGTTGATCTCGTCGAGAAGGAACAGGGTAATCACCGTCGCGCGGGAAAGATCGGCGCGGAAAAGATCGCCCTGCACGAACGCCGCCCTGTCTCCAACGCCCGCCTTGTCCGCTTCGCGCTTTGAAAGCGCGACGAGATCGGCGTTGAACTCGACGCCCATCGCGCGCGCGCCCCGCTTCGCCGCGGCGATCACCGTGCGGCCGTCGCCGGAACCGAGATCCACGACGAAATCCGCCGCCGTGACCTTCGCCATGTCCAGCATCTTGTCGAGCGTATCATCGGGCATCGGCACCCAGACGACGTCCTTGCCGGGCTGACCGACCTGAGGCTCGTACGGCTGGGGCGCGGGTGTCTGCGCGACCGCGCACGCGGCAAGCACGGAAAAGAAAAGCGCCGACGAAGCCCGATGCGCAAGGGTGCGGATTGTCATGATGTGCGTCCTGCCGTCACTCGAAGGGCGTGATGATACCGCCGATCGCCGGTGAGCTCGCTTAGCGCGCGCGCTTGGTGAGCCCGAAGGCGAGATCGTCGCCCGCGAGCTCGGCGAAATCGAGATCCGCACACAGCACGTGATACGACCCGTTCAGGGAAAGCGCGAACGACAGCGTGATGCAGAGCTTCGGGCCCGCGGCCGACAGATAAGGCCGCGTGATATGTACCTTCCCCGGGGTTTCGATCGCGCGGCGAAAGAAGGGCTTGGTCTGCCAGTTGGTGCCCGTGATCGGACGTATCGGCTTCATGCGCAGGTCGCGCCCGCTGACGTTGCGTCCGGCTTCGGCGCTCGCTCCGATCTGCGAACCGTCGGCTGCAACCAGGTAACAGCGCTCCGTGCAATCGAGATCGAGCAGCGCCCGCACCGCCTTCAAGCGATCCGCGCCGCTCGACAGCGCCAGCACCGCGTCCGCGAGCGCCGCGATGTATGGCTCGAGCCGGATGCGCTGTTGTTCGAGAAACGCGGCGGTCTCGGAGCGGAAGCTCTTGAACAGCCGCACGAACAGGCTGTCTCGGGAGTGCTCCTCGAGCAGGCCAGGCGCCGGCAGAGCAAAATAGTTGCCCTGCATCAGATCGGCGTCGGCGTCGGTCGCGCAAAGCGCCTCGGCTTCCGTCTCGATTCCCTCGACGCATACCAGCGCGCCTGCCTCGTGCAGCACCGAGATGATCCCGGTGAACATGCGTCTTGCGAGGGGCTCCACCGTGACGCGTCGCGTCATCTCGCGGTCGACTTTCACGATGTCCGGCTTGAGCCTCCAGATACGGTCGAAATTCGAGTACCCCGCGCCGAAATCGTCGATCACGATGAGGCAGCCGAGCTCGCGATAGTGCTCCACCGCGGCGGGAAGTCGCCTCTCGTCCTCGAACGGCGTCTCGATCAATTCCACGGCCACCCGGTGCGCGGGCAGGCCGTTTTCCTCGAGCATCTGGCCAAAGGAACCGAAGCGCTGACCCTGGACCGCGATGTAAGGATCGACGTTGAGAAAAAGCCAGCTGTCCTCGTCGCCGAACTGCCGGAAGTTTCGAACATGGAGCGCCCTGCACTGGCGATCGAGCTGCATGCGCGCGACACCCGCCGGAGCCCTTGCGAGAAGCTCTGTCGCCGAATAGGGCCTTTCACTCTCGTCGATCCCCCGGAGCAGACCCTCATAGCCCACCGGTCGACGATGGGCGAAACTGAAGATCGGCTGGAAATGACTGGACAGCCGAAATTCCCGCGTCGAGCCGCTTTCTCCCTCGACGACGAATGTATCGGGACGCGACGGAGCCGGATCCGTCATCTTCAAGGAACCTCCAAAAGGAACCCACCCATCTTAATGCCCTCCGGAGAAGCGCCGGTGGTCACTTATCGCATCGAGTCGGGACCGTCCGGCCAGAAGCGCCGCGCAGGGCGGCGGACTGCAGGCCGCCGAGGCCCTGCTCGAGCGCCTGGCTCGAAAGAAAAAGCGCGGGATCGACGCGCGCGCCGTTCAGGCTCACCGACCAGTGCAGGTGCGGGCCCGTGACGCGGCCGGTGTGGCCGACCAGGCCGATCTTCTCGCCGCGCGCCACGCGCCCGCCCTTCGCCACGTCGATGCGGCTCAGGTGGTTGTACATCGTGACGAGGCCCCGGCCGTGGTCGATGAACACCGAGTTGCCGTTGAAGAAATACTCGCCCGTCTCGATCACCTTGCCCGCCGCTGGCGCGACGATGGGCGTTCCTTCGGGAGCGGCGATGTCCAGACCGCTATGCGGCTGGCGCGGCTCGTCGTTGAAGAAGCGCCTCAGGCCGAACGTGCTGGAGATGCGCCCCGTCGTCGGCAAGGCGAAGCCGAGGCTTTCCGGCGCGTCATCGCTCCAGGTCCCAAACGCGCGGACGATACTCTCCTGCTCGCGCTCGATGCGGCGCAGGTCGGCGCGCTCGGGTTCGACCATGCGCCGGTTTGCGAGCGTGATGCGCTGCGTTTCGTATTCGTGCTCGCCAACGTCGAAGGGGATCATGCGCGCGCTCTGTTCGCCTTCCAGCACCGTCAGTTCCTGTACCCCCAGCTGCGTCCCGAGCGGCAGGCCGACGACGGCTTCCCAGAAATCGCCGGCGCGCATCACCAGCACTCGCTGCGCGTCGAACGCCACGCGCGGCGCCGGATCGGACGTCCGGCCCACGCAGACGATCGCGACGCCGCCGGGCACCGGCGCGGCAAGCGGCAGACCGCTCTCCACCGCGGACGCCGCTGCAGCGAGCGCGAAAGCCGGTAGGGTCAATGCAAGGATATTCTGCCTGGGCATATCGTCCGTTATCGTCGGGGATCCGCTATTCTCCACCGAATTGCGATCCGCGCGCCAAGTCGCGGCTTGAACGGAGCCCGCCCCGTGAAAAGTGAACGCTTCCGGACCACGCCGGTCACACGGGCCGATATGTCGGAGGCATAATTGGCCCTTCCGGCTCCACCAGTCCTTTCGCGCGCCAGACGCGTGTCGAAGGACGACCCGTCGTCCCGAGGAACAGCCGATGATCGGCCAGACCCATTTCGCAGGCAACTCCTACAACACTTCCGTGGCGATGGAGTTTTTCCGCTTCGCCGGGAAGCCGAAAAGCATCGCCAAGGGCAAGAAAATCTTCGCCGAGAACCAGAGAGGCATTCCGTTTCTGCTCATGCCCAACCGAATGTACCTCCTCCTCGACGGTGAAGTCGCAATATTCGCTGGGGACAGGCCCGTCGCAACGGTGCGGCCGGGCCAGATCTTCGGAGAGATGGCCTCGATCGATCAGGGGCCGCGCAGCGGGACGGCCGTGACAAAATCGGCCTGCCGCGTCATTTCCCTCGACAACCGGCAGCTCCAGACCGCGCTCGGGAAATATCCGGAGTTCGCTCTCATGCTGATGAGCGTCATGATCGGCCGTCTGCGGGAATCGATCGGCCGGCTCGGCGGCTCCGACTCTTTCACTGCCGGAACCCAATCGAGGGAATCGGCACCGCTGCGAAAGGACCTGATCGATGACCTCGCTCGCGTGCTCGCGTCCGATGCGCACCTGAGTTATGAAACCGGAGACACCATCGTGAGGGAAGGCCAGATCGGAGTGCTGATGTACGTGGTCCTCAAGGGCAAGGTGGCGATCCGCGTCGGCGGAAAGCTCGTGGAGAACGTCGGCCCGGGCGGGCTGTTCGGCGAAATGGCGCTGGTCGATCGCTCGCCGCGCCTTGCGAGCGCCGTCGCGGAAACGAACTGCAAGCTGCTCGCGATCAACCGCAACGCGTTTCTGAATCTGGTGAAGCACAGCCGCCGCTTCGCCGCGTCGCTCCTCGCGGCCGTAAGCGCCCGGGCGCGGTTCATGGCCTCCCGATAGGGCACCACTGCAAAAAAAAACGGCGGCCGAAGCCGCCGTTTTTTTGAGTTCTTGTTCCGACAGACTCAAATACCGAGCCACTTGGTCAGCGTGGCAAGCTCCTGGGCGTCGCCGGCCTCGTAGCCCTTGTAGCCGATCTTCTCCAGCACCTTCTGGCCGGCCTCGGACTTGTCCAGACCCAGCATCACCGCGCGCACCTTCAGCACGTCCTGCTCGCTCATCTTGGTCGAGGCGATCATGTGCTTGATCGGCACGGGCTTCGACTCGAACAGCACGGCGCCGCCTTTTTCCTGCCATTGCTTGACCACGGCACCGGACGCTGACACGCCCACGTCGCTGAACCCGTTCTCGACAAAAAACGGCACCGCGTCCTGATAACGGGTGGTGCGGATGTCCGCCTTGGCCGTGTCGATGCCGAGATCGCGCATCGAGGCGCGCGTAATGACCGCGGTGATCGAGTCCGGGTCGGGCATGCCGAACCGCTTGCCCTTCATGTCCGCCGGCAGCTTCATCGACGCACCCTTGCTCACAAAGAAACGGGCCTTGTACTCCGTATAGCCCTTGGTCAGGACCACAAGTTGGTATTTCCCGTCGCGCATCGATGCCAGCGAGAGATGCGCCGGATGCACGAACGCGAGATCGTACTGCTGCTCGTCCAGCCCCTTCCTCAGAACCGGGTACTGGTCAACGGGAACGATCCTGACTGTGGTCTTGAGGGTCTTGCCGAGCAGGTCGGCCAGATCCTTGTACTTTTCGCGGATCTCGGCGGGCGTCACATAGTAGGTGACACCCTCATTCACCGCCAAAGTGAGCTCGGCGCGCGCAGGTACCGCGGTCAACAACGCAAAAGCGAAAGACGCGAGCAAGGAAAGGAGCAGTTTCATGTAAGTTTCTCCAAGAATTGGCTTTTTCTACAGCACACCCCCTATCTAAGCAATGTCCATGCCCACAGCATATCCTGACGTCCCCGGGAGGGACCACGGGCGCGCCGGGGCCCCAAACGAAGATTCTGCAAGCTATATGTCAGCCACAGGAGCGAAACGCTCTTTGGCGACTTCATGAGGTGCCCGCCCGCCGCCCTTTTTGTCCGCAACTCGTCACCCAGGGGGTACCCAGGGCCACCGCGCGCGGCCGACCCTAGCGGCTTCGATACTTCTCCTTCGCCCCGCGGGCGAGTTCCATGCCGTGCCCGGGCCGATCTGGAATGCGGAAGAAGCCGTCCTTGCACTCCGGCATCTGCTCGAACAGATCGGGCGGCGTCCAGTCGATGAACTCGACGACGAAGCCGTTCGAGAGCGCGCCGACGACCTGCAGCGACAGCTCGTGCACGACGTGCGGCGCGACGGCGACCTGGTGCGCGCGAGCAAGATGGCCGATACGCAGCGTCTCGCTGAAACCCAGCGCGCGGCACACATCGGGCATGAGATAGCGCGCCGCGCGGCGTTCGATCAGCTCGCGGAACTCGAAACGCGTGTAATTATTTTCTCCAGTGGCAACCGGAATCCCGATCGCGTGAGCAACTTCGGCGCACGCGGCGATGTCGTCGGCGAGCACCGGCTCCTCGTACCACACGAGATCGAGGTGCTCGAGCACTTGCGCTTGCCGGAGGTTGCCCAGAACGTCCAGACGCTGGTTCACGTCCACCATCATGCGCACGCCATCGCCCAGCGCGCGGCGCACGGCCTCGACGCGCTTCGCGTTCTCGCGCGGGTCGGGGTGGTGGATTTTCATCTTGTAGTACTTGCAGCCGAGCGCAGCGTATTTTTCCGCTTCTGCGATCAGTTCTTTCTCGCTGTATTTCGACCAGCCGCCGCTGCCGTACGCGGGGATGCGGTCGGTCACCGCGCCCCAGAGCTTGTAGAGCGGCAGCCCCGCGGCCTTGCCTGCGATGTCCCACAGGCCGATGTCGAGCGCTGAAAGCGCATAGGCCGCGATGCCCTGCTTCTTGATGCCCATGTCGGCACGAAACATCTTTTCCCAAAGCCGTTCGACGAAAAGCGGATCCTCCCCGAGGAGAACGGGCGCGAGGCGCGTCTCGAGATAGGCGTGAACCGCCTCCGCGCCGCCGCCGCCGAAGACCAGGCTGTAGCCCAGGCCGACGATCCCTTCGTCGGTGGAAATCTCCGCGACGACGAGTTTCTGGTGCGCGTAGTTCCGCGCCATCGGCTCCGGCGTGGGAATGGTGAGGATATAGCTGTCGATGGAGGAGATTTTCATGAGCGCGAATCAACCGAACAGGGCGGCAGCCCAATCCACCACAAATGCGACACCGTAGGCCGCCGCCAGGGCAAGCACGAATATGACGAGGCCGCGCACGACGGTCTTCGGCACTCCGATCCCGTCAAGGTAGCGCTTGATGAAATAGCTCGCAACGAAGAACACGATCGTGGAAACTACGAGACTGATCATCCGCGCATTCTACGGGGGACGAGGACTTGCGGACAACGTTGGCCCCGGGTTCCAGCCGCCGAGAACCCGCCTTGCGAACGCGGGCAGAAAGGTGCATCCTAATGTGCGAAAGTCGTTGTACCTGCGAACGTCAGGCCAAATTATTTTCCATCCGGTCGGCCGCAGCGCGGCCGCGAGCAGTATCCAAAGGGGGACTCATGAAGACAAGAAAAAGTCTGTACCTGGGCGCAGCGGGAATCGCCATCGCCACGCTTCTCGCCGCATGTCTGAGCATGCAGGGCTCGGGCAGCAGCGCCGGCGACATCAGGGGCGTGGTAACCGGGCCCAACGGGCCTGAAGCCGGAGTCTGGGTGATCGCCGAGACGAACGACCTGCCCACGAAATTTGCCAAGGTCGTCGTCACGGACGACCAGGGGCGCTATCTGATTCCGGAGCTTCCGAAAGCCGGCTACAGCGTGTGGGTGCGCGGTTACGGGCTGGTCGATTCAGCCAAGGTGAGCGGCGCCCCGGGAAACACCCTGAACCTGAGCGCTGTGGCAGCACCCAGCGCAGCCGCGGCGGCGGAATACTACCCCGGCATGTATTGGTATTCGATGCTCAAAATTCCGCCCGCGAGCGAATTCCCCGGGACCGGCGCGAAAGGCAACGGCATTCCGGAGGTCATGAAGACCCAGGCCTACTGGGTCGACACGGTCAAGAACTCCTGCCAGTCCTGCCACGCGCTCGGCTCTTATGGCGTACGCACGGTGCCGAAGGAATTCGGCCACGGGATGCAGGCCTGGGCGCGCCGCACCCAGTCCGGACAGGCCATGTCGAACATGGCGCTTACGCTGGGGCGCATCGGCCCGGAAAAAGGATTGGAGTTGTTCGGCGACTGGACCGACCGCATCGCGGCGGGCGAGTTGCCCTTCGCCAAACCGGAACGGCCCCAGGGGCTGGAGCGCAACGTCGTGATCAGCATGTGGGATTGGTCCACTCCGAAGTACTATCTTCACGACGCGGTCTCGAGCGACAAGCGCAATCCGACGCTCAACGCCAACGGCAAGGTCTACGGCTCGCCCGAGGAGAGCACCGATCTCGTCCCGGTCTTCGACCCGGCGACCAACAGCGCGTCGCAGATTCAGCATCCCTTCCGCGATCCGAACACGCCTTCGTCGAAACAACTGCCGATGGCGGCGTCGCATTACTGGGGCGATGAGGCGATCTGGGACGGCCACACCAGCATCCACAACCCGATGATGGACGAGAAGGGACGGGTCTGGTTCACGGCGAGGATCCGGCCGGCGGGGGCGCAGCCGGAGTTTTGCAAGGCGGGCTCGAACCATCCGTCGGCGAAAGTCGTGCCGCTGAACGAGGCGCCGCGCCACCTTTCGGTGTACGACCCGAAGACCGGCGAGTGGAAGCTCATCAACACCTGCTTCTCCACCCATCACCTGTATTTCGGCCATGACGCAAACAACACCTTGTGGACCAGCCAGGGCGGTCCGCAGAGCGGTGTCGTAGGCTGGCTCAATACGAAGATGTATTTCGAAACCGGCGATGAAGCGAAATCGCAGGGCTGGACTCCGCTCATCCTCGACACCAACGGCAACGGCAAGCGCGACGCCTACGTCGAGGCCAACCAGCCGCTCGATCCGACGAAGGACAAGCGCATCATGGCGGCGTTCTACGGCGTGCAGCCGAGCCCGGTAGACGATTCGATCTGGGGCCAGGCGATGGACGTCGGCTTCTCGCGCATGGATCAGCCCGGATACATCATGCGCCTTGTGCCCGGACCCAACCCGTCCGAAACCGCGCTCACGGAAATCTACCTGCCGCCGGAAGGCGGGTACGGTTCGCGCGGCCTGGACCTCACGACTGAAGGCGTGGTCTGGACGGTGCTCTCGAGCGGCCACATGGCGAGTTTCGACCGGCGCAAGTGCAAGGGACCGCTCAACGGGCCGGCCGCCGCGACCGGCAAGCATTGCCCAGAAGGCTGGACGATGTACCGCTTCCCCGGGCCGCAGTTCAAGGGCGTGGATCCAAAGGGCAGCGCCGAACACGCCTACTACATCTGGGTTGATCGCTTCAACACGCTGGGATTGGGACCGAACGTGCCGATCGCCTCGACCAACGGCGGCGAGTCGCTGCTCGCGATCGTGGACGGGAAGTTCGTGACCGTGCGTATTCCGTATCCCATGGGCTTCTTCACCAAGAACGTGGATGGGCGCATCGACGATGCGAGCGCAGGCTGGAAGGGGCGCGGGCTCTGGACGACTTTCGGATCGCGCACGGTGTTCCACAACGAAGGCGGCACGCAGAACCGGCCCAAGATCTACAAGGTCCAGGTGCGTCCCGATCCACTGGCAAACTGAGCGTTGCCATAGCGCGAACCAAAGAAACGAAAAAGGCCGCCTGCGGGCGGCCTTTTCTTTTTGCGGCGGATCGAGCAGCGCAACCTTGCTCTTCGAAAGCCGTCAATCGAGCGGAACCAGCTTTACGATCGACGCGCCGTGGTTGCTGCCCGCCCAGAAGCTGACCGGCCGGGTTGAATCGTCGACGAATACGCGGCGGATGTTCGTCTGAAGCGGCAGAAGGTATTCGACTGACTTTCCGCTTTCGGGATCGAATCGCAGCACGCGGTCGCTCGCCATCGATCCGCTCCACAGCTCGCCGTTCCGGTCGACGAAGACGTCATAGGGATAGGTGTGGGGCGTCGGGACCTCCCATTCCCTGAAGGTTTCCTTCTTCGTGTCGAACATCGCCACCTTGTTCGCGGCGAACTCGGCGAACCAGACCCGGCCCCGGGAATCGATCATGGTGCGGCGTGGGCGCGAGCGCCGGGTGGGCGTCGGATAGAGCGTCGATTGGCCGGTCTTCGCGTCCACGCGGCCGATCGCTTCGCCTGCGAAGTCCATGAAAAAAAGATTGTTCGTGGAGTCCGCCGCGAGTCCGTAGGGGGAGTGGGTGCTGCCCGCCGGCAGGAACTTGAACGGGTCGATGAGTTCGTACCGTCCGCTCGCAAGATCGAGCCGCAGGATGGACTGCTTGCTCACTTCGTTGGTCCAGACCTTGCCGTCGACCTGCGACTGCCGCGGCATGACCATCGACTGCTGCGAGGCGTCGGTGTTCATCTCCGGGGGAAGGCGAAAAACCTGAAACGTTTCGCTCTTCACGTTGAATTTGACCAGGCCGGTCTGAAACATGGCGGCAAGCCACCAGTTGCCCTCGCCGTCCGGCTCCAGGGCGAGCGCTCCGGCCGGGGCGCCGGGCTTGACGATCGGGTAGGCAAACTCGGCGTGCGCGCCGGTGCGGGGATCGAGCCTGCCGAGAAAATTCTCGACGAAATTCGAATACCACACCCGGCCCTGGGCATCGGTGCGCACGTCGTGCGGCGCGATCGTCTTGCGCGGCAGGTCGTACTCGGTGACGACGGCGTGGGTCGCCCTGCCCTTGGGCCGCGGCAGTGTCTTGAGCTCATAGGACCAGGTCGGG
>DATHHS010000154.1:0-54067 GCA_035317085.1 Burkholderiales bacterium
AGCGACGCCAGGCGGGCTTCGATTGCCTCCTTACCCCATGCGAGAGGGTAGGTGGTGTCCAGCTCGAACGAGCGGAACTTGCCGCCCGTGTAGCGCTCGATGTGCCGGATCTTCTCCATTTCGAAGAAATCGAGCACCGGCTGGGATACCTCCAGGCGGAGCGGCGGATTCATCTCGTCGATACCGAGCAGATTCGGCTTCGGTCCGATGAAGGACACGAGCGACGTGACCAGTTCCTCGCGGATCGGGTCGATCGGCGGATTGGTCACCTGCGCGAAGAGCTGCTTGAAGTAGTGGTAGAGCGTCTTGTCCTTGTTCGACAGCACCGCGAGCGGCGAGTCGTTGCCCATCGACCCGACGGGCTCCTCGCCGTTCGTTGCCATCGGCGTCATGATGAATTTGATGTCTTCCTGCGTGTAGGCAAACGCCTGCTGCCGGTCGAGCATGCGGACCGCACTTTTCAGCGGAGGCGTCTTTTCGGTCTCGACCTCGTCGAGCTTCACGCGGATGCGCTCGATCCACTCGGCGTAGGGTCTGGTGGCAGCGAGTGTGTCCTTCAGTTCCTTGTCGTCGATGATGCGGCCCTTTTCGAGGTCCACGAGGAACATCTTTCCGGGCTGCAGCCGCCATTTCTTGACGATTTTCTCCTCGGGTACCGGCAGGCAGCCGCATTCAGAGCCCATGATCACGAGGTCATCGTCGGTCACGATGTAGCGCGAGGGCCGCAGACCGTTGCGGTCAAGCGTCGCGCCGATCTGGCGTCCGTCGGTAAAGGCGATCGAGGCGGGGCCGTCCCAGGGCTCCATCATGGCGGCGTGGTACTCGTAGAACGCGCGCCGGGCGGGATCCATCAAGGTGTGGTTCTCCCAGGCCTCAGGGATCATCAACATCATCGCGTGCGCGATCGAATATCCTCCCATGACCAGCAGTTCGAGCGCGTTGTCGAACGATGCGGAATCGGATTGTCCGTCATAGATCAGCGGCCATATCTTTTCGAGATCGCGTCCGAGGACTGGACTCGAAATCGCGCCCTGGCGCGCGCGAATCCAGTTGACGTTGCCGCGCAGCGTATTGATTTCGCCGTTGTGGCAGATCAGGCGGAACGGATGCGCGAGATCCCACGATGGAAACGTATTTGTGGAAAAACGCTGGTGGACGAGCGCGAGCGCCGACTCGACGCGTGCATCCTGCAGATCCTTGTAGTATTCCCCGACCTGGTGCGCGAGCAGCATGCCCTTGTAGCACGCGGTGCGCGCCGACATCGAGGGAACGTAGAACTCCTTGCCGTGCGCGAGCTTCAACGCCTGGATCGCATGGCCCGCGCTCTTTCTGATGATGTAGAGCTTGCGCTCCAGGGCATCGGTAACCGTCACTCCTTTGCCGCGCCCGATGAACACCTGACGGATCACCGGCTCGACCCGCTTGGCAGGCTCGGCAAGGTCGCTATTGTCGACGGGAACGTCCCGCCAGCCGAGTAGAACCTGGCCCTCGTCCTTGATCGCGCGCTCGATCTCGTACTCGCAGGCAAAGCGCGAGGCGGGATCTCGCGGCAGGAACACCATGCCGACGCCGTACTGGCCTGTTGGAGGGAGTTTCACGCCCTGCTTGGCCATCACTTCGCGGAGAAACTTGTCGGGAATCTGGATGAGCAGGCCCGCGCCATCGGAGAGCTTTGGATCCCAACCCACGGCACCCCGGTGGGTGAGATTCCGCAGTACGGTCAAGCCCTGCTCGACGATCGAATGCGATTTCTTGCCCTTGATATGGGCGACGAACCCCACACCGCAGGCGTCATGTTCGTTTGCGGGGTGGTACAGGCCCTGGGGTTCTGGACGATGAGTCACTCTGAGCTCGGGCGAATAGGTTGCCGGTGGCAAAATCCCTGTATTTCGCGCTTTTTCGAGACCGGGTCTTTGACTATACCTGCGTTCCCTTGCTGCTTCAAGTGCTTAGCCCCACGGGTAGTGTCTCAGTTTGATGGTTACAAGGTTTGTAACCCGCTGAAAACGCAGTGCAACAAAACCCGCCTCTATTCCTTCTTGAGCAGTCCCCGGCCCTCCTTGTATTTCCTTACGAACTCGCTCTCAACAAGCTCTTTGATTGCATTGTTGAGTAACGTGCGAAGCACGGCGCTTCCGTTCGTTCCCAGTATCTGCAGCGCAACCAGTTCTTGGATGAATTCGGACTGCTCTCTCGAAATCCTATAGCTCCTGGGGACAGTTTTGCCGGCCATAGCGGCATCTTAGCATCGGTTTGTATGCCAATTGACATACAAACGGGATGAAACTAGACTGGCCGTGTGTTCACCGGCGCATAATCCCCAGTCTAGGGAGAGACACCAAAGGATAATCGGTTAGGGACGCGGACTTCTGGTGACACCACCGGAGGGAGTCGAACCCCCGACCTCAAACTTACCGAGTAAGCGCTCTATCCACTGAGCTACGGTGGTAGGTGCTGCAACAACAGGGACCCGCGAAAGCGGGTCTCTTTTTTCCACTCGCCAATCAGCACCAAATCAGCGAGCTTCCCTATGGACCACAATGTATAGGGCCTTGAGTCGCGTGTGCAACTAATACTAGTGTAGTGTCAAGATGCAAGCGTAGTTTTCTCAAGCGCCTTCGGAACTCTGCCCCGGATCAACTTGCGAGCGCTGCGATTTCCTCCAATGTCCATACGTGATCCGAGATTCCAGCTTGCATTGCTGGAGTGACGCGCAGCGTTTTGTGAATCCTTGCGAAGTTATAAAACATGTAGTGCAGCGCGACTGCGCAACAATGGTTCTCGACTTTGCGGCTAAATCCATTCGTCAGCCGCGTGAATCGACGCATGTGCATCCGCATGGTTAGATTCTGCCGCTCAACGAAACTCGTGCTGATGTGCTTTTCATCGGGATTTCCGCATACCGCATTTTTGCGCGCTCCACAGCACTCGCCGGGGCTGTAGCGGCGGCTCTCGATATTGGTAGCGGGGTTGCTGTAAAGCTTCACGAGCATAGCGTAGTCAATATTGCGCCCGAACGAGCCTTCAACAGCAGTTAGATATGGCGTATGACCATCGCTCGTAAGCTGAACGCGATTCGCCATCCGCGAAGCTAGATCGTCAATAAAGAGCTTCGCGTATTCGAGCCAACGTTGCCCGATGAGCCAGGACGGCACTAGTTTGGTATCAGCGTCAATTGCCACCCAGGTGTAGACATCGCCATAGCCAAGCTCGCCCCGGCGCATCGGGGGAACGTTCTTTTCTTTCATTCCGCAGAACGACCAAATTTCATCCACCTGAACGCGCTTGCACGGCAGATTCCGCAGTGTTTCGTTCTGGTACAGATCACAGGCCGTCCCTACGTCCACCAGCAGCTTGGTGACGGTATTGATGCTCACGTCGCACAGGCGAGTAGTGGCGCGCATGCTCATGCCTTCGGTCAGGCATCCGATGATCCGGGCGCGGTCTTGGAGGCCTAGGCGGTTCATAATGAACATTATGCTTAACAAATGCCGCCGTGTCAACACGGTTACTATTATATATGTTGCAAACAGCCATCTAGTTAGTTAACATGTGCATCAGTTAATTAAATTGCTAGCGGTGACATGACGGCGAAGCAAACGCTCAGTGATGCGGATTGGCAGTCAAAGACCTATGAAATCATAGAGTTATTCAGCCCAGGCGCGCCTATCGACGAAAACGACCTTTTCGCGGGTAGGCAACACGAAATCAGCCAGATCATCGAGGCCGCCCTTCAAAGGGGCCAGCACGCAATCGTCTATGGTGAGCGTGGCGTCGGGAAAACCTCGCTCGCGAAAACCTTCTCGCTTCGGCTAATTCGCCCAACAAAGACCCTCTCCAGCGTAATCGTCAATTGCGATCCGCAGGATACGTTTACTAGTCTTTGGCGAAAGGTCTACAAGGATCTTGGCGAAGAGGGCGGCGGAAATGTTTTAGATGGCACAACCATCAACGATATTTCCCCTGATGATGTGCGCAGGGTGCTAACGCGGTTCGACCTGACGACTACCCCTATCATCATCCTGGACGAGTTCGACAAACTTCAAGACCCAAACGCGAAGGCGTTAATCGCGAACACCATAAAATCCTTGTCTGATTATTCCGTTGCGGCCACGATTGTTCTGGTAGGCGTCGCCAAATCAGTCAACGACTTGCTCAGGGACCATGCATCCATAGGGCGCGCACTAATCCAAATTCCAATGCCCCGCATGAAAGCGGCGGAATTGGCAGAAATCATAGACAAACGCCTGCCTAGAGTAGGGATGACGATCACACCCGCAGCTAAAGCACAAATTGTTGCTTTATCTGCTGGATTGCCCCACTACACGCATTTGCTCGGACAACATGCTGGCCGTCGCGCAATCGAATCAAGATCGCTGACGATAGATGTGCAGCATGTCGATGATGCTGAACGCGACTGTTTGGAGCGCGCCCATCATTCGATTAGGGAGCAATACCATCGGGCAACACAAAGCCCGAGAAGCGGGAACATCTACAAAGAGGTACTACTTGCTTGCGCCCTTGCCGAACCGGATGAATTGGGTTTTTTCCCCGCAAAGGCCATAGAAGTTCCGCTCTCAATAATTATGCAAAAGCAATATAAGGTAGCCATGTTTGGCCAGCATCTGAAGATACTGTGCGAAGCGGATCGCGCAAAAATGTTAGAAGTGACGGGGTCCCCACGCAGATTCCGCTATAGATTTGAGGAACCCTTAATGCAACCGTATGTGATTTTGCGCGGACTTGCAGATGGGCTAATAACAAAAAACACGCTTAGACAATTGATGCCTAACTATCTCCAGCCACGACTTTCTGGCGGCGAGGTCTAGCGCCCCATCTGGCCTTGGCTGCTTTTTGAGCGATTTGGACTCTTCGTTGCGGGGTAAGAGTCTGCGCTCGTATGACTCCACCCTTCAACCCTCCGGGCCGCCCTCGTATGGGCTCTTTTTGCCGTTCCTCTTCAATGCTGCCCGTGGAAATATCGACAATTAGCTTGGCTAACTGATTCGCGTCGCGCGGTCTGCGGGGACGTGTTGCCATGCCCCCATTTTATCCCGCCTCATCCCGGCCAGTCCCGCAGCGTTACTTTCAAACTGAGACACTACCGCCCCACGGGTAGTGTCTCAAACTGAGACACTACCGCCCCACGCTGCGAAGCAACATTCCCCGGCACCGCTAGTGCTTACTTAGGCGGCAAGCCGCGAGAGCGTGTGCTCGACCGCATCGGGCGGTAAGTCCGCACGAAGAAGCGCTGCGCCCAGACGCTCCAGAAGAACGAAATGAATGCGACCCGCTTTCGCTTTCTTGTCCACCTGCATCAGTTGCCGCATGCGCTCCGGCGTGATGCCTTTGGCAGTCGTCGGAAGTCCTGCGCGCTCCAGCAACGAACGAATGCGCGCTACGTCGGTTTCCGAAAGATAGCCGACACGCCGCGACAGATCCGCCGCCATGACCATCCCGGCCGCCACCGCTTCGCCGTGCAACCACACCCCGTAGCCGAGGCCGGTTTCGATGGCGTGTCCGAAGGTATGCCCGAAATTCAGGAGCGCGCGCACGCCGCTCTCGCGCTCGTCCCGGCCGACGATTTCGGCCTTGATCGAGATCGAGCGCACCACCGCGTGTTCGAGCGCGTCCGGATCGCGTGCCAGCAGGCGATCGAGATTCGTCTCAATCCACTCGAAGAACGCCGCGTCGCGGATCAAGCCGTGCTTGATGACTTCGGCAAGCCCGGAACGCAGTTCGCGTTCCGGCAGTGTCTCCAGAGTTTCCATGTCGGCGAGCACCAGCCGCGGCTGGTGGAAAGCGCCGATCATGTTTTTCCCGAGCGGATGATTGATCGCGGTCTTGCCCCCGACCGACGAATCGACTTGGGCGAGCAGCGTGGTCGGAATCTGTATCAGTGGCATGCCTCGCTGATAGGTGGCGGCGGCAAATCCAGCCAGATCCCCGATCACGCCGCCCCCTAGAGCAATCAATGTGGTATCCCGCGCACATCGTTGCTCGAGCAATGCGTCGAAAATCGCATTCAGCGTGCGCCAATCCTTGTGCTCCTCGCCGTCGGGAACCACGATCCGGACCACTTCGAAGCCATCGCGCGCCAACGCTCCTGCCACCCGTTCGAGATAAAGGGCCGCGACAGTGGAATTGGTGACGACGGCGGCCTTCTTTTGGCCAAGGAAGGGCGTGATGAGGTCGCTCCGGCCAATAAGCCCGATGCCGACGTGGACCGGATATGAACGCTCCGCGAGCGCTACGCTGAGAGTTTGCATGCCTCGCCGAATTTCGCCAGCACCTGACCCAGCAATGCGCCAATACCCTGGCGGCCGGTGTCGATCACCAGGTCTGCGACTTCGCGATAGAGGGGGTCGCGCAAGGCGTAGAGCGCTTCGAGCTTCTCCCGAGCCTCGCCGCCCTGCAACAACGGCCTGGACTTGTCGGTATGGGTGCGCTGCCACAACACCAAGGGTGGCGCATGCAGGTAAATAACGAAGCCGCGGGTCTTGAGCAATTCGCGGTTGCGGGGATCGAGCACCGCACCGCCCCCGGTGGCGAGCACGATGTCCTCCAGGGCGGTGACCTGTTCGATCACCTCGGCCTCACGCTTGCGGAAGCCCGCTTCGCCTTCTATGTCGAAGATGACGGCGACCCGGACGCCGGTACGGGCCTCAATTTCGCGGTCGGAGTCGAAAAACGCCTTGCCCAGCCGTTTGGCGAGCTGGCGCCCGACGGTGGTTTTGCCAGCGCCCATCATGCCCACGAGGAAAAGCCTGTGAGTCGTCTTCATGGAAGTATTGTAGCAATCCATCCGCACCGAACTGAAAAACAAAGGGCCAGCGTAACGCTGGCCCTCGGCCGATGGGTGAACCCGCGGGTCAGCGCTGGCTGAGCCTCTGCTCGACGATGCGCGGGGTAATGAACACCAAAAGCTCGGTCTTGTTGTCCGAGCGGGAATTGTTGCGGAAAAGTACGCCGAGCAGCGGGAGGTCGCCGAAAAACGGCACCTTGGTGATAGTGGTCTGCAGAGTCTGGGTGTAGATGCCTCCGATCACCACTGTGCCACCGTTTTCTACCAGCACCTGCGTCAGAACGTGCTTAGTATCGATAGCGAAGCCGGCATTGGTACTCTGGCCCACGGAATCCTTGTTGATGTCCAGATTCATAATGACGTTGCCGTCGGGCGTGATCTGAGGCCTGACCTTGAGCGCGAGGTTCGCCTTGCGGAATGAAATCGAGGTCGCACCGCTCGAAGTCGCCTGCTGATAAGGCAATTCTGTGCCCTGTTCGATGAGCGCTTCGACGTTGTTGGCGGTCATCACCCTCGGACTCGAGATGATCTTGCCCTTGCCGTCGGCCTCCAGCGCGGAAAGTTCAAGCTGAAGAGCCCCGGTGAGTTTATTAGTGATCAGCAATGCGATGGAACCCGCTGCCGCAGCATTTCCAACCGGGGCCGCCGGCAGGTTGACGCTCAGGTTATCCGGGGTCTTGGTCGTTATCTGTCCTCCTCCCGCCGGAAATAGATTGGGCAGGTCGGCAAGTGTTCCGGTTTGCGTTACGGCCACACCCGTGACATTGCCACCTATGGGACTCGGTCCGCTGCTATTGCCGCTTTGCGCGAGCGGCAGCGACACATTCCCCATCCGCACCCCTAGATTTTTCGAGAAACTGTCGTTGGCTTCAACGATACGCGCCTCGATCAGCACCTGCTGTACCGGAACGTCGACCTGAGTCAGCAATTTTCGTACTTCCTCCAGTCGAACACCGACGTCCTGTACAAACACCTGATTGGTGCGAAGATCGACCGAAGCAGCACCGCGCTTGGAAAGGATACGTTGCAGCGGATCGGCGAGAAGCTTCGCGAAGGCATCGGCCTTGGCGTAATTGAGCTGGAAGGTTTCGGTGCGCAGGGGTTCCAGCTCCGTGATTTGCGCCGTAGACTCGAGCGCGAGCTTCTCCTTCGTGGCGAGCTCGTCGCGCGGCGCGATCCAGATCACGTTACCGTTCTTGCGCATGTCCAGGCCCCGGGTCTGCAGGATGATGTCGAGGGCCTGGTCCCAGGGCACATCCTTCAGGCGCAGCGTGAGGTTTCCTCCCACCGAGTCGCTGGTGATGATGTTCAGATCGGTGAAGTCCGCGATGACGTTCAGTACGCTCCTCACTTCGACGTTCTGGAAGTTGAGCGAAAGCTTTTCACCCGTATAGCCGCTACGCGTGCCCTGCACGAGCTTGTTCGGATCGTACTGGATCGGCTTTACCTCGAGCACGAACTGGGTGTCGGTCTGGTAGGCGTTGTGTTCCCACAACCCGCGCGGTTCGATCACCATGCGCACGTTGTCGCCCTGCGGAAAAACGCTCAGGGTCTGGACCGGGGTTGCGAAGTCAACCACGTCGTAGCGTTTGCGCAGCGTTTCGGGGACGCTGGTCTTGAGAAAATCAACGATTACAGTCTGCCCCTGTTGGCGGATGTCCACCCCGGTGGACGTATCGGATAACTCAACGACGATTCGGCCTTCGCCGCCGCTGCCGCGCCGGAAGTTAATGTCCCTGAGGGCGTGCTGGACGTCAGACCTGCCTTCCGCGAAACGCGCGGAGCCGCCGCCCGCAGCCTGCCGTGCAAACCCCGAGGTAGCGGCTGCCAGAGTCACCAACAAGTTGTTTCCCTCGATCTTGGATTCGTACGAAACCATGTTGCGCAGGTTGAGCACCAGGCGGGTGCGTTCGCCCGCTTGCACTACGTTCATCGAGCGCAGCACCCCCTCGCCTATATCCTGGCTGGTGCGCCCGAGGCCATTGGAGGTATCGGGAAAATCGAATGCGATCCGGGCAGGATTGGCTATGGTAAAGCTGCCCGGAGCAGCCGGGATGGGACTCTTGAAGCTTACCCGTACCAGGACTTGTCCACCGCTCTGAGTGACGTCGAAGTTCTCGATGCTGTTCTGCTGAGCCTCGGCAAGAGACGCGAACAGGAGCAAACCGAATGTGCCAATAGATGCTTGAATGAATCTTCGCACCAGGACGTTACTCATTATCTGCCTCCTCCGACTTCCTGCAATTGCAACGTGCTCTGGCGCTCCGTCCAGTCGCCGACGGCATCCTGGATGAGCTCACGCAACTGGACCTGGCTTTCGGTAATCGTCGTGATGAGACCGAAATTCTGACCCACGTAGTTGCCGACTTTTACGCGGTAGAGACCCGCATCGGCTTTGATCAAGGCAAAGTTCGCCTTCTTCTGCTGCAGCACGCCGACCATTCTCAGCGACTCCAATGGAAAAGCTTCCAGCGGTTCCTTCGGCCGATTGAGATCGGGCTTGAGTCCGCCCCCGCCGGTGCTCGCCGACTTTGTGACGAGCTCGATCTTCGCGCTGCTGAAGGGGTCACCCTGATCGAACGCCGTGTAGGGGACGGGCTCATAGGGCTTTACGACGGGCAGCGGATCTATCCGACCGCGAAGATCCTTGGTTTTGTCCTTGAGCTCCGCCTTGAGGTCACCAAATTCCTCGCCGCCACACGAGACGAGCAGCAGACCGAGCACGACGACCAGGACCGGCCTCATTTCCTGCCTGCCTTCGCCGTCTTCGAAGCCCTGCTCTGGGCCGCCACCTCTTCATCGTCCAGATAGCGGAATGTCTTGGCCGTCACGTCCATCACAAGAGAACCGTCCTTATTCCCGGTCAGAGCGATGTCGTTCAGCGTTACGATCCGTGAGAGCTGGCCGATATCGCTCGCAAACTGCCCCATGTCGTGGTAGTTGCCGCTGAGTTTGAGCGTCACCGGAAGCTCGGCGTAGAACTCGCGCCTGGTCTCCGCTGGAGCCGGCTTGAACAGATCGAATTGCAGCCCGCGGCCGAGTCCCGCCTGATTGATATCCACGAGCAGCGCATCCATTTGCGACCGGTTGGGAAGCTGCCTCAGAAGAGCCCCGAAGGAGCTGTCGATTTCACGCAGTTGCTGACGGTAGAGATCGAGATTGATCGCCTGTTGTTGCTTGGCGACATAATCGTCCTTGAGCTTTACCTCTTGGGCGCGTCCGGCATCAAGCGAATCCATCTCCTCCTGCCAGTCAAGGAAGTAGCCCAGGACAACAATGCCGACCAAGACCACAACCAACAACATCGCCTTGGGTAGCGGCGGCCAGGCGCCTGGATCGCGCGTATTGAGATTCTTGAACTGATCGAGCAACTGCTTCATTGGGTTCTCTAGCCTTTTGCCGCAGCCGCTTTAGGTGCGGTCTTGCCGGATTTGGCGGCATCTTCAGTCTGGAGCCGCTTGAGACTGACATTCATGTTGAATTCCGATACGCGCTTGTTGTTTACGATCGCCGCCTTGATCTCGACAAGGTCGGGATTCTCAAGATAAGGCGACGCGGCGAAATTACGCATCAGAGTCGAGACACGGGCATTGGATTGCGAATAGCCCGTCATGTTGATTTTCAAGCCGGTTTGCTTGATCGACCTGAGATACACACCGTCGGGCACTTGCTGGACCAGCTCCTGCAGCAGGTAGACGGCCTGGGCTCGGTCTGCTTGCAGCCGCTCGATGATCTGTTTGCGGGCAAGCAGGGCCGCGATCTCGGTCTTGAGCTTCTTGATCTCTTCGATTTCCTTGTCGAGCCGGACGTTTTCCTTCTTCAGAAACTCGTTGCGACTGCTCTGCTCCGAGATGTACCCGGCGATCGTCAGGTGCACCGCTCCGACAATCAAAAGTCCCAGCACCGCAACCATACCTCCCACCACGCCAAGATGCTGGCGCTGGGCCTTGCGGCGCGCCTCGCGCCACGGTAAAAGATTGACGCGGATCACGGATCAAATCTCCGCATGGCGAGGCCGCACGCAACCATGAGCGACGGCGCGTCCGCCACGAGTTTCTTCAGTTGAACGCGCGGCGAAATCGCCATGTTGGCAAAGGGATTCGCGACGAGCGCGTTGATCTGAGTGCGACTCTGCACCATCTCATCCAGCCCCGGGATCACTGCGGAGCCCCCGGTGAGCAGGACGTGCTCCACTGAGGTGTATTGGGTCGATGTGAAGAAAAACTGCACTGCCCGCTGGATTTCCAGCGCTGCGTTTTCCATGAAAGGCCGCAACACCTCAGATTCGTAGTTTTCCGGAAGGCCGCCGGAACGTTTGGCTGCTTCGGCTTCTTCCAGGCTCATCCCGTATACACGCATGATGTCCTGCGTGAGCTGGCTGCCGCCGAACGCCTGCTCGCGCGTGTAGACGGTCTGCTCGTTGCGCAATACCGTGATGTTCATGACGTTCGCGCCCAGGTCGACCAGGGCGATGTTCTGGTCTTTGCCATGCTCCGGGAACTGCTGCTGGATCAGTTCAAACGAAGACTGGACCGCGTAGGACTCTACGTCCATGACTACCGCCTTGAGCCCCGAGGCCTCGGCTACCGCCACCCGGTCCTCGACTTTCTCCTTGCGGGAAGCGGCAATCAGCACTTCAACCTCCTCCGGCCCGGAAGGAGACGGTCCGATCACCTGGAAATCGAGATTGACTTCGTCCAGCGCAAACGGAATATATTGATTGGCCTCGGTCTCTACTTGGATTTCCAACTCTTCGTCACGCAACCCCGCCGGCACAATGATCTTCTTGGTGATCACCGCGGCCGAAGGCAGTGCCAAGGCCACGTTTTTCGTGCGCGTCGCCATCCTCTTCCACCCGCGCTGAGTGGCATCGACCACTGCATCGAGGTTGGTGATGTTGCCGTCCAGGACCGCGTCCTTGGGCAGGGCTTCGATGGCATAGCGCTCCACCCGGGGAGCTCCTTTCCCTGCGTCGGTGAGCTCCACCAGCTTCACCGAGGACGAAGAGATGTCCATCCCGAACAGCGGCGGGGTCTTCGCCCTAAAAATATCCATATCAAAGGTGAGCTTCAACCCGAATTTCTCCTTCAGGTATCGCCTGTTAGGCGCGATTGGTATAATTTACGTTAAATGCTAGCAACAACTCCCCACCCTGTAAAGTAAATTATTTACGCTAGATATTAATAACTTATGCCGAACTTACGTCCCCCCCGCTTATCTATAATGGGCGACCTTTTTTGGGACATCCCCTGAATGTGGCTTCGATGGTTCGCCTTCCCGGCACTGGCGTTGGCTGGGCTGGCGGTGGTGGGTCTGGCGCTGGCCGGTTTCGTCATCCTCCTTGCCTATCCTAACCTTCCCTCGATCGAGGCACTCACCGCATACCAGCCCAAAATCCCGCTGCGGGTCTACACCGCCGATGGTGTTCTGATCGGGGAATTTGGCGAGGAACGCCGTTCGGTCGTCCGAATCGAGGAAATTCCTCCTCTGATGAAACAGGCGATCCTCGCAGCCGAAGACGAGCGTTTCTACCAGCACACCGGGGTCGACTACCACGGGGTGCTGCGGGCGGCCTACTCCAACCTGGTGACCGGCGGCAAAACGCAAGGCGCGTCCACGATCACCATGCAGGTCGCGCGAAATTTCTTTCTTTCCCGCGAAAAGACGCTCACGCGCAAGCTATATGAGGCGCTGCTCGCGTTCAAGATTGAAAACAGTCTGACCAAAGACCAGATCCTGGAGATCTACGTCAATCAGATCTACCTGGGCCAGCGCGCCTACGGATTCGGCACCGCGGCGCAAGTCTATTTTGGCAAGACGCTTTCCCAGTTGAATACTGCGGAGATCGCGATGCTTGCCGGGCTGCCGAAAGCACCGTCGTCTTTCAACCCGGTGATCAATCCGAAGCGCGCCAAACAACGCCAGCTCTATGTGCTGCGGCGCATGCGCGAACTCGCGCTCCTTGACGACGGGCAATACGAGGAGGCGCAAGCGGTTCAGATCAATGTCAAGCGGGAGACAGCTACCGGGTACGAGATTCACGCCGAGTTTGTCGCCGAGATGGTCCGTCAGCTGCTCTACGAACGCTATCCGGAGGATATCTATTCACGCGGATTTCGTGTTTACACCACGATTACGCGAACCGATCAGGAGGCCGCTTACGAGGCCTTGCGCCAGGGCGTTCTCGAGTACGATCGGCGCCACGGCTACCGCGGCCCGGAAGGTTTCGTCGACCTCAAGGACGCGCAGGAAGAGGACTACGAAGAGGCGCTGCAGGATCATAGCGACAGCGACGACATGCTCGCGGCGCTGGTCCTGGAGGCGACACCGAAACGCGTAAAGGCCTATCGGCGCGGAGGAGAATCCGTGACCATTGCCGGGGAGGGGCTCAAGTTCGCCGAACGCATGCTAGATCCTCGAACGCCCCAGATGCGCAGGATCCGCCGTGGTGCCGTGATCCGCATTCAGAAGGACGTCAAGGACGACTGGCAGATCGTGCAACTGCCTGAAGTCGAGGGAGCCTTCATCTCCGTCAATCCCCAGGACGGCGCCGTGCGCTCGCTCGTCGGCGGTTTCGACTTCAACCGAAGCCAGTACAACCACGTGACCCAGGCTTGGCGCCAACCCGGCTCGGGTATCAAACCTTTCATCTACTCGTCGGCACTGGAGAAGGGGTTTACGTCAGCCACCGTCATCAATGACGCGCCCGTTGTGGTCGATGCTGCCCTGACCGGGGGACAAGTATGGGAACCGAAGAACTATGACGGCCGGTACGAGGGGCCGATGAGCCTGCGAATGGCCCTTGCCAAGTCGAAGAACATGGTGTCGATCCGTGTTTTGCAGGCGATTGGCCCACAATATGCGCAGGATTACATCACGCGTTTCGGCTTCGATGCCGACCGGCACCCGCCTTATCTCACCATGGCGCTCGGAGCGGGCTCGGCCACGCCCCTGCAGATGGCGCGCGCGTTTTCGGTATTCGCCACCGGGGGATACCGCACGGAGCCTTACGTGATTCAGAAGATCGTCGACGATCGCGGAAACGTGCTCGCAGAAGCGCAGCCGGCTCGGGCCGGCGATGAGTCCTTGCGAGTCATCGACGCCCGCAACGCCTTCATCATGGATAGCATGATGCACGACGTTATGCGCTATGGAACCGGAGCGCGCGCCATGGCGCTCGGGCGCACGGATCTTGCCGGCAAGAGCGGCACCACGAACGACTACATCGATGCCTGGTTCAGCGGCTATCAACCTACGTTGGTGAGCATCGCCTGGCTAGGCTTTGACCAGCCGAAAAAACTCGGCCCCGGGGAGACTGGGTCGGTTGCAGCGTTGCCGATCTGGATGAGTTACATGGCCAAGGCGCTGAAGGGCGCGCCTGAAATGTTCCAGCGCAATCCCGAGGGTATCGTTACGGCCAAAGTCAACGAAAACGGACTTCAGTCCCCCGATGGAAGACCGGAGTTCTTCTTTCGCGAGAATGTACCGCCCGAGCAGGGTCCGGTGGATCCCGGAGTACGCACCGCCGAGGACGTCAAGAACCAGTTATTCTGAACTCGATGTCCGCCCGCTAGTCAGCGCAGTACGACGGGGTGACCCGACTGTTCGCTCACCAGCTTCGAAAGCGCAGCCAGAAGCTCGCCGCCTTCGCGGGAGTCGACCCAGGCTGAGCCATTCCAGCGGAAATGGTAGCCTCCCGCCTTAGCGGCAACCCAGATTTCCTGCGCAGCCGCGTGACGGTTGACGATAATTCGGCTGCCGTCGGTAAATTCGAGTTGGAGCACTCCCGAACCTTTCGGTTCACAGTCGCAATCGGCCGCGCTTTCCTCAAGCGCCTGCGCAATCCGCTCGAGCATCGTATCGGTCAGGCTTTCGAACTCGCTTGGGTTCATCACCGTGCTAGACTAAATGGTATTTAACTATCGGCTTCGCCATGCGCCGCGCCGTTGGTTTCATTCTCCTGCTCCTCACCCTGTCGGCCTGCGGCAACAAGGCGGGCCTCTACCTTCCTTCGTCGGAGAAGGATCCGCGGCAGGATAACAAGTCCACGCCGCGCCAGTGAATTTTTTTTCGTATCGGGACGGCACGCTGTGCGCGGAGCAAGTTCCGCTGGCGACAATCGCAGCACAGTTCGGTACGCCTTGCTACGTCTACTCTCGCGCGGCGCTGGAATCCGCATATCGCGAGTTCGAGCAAGCCTGTGTCGGGCGTGACGTTCTGATCTGCTACGCCGTCAAAGCCAATTCAAATCTCGCCTTCCTCAACCTGCTCGCGCGCTGGGGCTCCGGGTTCGATATCGTGTCGGGAGGAGAGCTCGCACGCGTGCTTGCCGCTGGGGGCGTCGCCGCGAAGATCGTTTTTTCCGGCGTCGGCAAAAGCGAAGCGGAGATGCGGGCGGCGCTTCAGGCCGGCATTCTCTGTTTCAACGTCGAATCCGAGGGTGAGCTGGAGCGGCTCGCACGAATTGCTTCCGATCTCGGCAAAGTGGCGCCGGTGTCCTTGCGTGTCAATCCCGACGTCGATCCGCGCACGCACCCTTATATCGCCACTGGTCTGCGCGAGAGCAAGTTCGGCGTTGCGTACGAGGATGCCCCGCGACTCTACCGTAAAGCGGCGTCCCTGCAGGCGCTACGTGTTATCGGCATAGATTTTCACATTGGTTCGCAGATCACCGAGATCGAACCCTTCGTTGCCGCGCTCGACAAAGTCCTCGAATTCGTCGACATGCTGGACGCGAGCGGAAGTCCTCTGCAGCACATCGACCTGGGTGGCGGGCTCGGTATCCGTTATCGGGACGAGGAACCCCCCGCGGTAAAAGACTACCTCGCTTCGCTTTTCAAACGCATCGGCCGGCGCAAGTTGAAGATACTGTTCGAACCGGGGCGATCGCTGGTGGGCAATACCGGGCTCTTGCTCACCCGGATCGAGTACCTCAAACACAGCACGACCAAAAATTTTGCCGTAACGGACGCTGGCATGAATGATCTGTTGCGTCCTGCCTTATACGAGGCATGGCACGAGGTTCTGCCGGTCGAGAAGCATACTGGGCGAGCACAATCCTACGATATCGTCGGGCCTGTCTGTGAATCCGCGGACTTTTTCGCGCACGACCGGACATTGACGCTTTCCCCCGGCGATCTCCTGGCCGTCATGTCGGCGGGGGCCTATGCCATGAGCATGAGCTCGAACTACAACTCGAGACCGCGGCCCGCCGAAGTGATGGTCGATGGGAAAGCGATCCATCTCGTGCGGGAGCGAGAATCGACAGAAGGTCTTTTTGCGTCCGAGCGTCTTTTGCCGTAAATTTAGTGGTTTGTCGAATGGAGTTCGCGGGCCGTTCCAACTTGGAATACTCGACCTCCCCGAATCGTTAGCGTGTCCATGGATTTATCCCATCAGCCGCAGGCTTCACTGAGGACCGGCCAAAAACGGCTGTTCTTGTTTGGTGGCGTCGGTCTGCTTATCGTCGCCGTGGTGTTGTTCACCTATTTTGGCACCGAGATCCGCGCCAACGAACCCAAAGCATCCAAAGCTGCGCCGCTGGTCCCAGTTACGGTAGTGCCGGCCGCAGTGCGATCCGTCCCCTTTCGCCTGCAAGCCATTGGCAATGTCGAGGCCTTGTCCACGGTAAGCGTCAAGGCGCGCGTGGATGGGCAAATTCTCGAAGTCAACTTCAAGGAAGGCGAGGAAATCAAGAAAGGCAGCGTGCTGTTCAAGATCGATCCGCGGCCTTACGAAGCGGCGCTGCGCCAGGCCGAGGCGACCAATGCGCGCGACGTCGCGGCGAGGGATCAGGCCCAGGCTCAGGAGCGCCGCTACAAGGATCTGCTGGAGAAGAATTTCGTTTCCAAAGACGCCTACGCCCAGTTCCGCACCAACGCCGATACCGCGGCGGCCGTGGCCGATGCCAGCAAAGCGGCCGTGGACAGCGCCAGACTCAACCTTGAATATTGCACTATCCGTACGCCGATAGATGGCTACTCCGGAAAAATCCAGATCCAGCTGGGCAATCTGGTCAAGGCCAGTGACCCCAATCCGCTGGTTGTGCTCAACCAGGTGCACCCGATCTACGTCAGCTTTGCCGTTCCCGAGCAGACCTTGCCGGCGATCCGCAGCTATATGTCGGCTGGCCCGCTCACGGTCGATGCCAGCCCACCGAACTCGACCAAAACTGGCGCCTCAGGCCGGCTGATATTCGTCGACAACGCGGTCGATTCCACCACCGGTACCATCAAACTGCGCGGGCAATTCGCCAACAAGGAAAACGCGCTCTGGCCGGGCCAGTTCGTCAACGTCAGCATTAAGCTCTATGATCAACGCGACGCGGTGGTGATTCCGTCGCAGGCGATCCAGAACGGACCTGATGGTGAATACGTGTTCGTGGTGAAGCCCGACATGACCGTCGAAGCGCGCAAGATCAAATCGGACCGTACCGAGGGCGACAGCGTCATCATCGCCTCTGGACTGAAAAGCGGCGAGCAGGTGGTCACCCGCGGGCAGTTGAAGCTCACCTCGGGCGCCAGGGTAAAACCGGAATCCTAGGCCGACAGTCGTGAACCTGTCGGAGCTCTTTGTCCGCCGTCCGGTCATGACCGTGCTGGTCATGGCGGGCATCCTGATTTTCGGCATCGCCGGCTACCGGCAGCTTCCTGTCTCGTCGCTGCCCAGCGTAGATTTCCCCACCATTCAGGTTTCAGCCGAACTACCCGGCGCAAATCCGGAAACGATGGCTGCCGCCGTGGCCACGCCCCTGGAGAAGCAGTTCTCCACCATCGCCGGCATCGATTCCATGACCTCGGTGAGCGCCCAGGGCCTCGCCAGCATCACCATCCAGTTTTCCCTCGACCGCAGCATCGACGCGGCCGCCCAGGACGTGAATTCGGCCATCGCCTTCGTGGCCAAGCAGCTTCCGCCGACCATGTCCACGCCGCCTTACTTCCGCAAGGTCAATCCCGCGGAAGCTTCGATCTTCCTGCTCGCCCTGACCTCCGACACGCTGCCCATCGCCACAGTCGACGAGTACGCCGAAACCTATCTCGCGCAACGCATTTCCACCGTGAGCGGCGTGGCGCAGGTGCAGGTATTCGGCCAGAACAAGTACGCCGTGCGGGTGCAGGTCGATCCCAACGCGCTCGCCGCGCGTGGCGTGGGCATCAACGAGGTCCAACAGGCCGTCGCCAATGCCAACGTCAACATTCCCACCGGCACCTTGTACGGCAAGGACCGCGCGTTCGCTGTGCAGGCGAGCGGTCAGCTCTTTGACGCCGCCGCCTATCGGCCCATTATCGTGACCTACCGCAACGGCTCGCCCGTTCGCCTTGGCGAGCTCGGGCGCGTCATCGACGGCGTGCAAACCGACAAGGTTGCGGCCTGGTTCAACGACAAGCGCGGCGTCATCCTCGGCGTGCAGCGCCAGCCCGGCGTGAATACCATCGAAGTGGTCGATGCGATAAGGAAGCTGCTGCCGGCGTTCCGCGCCGAAATACCGGCGAGCCTGAACGTCGAGGTGTTCTACGACCGGACCAACTCGATACGCGAGTCGGTGCACGACGTGCAGTTCACCCTGCTGCTCTCGCTCGCCCTGGTGGTCATGGTGATCTTCCTTTTCCTGCGCAATCTCTCGGCGACAGTGATCCCGAGCGTCGCTCTGCCCATCTCCCTCATCGGCACCTTCGCCGTAATGTATCTGTTCGGCTACAGCGTGGACAACCTGTCGCTGATGGCGCTCACGCTCTCGGTGGGTTTTGTCGTGGACGACGCGATCGTGATGCTGGAGAACATCACGCGCCACATGGAAATGGGCAAGAGCCCGCTGCAGGCAACGCTGGACGGCTCGAAGGAGATCTCTTTCACCATCCTGTCCATGACTCTTTCGCTCACGGCCGTGTTCATCCCGGTGCTGTTCATGGCGGGCATACTCGGGCGCCTGCTGCACGAATTCGCGGTCGTCATCATGGCGGCTGTGCTGATCTCGGGCGTCGTATCGCTCACGCTCACGCCGATGATGTGCAGCCGCATTCTGAAGACTCACCAGGGCGAAAGCCACGGACGCCTGTTCATGCTGTTCGAGCGCGTCTTCGACGCCGCCAGGGACATCTACGGAGCAAGCCTGACCTGGGTGATCGAGCACTCCCGGCTCACGATGGCGGTCTTCGTGGGCATCCTGGTCGCCACCGCCGCGTTGTTCGTGCAAATGCCCAAGGGCTTCCTGCCCAGCGACGACAACGGCCAGTTGTTCTGCTTCATCGAAGCGCCGCAGGACGCTTCGTTCGACGCCATGGTCGAGAACGCGCGGCAAGTGATGGCCATTCTCATAGCCGATCCCAACGTGGCCGCGGCCCAGAGCTCCGTCGGTGGCAATACCGGCAGCCCCTCGCTCAACATCTCCCGCATCAACGTCGCGCTCAAGTCCCGCTCGGAACGTAAGCCCGCAGACCAGGTCATCAGGGACCTGCGTCCCAAGCTGGCCAACCTTGTAGGCTTGAAGGTGTTCATGCAGAACGTACCGTCGATCCGCATCGGCGGCCAGCTCACCAAGAGCCCCTATCTTTACGTGCTGCAAAGCGCCAGCACCGATGAGCTCTACCGTTGGGCACCGCTCCTTGAAGCCAAGTTGAGATCGCTGCCCGGCATCATCGACGTTTCAACCGACCTTCAGATCACCCAGCCTCAGGTCGTGGTCAACATCGATCGCGAAAAGGCTTCGGCGCTGGGCGTGAGCTCTGGCCAGATCGAGGGAGCGCTCAACAATGCCTATGGCGCGACGCAGGTGTCGACCATCTACACGGCGACCAACCAGTACTGGGTCATCCTCGAGCTCGACCCAAAGTATCAGCGCGACCCCTCGGCGCTGTCCATGCTGTACGTGCGTTCCTCCACGGGCGCGCTGGTGCCGCTCAATGCCCTGGCGCAGATCAGCTACAAGGTCGGTCCGCTGACCGTAAACCACCTCGGTCAGCTTCCCTCCGTGACGTTGTCCTTCGACTTGCTGCCTGGCGTATCGCTGAGCGAAGCGATCGCCCAGATCAAGAAAGCCTCGGGCGAGATGAAAGTTCCCGAGACGCTGAACACCAGCTTCCAGGGCACGGCTCAGGCGTTCCAGACTTCGCTGGCAAGCATGGGCATCCTGCTCGTGATGTCCGTCCTCGTGATCTACCTCGTGCTCGGCATCCTGTACGAAAGCTTCATCCACCCTCTCACCATTCTCTCGGGCCTGCCCACTGCCGCGCTGGGAGCGCTGCTGACCTTGAAGCTCTTCGGCATGGAGCTCAACATGTATGCGTTCGTGGGCATGATCATGCTGGTCGGCATCGTCAAGAAAAACGCCATCATGATGATCGACTTCGCCATCGAGGCGCAAAGGAAGGAAGGCAAGGCTCCGGCCGACGCCATCCACGAGGCCGGCATCATCCGCTTCCGCCCCATCATGATGACCACTTTCGCCGCCCTCATGGGGACCCTGCCGATCGCGTTTGGCCTGGGCGCCGGCGGAGAAGTGCGGCAACCCCTGGGACTGGCAGTGGTGGGCGGCTTGATCGTATCGCAGGTGCTTACGCTCTACATCACGCCCGTGGTCTACATCTACTTCGAGCGCTTGCAGGATTGGCTATCGCAGCGGCGCGGCCCTCGCCACGTAGTAAGACTGGGCACGGCCGATTGATTTGGCGAGGGATGATTGATTTGGCGAGGGATCGCCAACCGCTATCGCGGGCTCGCTACGGGTTTAGCTGTTTGTAGACAACCTCGGCAACCTGGAGCAGTTGCTCCCGTTTGACCTCGCCGGAAAGCGCGTAGCCGAAATTCCCGTCGACCCAGTAGAACACCGAAACCCGGTCCTCCTGACTGAAGCGGAAGGCGGTGTCGCGCGGCTCTCCTCTCTGTTTTGAAACGTACAGCGTGAGGCGCTGCCCGCGGGTGTCTTGATACATGAAGTGCGCGACGGGTCCCTGCGGACCGGAGAGCAAGCGGCCGCCCACCAGTTCGTATCCGAGCGGAGCGAGGTGCGGCGCTTTCAGGGTTGTGCCGAGGCGTTTCGACAGCCATCTCACGAGGTGTTCTTCCTCGTTGGCGGTCACCTCGACGGGATGGCGCACTTCCGGGGAATAGACAATGTGCGCGGTTGCCGCCTGGCGCGCCAACGACAACGGGATAAACTGCGGTGCGATAAGCGCTCCTCGAATCGTCCAGCCCAGTCCCATTCCGAGCGCTAATATCGCCGCAGCGGCGGCATAGCCTCGCCATGCATGCGGGCGCACGGCGAGCAGCGCCGCAGGTACGGGCTCGTCAATCACCGGGTGATACAGCGAGCGCAGCATGGCGTTTTGTTCGGCGTACGCGCGCGACCGCTCTGCATCTTCAGGATGGGCGGCGAGCCAGGCCTCGATCTCGGCCCGCGCACCCTCGGCAAGCCTGCCATCCACGTAGCCGTGCAATTCGGCTTCCCCGACCGGTTTCACTTCACCACCTTAAGGGGCACTACGACTTGGCCCCCGAGCAGCTGGCGCATGCGTTCGCGCGCTCGCGACAGCCGTGACATGACCGTGCCTATCGGTATGTCGAGCGCGCGGCCGACCTCCTCGTACGTCAGCTGCTCCACTGCGACTAGGAGAACGACTTCACGCTGCTCGGACGAGAGCGAACGCAGCACGCGGTCCACGTCCTCCAGCTCGAGTTGCTCGCCCTGGGTCGCGCGAACCGCAACCGTCGGGACTTCTTCCATCGCTTGCTCGACCTCGTAGCGGCGGCGGCGCACTTGATTTACGAACACGTTATGCATGATCGTGAACAGCCACGCCCTCAGGTCGCTCCCGGGGCGCCAAAGATAGAACTTGTTCCAGGCGCGTTCCAGCGTGTCCTGAACCAGGTCGTCGGCAATATAGCGATCGCCGACGAGCGCACGCGCGTAGCGCCGCAGCCTGGGTATGTGCTCGATAATGAGGCGACGATCCATCTGCCGCGCATTCTAGCGCGCCACCGATCCTCCCGGGAGTTCTACCTTGCATGGGAACGGCACGCGACAGGTGTGCATCGCGAGCATCCCAGTAGCAAGGAATGCAGACCCTGCGCATTGCCTCCCTTCCAAGAAAAAGCAGTCTTACGATACAAACGCACAGCTCTGGGGATTTATTCCGTGGATTGCGTCTGACCCGTGGAATTTCCGCCGCGCACTGCCGGTGCAAACACCGATCAACGTCGCAATTCCGGCGGGTCAGGCGGGATCTGGGTCGGGACTTGCAGGGGCGCCGGCAGCCTTGACCGCCCCGGAAGTCACGCCCGTTCGGCGAGGGTGAAACTCAGCGCAGTCCGGCGGCGTAATCGGCGACTGCGCGAATTTCGGGATCGCTCAACTTTCCTGCGATCGATTGCATCATCTTGTTCGCGTCGTTCCTGCGCTCGCCTGAGCGGAAAGCTTTCAGCTGGGCTTCGGTGTACTCGGCATACTGCCCGGCAAGCCGCGGGTACTGCGCCGGCAAGCCGACACCGTTTGCGCCGTGGCAGGCTGCGCACGCGGGAAGACCCTTGGAGACATCGCCCCCGCGCCAGATTTTTCGGCCGAGGACGAAGGTTTCCTGGTTCTTGGTCGCCCCCGATTTGGCTTGCTGTGCCGCGTAGTACGCTGCGACGTCGCGCATATCTCCGTCGGATAGGCCGGCGGCCATGCCCCCCATGATCGGGCTGGAACGCTCGGCTTTGTTTCCGGAAGTCGCTTTGAAATTGGCGAGCTGTTTCTGAAGATATTCCGGAACCTGGCTCGCCAGCTTGGGATTGGCCGGAGTGGGACTGTTACCATCGGCCCCGTGGCACGCCGCGCAAATCTTGTTGGCGATGCTTTGACCCTTTGCCGGGTCGGCTTTCGCGGCAGGCTCGGCAGCGGCGAGCGAACCAGCGCAGACTGCAAGACTCAAAAGCGCCAGAGCTCGTTTCATGCCGTTTTCTCCCTTTGAATCTTCGCCGAAAAGGCTGATATTCTAGCAAAATTGATCCCTTCACCCATGTCGCTCTTCCGCGGTGCTTTTTTCTTCAAGAGTGTGGCGTCGCTCGACGACGTTCCTGCGAGTACGGGTGAAATCGCCTTTGCCGGTCGATCGAACGCAGGCAAGTCGAGCGCCATCAATACGCTTACGCGGAGGCGATTGGCGTTCGTGAGCAAGACCCCGGGCCGCACCCAACTCATCAACTACTACTCGCTCGGCGCAGAGCGATTCATCGTGGATCTTCCCGGCTACGGCTACTCCAAAGTTCCCGACGCGATCCGGGCGCCTTGGGAGAAATTGCTGGGCGGGTATCTTCAAACGCGAGAGCCCCTGCGTGGCCTGGCCCTGATCATGGACGTGCGGCACCCGCTCACCGATCTCGATCAGCGGATGCTCGATTGGTTTTGCCCCACCGGACGACCGGTACATGTGCTGCTCACCAAGGCGGATAAACTGTCGCGGGAAGCTGGGCAGAATATATTGCGCAGAGTCGAGAAGGACATCGCGACGCTCACGCCCAATGCATCGGTGCAACTCTTCTCGAGCCTAAAAAAATCAGGCGTCGAGCAGGCCACCGCTGCGTTCCAGAAGTGGCTGGATCCGAGTGTTCCGGCACGTCTCGGATCGAGCCAGGCGGAAGGGACCCCCGATGAAATCAGGAGTCCAGAAAATAAAACCCCCGGGCCTAAAGGGGAAATCAGCCCGGGGCAAAATGCCTTAAGGTTTAAGGCAGCCCGCTCAGGGAGGAGAAGCGGGAGGCGACCAAAGCCGCCTACAGCATAAGAGTGGCTGGGCGTCGGAAAGGTTCCCGCAGACGATCGTTCTAGAAATAAGAGACTGATCTGTCTAGAAAAAAGGAGAAGTCATGCAAGTCTACGGCAATTTTCCAGCGGTGCGCATGCGCCGGATGCGGCGCGATGATTTTTCGCGTCGATTGATGCGTGAGAACGTCCTAAGCCCTGACGACCTGATCTATCCGGTCTTTGTGATCGAGGGCAAAGGCCGCAGCCAGCCCGTCCTTTCCATGCCGGGGGTATCGCGTTACACGGCCGACAAGCTCATGCCGGTGGCGGAGCGCTGCCTGAAGCTTGGCGTACCCGCGATCGCGCTCTTTCCCGCGATCGAGCCTTCGCTGAAAAACCCCGAAGGCGATGAAGCGACCAATCCTGAGGGTCTCGTCCCGCGAACTATCAGAGCTCTCAAGAAGCGATTCCCCGAGCTCGGCGTCATGACCGACGTGGCGCTCGATCCCTATACGAGCCACGGCCAGGACGGAGTGATCGACGCGAACGGCTATATTCTCAACGATGAGACCCTCGCCATTCTCGAGAAGCAAGCGCTGGTTCAGGCGGGGGCCGGCGTGGATATCGTCGCGCCCTCGGACATGATGGACGGTCGCATCGGGCGTATTCGGGCCGCGCTCGAAGAGAGCGGGTTCATTCACACGCGCATCATGGCCTACTCGGCGAAGTATGCCTCGGGGTTTTACGGCCCGTTCCGCGACGCGGTCGGTTCCGCCGCAAATCTCGGCAAGGGAAACAAATTCACCTACCAGATGGATCCCGGCAACAGCGACGAGGCGCTGTGGGAAGTCGGGCTGGACCTGCAGGAGGGTGCCGACATGGTGATGGTGAAGCCGGGCATGCCGTACCTGGACATCGTCAGGCGCGTCAAGGACGAGTTCAAAGCGCCGACCTACGTCTATCAGGTGAGCGGCGAATACGCCATGCTGAAGGCGGCGTTCAAGAACGGGTGGCTCGCGGAGAAGCAATGCGTGATGGAAGTCCTGCTCGGATTCAAGCGCGCGGGCGCCGACGGCATCCTCACCTATTTCGCGCTCGACGCGGCGGGCTGGCTGAAAAACGGGCGCTAGAAATTCTGGTGGCGGGCGAATCCAGGGCTAGAAGCGTGTGGTCAGGTCGAGCGACCGGAGAAATTTTTCGGGCGGCTGGTAGCCGATCACGCGTACATTTTCGATTTCCCGGCCGTTCGCATCGAAAAAGACAATACCCGGCGGCCCGAACAGGCGAAAGCGCTTGAGCAGCGCCTTGTCATCGGGCGAGTTGGCTGTCACGTCGGCGCGCAGGAGCAGCATCCCACCCAGGCGGGCCTGAACTTGCGGGTCGCTGAAAGTGAAGCGCTCCATTTCCTTGCACGACACGCACCAGTCGGCGTAGAAATCGAGCATCGCGGCTTTGCCCGCAGTCTTCAGATGCGCATCGAGATCGGCAAGCGTCCTGACAGTTTGAAAGGGCACCTGCTGCGTCTCGGCCGCTTCCGAAAGCACGCCGGCCAGGGGGCGCAGAGGATCTCGCGCGCCCGACAGAGCTCCTATGCCTTGCGCGATGCCCGCGATCAAGGCGAGGATGCCGATCGCTTTCCACATCCTGGCCCAGCCCGAAGCCCCGTGGGACAGAGGTTCCAGCGCATTCAGAAATACGCCCGATCCGACAAGCAGCACGCCCCACATCAGCATCTGCGCGGCGACCGGGATCACCGGCGAAACGATCCAGATCGCCACGCCCAGAAGCAGCACCCCGAAAATCCGCTTGATCGCGTTCATCCAATGGCCGGCCCTGGGCAGGAGCGCGCCTTCGGAAACGCCGACCAGAACGAGCGGCACGCCCATGCCGATCGCCATCGAGAAGAGCGCGGTCCCGCCGAGTACCGCGTCATGCGTCTGCCCGATGTAGAGAAGCGCTCCAGCGAGCGGAGCGGCCACGCAAGGGGACACGATCGCCGCCGACAGCATTCCCATCAACACCACAGCGCCCCAGTGTCCCCCGCTCAGCCGGTGACTCGCATTCGCAAAGTGCGATTGCAAGCTCGAAGGCAGCTGCAGCTCATAGAAGCCGAACATCGACAGCGCGAGAACCACAAAGATCGCGGCAAATGCGCCTAGCACCCAGGCGTTTTGCAGCGCCGCGGAGAACAGGCTACCGGAGAGGGCCGCGGCGATCCCGATGGCAGTGTAAGTCACCGCCATGCCCAAGACGTAGGCGAGCGATACGAGCAGCGCGCGGCGGCGCGTGACCTTGCGGCCTTCGCCCACGATGATTCCGGAAAGAATCGGGATCATCGGCAGCACGCATGGCGTAAACGTGAGCAGCAGCCCGGCTCCGAAGAATACGGCCATGACCAGCCAGATCCGCCCCGATTCGATGATGCCGGCAAAACGCATGTCCTCACTTCCCGCGCCAGGCTGAACGCCCTCCGGCGTCGGCGTGGAAGCCTGCGGTCCGTCTCCTATGAAGATCGAGGAAAACGTGGTTCCCGCCGACGCAAGCCGGAGATCGGCGCTTTGAACCTGCGGCACATAGCACACGCCCACGTCGGCGCAGCCCTGGGAGGTGACCTGAAGCTTCACGCGTTCGGCGCCTGCGGCTTCGATCGGCAGTCGGATGCGCACCTCCTTGCGATAGGTCTCCTGCTTGCCGAAGAACTTGTCCTCGTGGATTTGCCCCTTGGAAAACTGAGGCTCGCCGAGCCTCACCGAAGGCGGTTCGACGGCGAAGCGAAAACGCTCGCGGTAGAGGTAATACCCGTCGGCGATCGCGTAGCGCACCTCGATCGTGGCGGCATCGAGCACACGCGCCGAAAAGCGGAACGCCTTGTCCGGCTCGAGCAGATCGTCGGCGCCCGCTGCGCGCGCAGACGGCAACGCGGACAGGAGCAACAGCACGATGAGCACAAGTCGACGCATGTCTAGGCGGGCCGTGTTTCAGAATCGACCCACTCGAGATAGGCGGGCAATCCTCCCGACAGTGGGACCGCGATGATCTCCGGAAGTTCGTAGGGGTGGTGGGCGCGGATGGCCGATTCCAGCTCCGGGTAGCGGGTCCGCGTCGTCTTGATCAGCATCGGGAATTCCTCCACGTCCTCGGTTTTGCCTTGCCAGCGATAAACGGAGCGACACGGCGAGAGGATGTTGATGCAGGCTGCGAGATGCCCTTCGATGAGCGCGTGGGCCAGTTTCGCCGCGCTGTCGCGATCCGGCAGATTGGTGATGACGAGATAAGTGTCCGCCGTCTTCATGCGGCCTCCTTGATGCCGGCAACTCCGTCGGCGACCGTAGGATAGCGCAGCCGCACGCCGAGCTCCGCTTTCATCCGCCGATTGGAAAGACGCCTCGATTCGTTCATGAATGAAAGCAACGCCGGGGGCAGCAGGCGCGCGGCTTCGGCGCGCGAGACGCGGGGCGGCCGCGCGAGTCCCGAGCGATCGGCCACGAGATCGAACCAGTCGCCCATCCTGATCTCGCTGTCGTCGCTCGCATTGTAAATTCCGGACGCTTGCGCCGACCCCAGCGCCAGGACGAGGATAGCCGCGAGATCGTCGGCGTGAATGTGGTTGGTGTAGACGTCCTCTTCCGCGCGCAAAACCGGGGTGCCGCGCGCGATACGGTCGAGCGGCAATCGGTCTTTGGCGTAGATGCCCGGGACGCGCAGGATGACGACCTCCACCTTGTTGCGATCTCCCCAGTCGGAGACCGCCCGCTCGGCATCAAGGCGGCACATCGCACGCTCGGTCTGCGGCCGGGGTGCGCGCGTTTCCTCCGCCCGCTCGCCTGCGCAATCGCCATAGACACCGCTCGTGGAGATATACACGAATCGCCGTGGTAACATTGCGCCGCGTTTTTGCGGTGCCGACAGCGCCGCGAGCAGATTCCGGGTACGCAGGTCGGCTTGCCCGCCTGCCGCGGGCGGGGCAAGGTGCGCAACGACCTCCGCCCGACCGGCAAGCGGCGCGAGAGATTCGGGGTCGTCGAGATCGCCTTCGATCAATTCGATACCCGAGGCGGCAAGAGCAGGATCGCGTGAGCGCACCAGCGCGCAGACGTGATACCGCTGCTTGAGTACCGGCAAGGCACGGCGGGCGATGTCGCCGCAACCGATGATGAGCAAGGTGTCCACGAGCGAATTTTACGCGCCCCGATGACGCATCAGGTCACGATCCGCAACACCGGTCACCAGTTCCCGGCCCAAGACGGCTCGAGCATTCTTCAGGCCGCGCTCGACGCCGGCCTCGTGCTTCCCTACGGCTGCCGCGACGGCGCCTGCGGCAGTTGCAAGGGGAAACTCATCGAAGGCCGGATCGACTACGGCCATTATTCGGAAAAAGCGCTCAGCCCCGAAGAGCGCGAGCGGGGGTTCGCGCTGTTCTGTCAGGCGCGGCCTCTCTCGGACGTAGTGATCGAGGCCCGCGAGGTGCGCAAGGCGGGCGACATCCAGGTCAGGAAGCTCCCGGCGCGCGTGCACAAGCTGGAGCGCGTGGCGGGCGACGCCATGATCGTCTATCTGAAACTCCCGGCGAACGAACGTCTGATGTTCCTGCCCGGCCAGTACATCGACATCCTCTTGAAGGACGGCACGCGGCGAAGTTTTTCCATGGCCAATGCCCCTCACGACGACGAGTTCGTGCAGCTGCACGTGCGCCACGTGCCGGGCGGTTCATTCACCGATCACGTGTTCCAGACCATGAAGGAGCGCGATATCCTGCGCTTCGAAGGGCCGTTCGGGACTTTTTTCCTGCGCGAGGAGTCCGCGAAGCCCATCGCATTCGTCGCTTCGGGCACAGGATTCGCGCCGATCAAAGCGGTCATCGAGGCTGCGTTCAAAAAGGGCGTCGCGCGTCCTATGACCCTTTACTGGGGCGCTCGCCGCCCTAAAGATCTTTACCTGAACGCTTTGGCCGAGCGCTGGGCCGGCGAACACACGGGTTTCAGGTATGTTCCCGTCATCTCCGATGCACTCGCGGAGGACCACTGGACCGGCCGCACGGGATTCGTGCACCGGGCAGTCATGGAAGACACATCGGACCTTTCCGGCCACCAGGTCTACGCCTGCGGAGTGCCTATCATGGTCGACTCGGCGCGGCGCGACTTCACGCTGAAGTGCAGTTTGCCGGAGAACGAGTTCTACGCCGACTCCTTCACCACCGCCGCCGACAAGGCGCCTTAGCGTGCACCTCTGCGATCAGGCCGCGGCCTCGCCGAGATAAGCCTCGCGCACGCGCGGATCGGCAAGAAGCGCGTGCGCTTCTCCGGAGAGCGTGATCATCCCGCTTTCCATGACATAGGCCCGGGCCGCGAGAGCGAGCGCTGCCCGCGCGTTCTGTTCCACGAGCAGCACCGTCACGCCGGCGCGATTGATGTCGCGGATCACCCCGAAGATTTTCTGCGCGACCATGGGCGCAAGTCCCATGCTCGGTTCATCCAGCGCGAGCAGCTTCGGCCGGCTCATCAGAGCGCGTCCGATCACGAGCATTTGCTGCTCGCCGCCCGAGAGCGTGCCGGCGGTCTGTCGCCGGCGCTCCTTGAGCAGCGGGAACAGGCTGAACGTGCGATCGCGGTCCGTTTCCACCTCGCCGTCGCTGCGGGGGTAGGCTCCCATGGCCAGATTCTCATCCACAGTGAGCTGCGCGAACACGCCGCGTCCTTCCGGCACCATGACGAGCCCCCCACGCGCGCGCCTGAAGGCGGGCACGCCGGCGAGATCGCTGCCGCCGAAGCGCACCGCGCCCGGCGCCGTCGGCACCAGGCCCGAAATCGCGCGCAGCGTCGAGGACTTCCCGGCGCCGTTCGCGCCGATGAGACACACCATCTCGCCGACGCCGACCTCGAGGTCTATGCCTTTTACGGCGCGGATCCCGCCATAGCGGACTTCGAGGCCGTGGATTTCGAGCAGGCTCATGCAACAGGTGCTCCCAGATACGCCTCGATCACCTTCGGATCGCGCTGCACTTCGGCGGGTGTACCCTCGGCGATGCGCTCGCCGTGATCGAGCACGAGCACCCTGTCGCACACGTTCATGACCAGCCGCACGTCGTGCTCGATCAGGAACAGGCTTATTCCGTCTCCCCGGATGCGATCGAGCAGCCCGCGCAGCGCCAGCGTTTCCGACGCATTCATCCCTGCGGCCGGCTCATCCAGGCACAGCAGTCTGGGATCGGTGGCGAGGGAACGGGCGATCTCGAGCCGCCTTTGGTCGCCGTAGGGAAGGCTGCCCGCGGCTTCGTTGGCCCGGTGGCGTATCCCGACGTAGTCGAGAAGCTCGGCGGCGCGCCGCTCGATGGCGGCTTCCTCCTCGCGCGTCGCCGCGTTTCGCAGCACTGCGCCGATCACGCCCGCACGGGTGCGGACATGGCGGCCGATCATCACGTTCTCGAGCGCGGAGAGATTGGCGAACAGACGGATGTTCTGGAAAGTGCGGGCGACACCGCGCGCCGCGACCTCGTGCGGCTTGAGGCCTGAGAGTTCCGCGCCTTCGAACGCGAACCGCCCGCCGTCCGGAACATCAATCCCGGTAAGGAGATTGAAGAGGGTCGTTTTTCCCGCGCCGTTCGGGCCGATCAGGCCGTAGATCTCGCCGCGCCGGATCGAGAAGCCGACGCCGGCGAGCGCCTGCACGCCGCCAAATTTGCGGGACAGTCCGGAGGCTTCGAGCAGATCGCTCATGGCTTGCGCTCCGCGAGCTCGCGCCTGCGCACCGCCGAAGGCCACAGGCCGCCGGGCCTCAAGATCATGACGAGAACCAGGGCAAAACCGAAGATCAGCATGCGGATCACCTCCGGCTCGATGAGCATGCGGCCGAAGAGCCGCGTCTGCACCGGCTCGACGGTGAAGCGCAGGATCTCCGGAACGAAGGAGAGCAGCACCGCGCCGAGAATCACGCCCCAGATGTTGCCCATTCCGCCGAGCACGACCATGGACACCACCATGATGGACTCGACCAGGACGAAGCTCTCCGGAGAAATGAATCCCTGGATCGCCGAGAACATTCCGCCGGCGAGGCCGCCGAAGGACGCGCCCATGGCAAAAGCAAGCAGCTTGAGGTTCCTCGTGTTGATTCCCATCGCGCGTGCCGCGACTTCGTCCTCGCGCACCGCCTCCCAGGCGCGGCCGATGCGGGAATTCTGCAGCCGCACGTTGATGAAGATCACCGCGAGCATGACGATGAGCAGGAAGTAGTAGTACTTGATCGGCCCGCTGAACGTCAGCCCGAGAAAGGTCTCGGTCCTGGCGAAATCGAAACTCCCGAGACGCAAGGGGTCGATGCGGGCGATGCCCTGGGGTCCGTTGGTGATGTTGACGGGCTGGGACAGATTGTTGAGAAAAATGCGGACGATCTCGCCGAATCCCAGCGTCACGATCGCGAGGTAATCTCCGCGCAGCTTCAGGGTCGGCGCGCCGAGCAGCACCCCGAAGACCGCGGCGACCGCGGCGCCGAGCGGCAGGGTCACCCAGAACGGCCAGTGGATGTCGAAGTGCGGTGAGGCGAGCAGCGCGTAGGTGTAGGCGCCGACCGCGTAGAAAGCGATGTAGCCGAGATCGAGCAGTCCCGCGAAGCCGACGACGATGTTCAAGCCGAGCGCGAGGAACACGTACAGGATCGCGAGGTTGGTGATTCTCACCCAGGCCGTCCCTCCCGCGGCGAGCGCGAACGGCAGTGCGAGCAGCGCAAGCGCGATGAGCGCGATACCCGCGCGGACGACGGCGGGTCGCGTGCTCCACTCCTTCACGCCCTGTCTCCCACGCGTTCCCCGAGCAGGCCCGAGGGCCGCAGTATCAGCGCCCCGATCAGCACGATGAAGGCGAACACATCCTGGTAGTTGGATCCGAACACGTTCCCAGTGAGATCGCCGATGTAGCCGGCGCCCAGCGCTTCGATCACGCCGAGCAGCACGCCGCCCAGCATCGCGCCCGGGATATTGCCGATTCCGCCCAGCACCGCGGCGCAGAATGCCTTCAGGCCGAGCTGCGAGCCCATGGTGTAGTGCGCGATGCCGTAGTAGCTCGCCACCATGACGCCTGCGACGGCGGCCAGCGCGGCGCCGATGACGAATGTAAAGGCGATGACGCGGTTCGCGTCTATGCCCATCAGCCCCGCCACCTGCGGGTTTTGCGCGGTCGCACGCATCGCCGTGCCGAGGCGGGTGCGGTACACGAGCGCGATGAGTCCGGCCATCATGACGACGGAAATCACCATGATGGCGATCTGCACATTGGTGATGGTGGCGCCGCCGATGTCGTAGGACTGCAGCTTGATGATCTGCGGAAACGCGAGCGGGTTGCGACTCCAGATCAGCATCGCCACATGCTGCAGGATGATCGACACGCCGATGGCGGTGATGAGCGGAGCGAGGCGCGGCGCGCCGCGCAAGGGCCGGTAGGCGAGCCGCTCCATCGCGTAGCCGATCAGCATGCACGCCGGGACCGCACAGCCGGTGGCGATCAGCACGACCAGCAGCGGCGGCAGGCCCAAGGGCGCGAGTGCGCTGATCACCGTGAACGCCACCATCGCACCGACCATCACCACTTCGCCGTGGGCAAAGTTGATGAGCTGGATGATGCCGTACACCATGGTGTAGCCGAGCGCGACCACCGCGTATACCGCGCCCAGGGTGAGCCCGTTGATAAGCTGCTGGATGAATATGTCCATCAACAAGAACGGCACCCGCAGGTGCCGTCTCGCGTGTTGCTCTTCAAAGCGCTTACTTCTTTTGAGCGTCCGCCGCGGGCGCCGAGCTCATGGCGACGAAATCGTCGTACTTGATGGTCTTGCCGCTCTTGATGATGGCGATCGGCACGAGCTTGCCGAGCTTCATGGTGAAGATGGTCATCTCGGCATCCTTGCGGTCGCCTTTGTCATCGAAGGAAATCCGGCCGGTCGCGCCCGCGAAATCGATTTTCTGCAGGACGGGCAGATATTTCACCGGGTCCGCCGAATTGGCCTGTTTCATCGCTTCGATCAGCAGGTTCATCGCGTCATAGGTGAACGGCGAATAAAGAATCGGCTCGACGCTGAACCGCTTCTTGTAGGCATCGAGAAAACTCTTGGAGGCCGCGAGAGGCGGAATTCCCGCCTGCGAGCACAACAGGTCATCGGCTGCGCTGCCGGCGAGCTGACTCATCTTGTCGGTGCAGGCGCCGTCTCCGAAGGAGAATACCGCCTTGAGGCCGAGCTCCTTGCCCTGCCTGAGCAGCGGGCCGCCGGTGGCATCCATTCCGCCGTAGAACACGGCGTCGGGGTTGCGGCCTTTCACCTTGGTCAGCACCGCCTTCCAGTCGGTGGTTTTGTCGCTGCCTCTTTCGCGCGGGAGCACTTTCACTCCGGCGGCCTTGAGCGCCTTCTCCACTTCGTTCGCAAGACCCTCGCCGTAGGCGGTCGCATCATCGATCACTGCCGCAAGCTTCGGTTTGACGGTGGCGGCGAGATAGTTTGCGATCGCCGGACCCTGCTGGTCGTCGCGTCCCACCACGCGAAACACGTTTTTGAAGCCCTGCTCGGTCAGCTTCGGATTGGTCGCGGAACCCGTGATCATGGGCGTCGGAGGAGTGGTGCCGTTGTAGATCGCCGAGGCCGGAATGGTGACGCCCGAATTGAGATGCCCGACCACGCCGACCACCTTGGCGTCCACCAGCTTCTGGGCCACGGTGGTGCCAACCTTGGGATCGGACTGGTCGTCCTCGGCCAGCATCTCGAACCGGACGTCCTTGCCGTCGATCTTTACTTTCGCCGCGTTGGCCTCCTCCACCGCAAGACGCGCGCCGTTCTCGTTGTCCTTGCCCAGATGCGCGATGCCGCCGGTGAGCGGCGCGACATGGCCGATCAGGATGGTGATGCCGGCAGCCGGAGACTGCGCCTGAGGTTTTTTCTCTCCACCGCAAGCTGCGATACCCCACGCAACCAGGGCAGCCAGCGCAAAACCACCGAATCGGGAGCAGATCATCGCAACCTCCGGGTCAGGAACGCGGTGAATAAGCTGATGCGCCTATTTCACCGTCAGGATGAATTTCGCGAGCGTTTTGGCATCGTCGTCGCCGACGGTCCCGTTGGGCGGCATCGGAATGGGCCCCCAAACGCCGGTCGAGCCCCCTTTGATCTTGGTGACCAGATAGGCCTCGGCGTCCTTTCGGGACTTGTACTTGGCCGCCACGTCCTTGTACGCAGGGCCGACCAGTTTCGTGTCGAGCGTGTGGCAGCTCAAGCAGGCTTTTTCTTTCAGGAGTTGCTGCGCATCGGCGGCGAGCGCGGTACCGCCGGCGAATGTAATCGATGCGGTGAAGACGGCGGCTGCGGATAGTACTAGAGGTTTCATGAATTCTCCGGGAAAGTAAAAAATTTCGGCGCCATGCTACTGGATTTTTTCAGGCTTGGATACCTGTTCGATGAGGTTTTCCAGACGATCGATCGGCGCCAGGCAGCTAACGCCCTCGCACACCCAGGCGTTGACCTGATCCCTTGCGGGCTTGGCGAGCACCGGCGGCAGGTCCAGCCACTCGGTCCCGGCGGCGATCACCATGGTGTGCGGCAAATAGCGTTCGGCGAGCGCGCTCTTCCAGCGCTGCAGCTCCGCCGACGGTCCGCGCAAAATCACCGTGCGCGTCGGACTCTGATGCTCTTCGAGCGCTGTGAGCAGCGTGGCGTGACCTCCCGGCTGCTCGCTGATGGAGGAGTGAAACTGCGCGAGCGTGCGCTCGGCGGCGAGTGCGTAGCGCGACTCGCCGGTGAGGAAGTGAAGGCGCTGCAGGGCGAATGCCGCCGTGCCGTTCCCCGAAGGCGTCGCGTTGTCGTAGCCGGGCTTGGGGCGGTGAATCAGCCGCTCGTGATCGTGGCTGGTGAAGAAGAAACCGCCGCTCTCCTTGTCCTCGAACTGCTCGAGCAGCACTTCGGCGAGGTCCTCGGCGAAAGCGAGCGCGCCCGGGTCGAATTCCGCCTGCAGGAGCTCGATAAGCGCGGCCAGGAGATAGGCGTAGTCGTCCAGGTAGGCGTTGAGATGCGCCTGCCCGTCCTTATACGTGGCGAAGAGCCGCCCGTTTTTCCACATCGTGCCGCGGATGAAGCCAAGCGCCCCCTTCGCCGAAGCGAGCCAATCGCCGCGCCCGAACACCGCCGCCGCGCGCGCCATGCCGGCGATCATGAGTGCATTCCAGCTGACCAGCACCTTCTCGTCGCGCCCCGGATGCACCCGTTTCTCGCGTGCCGTGAAGAGCTTCATCTTTCCCGAAGCGAGCAGAAGCGCGCATTCGCCCTCGCTCTTCCCGAGCTGCTCTGCGACCGCGGCCAGCGTGCGCGCCACATGCAGGTGCCAGTGCGTGCCCTCGAAGTTTGGGGGACCGTCCAGTCCGTAATACGGCGCAAGCACCGAGTACTCGTCCGCAGCAAGGAGCGCTTTTGCTTCCTCGATCGTCCAGACGTAGAACTTGCCTTCCTCGTGCTCCGAATCCGCATCGAGCGAGGAGTAGTAGCCGCCCCCGGGTGACTGCATTTCGCGCATGACCCACCCGGCGGTCTCTTCGGCGATCCGCGCAAAGAGGGCGTTTCGCGTGGCGGTCCACGCATCGCTGCACAGGCGCAGCAGCGGGCCGTTGTCGTAGAGCATTTTCTCGAAATGCGGGATCTGCCACTGCGCATCGACGCTGTAGCGCGCAAATCCGCCGCCGAGCTGGTCGTAGATGCCCCCGAGCGCCATGCGCTCCAGCGTGTAGGTCGCAACGCGCTCCGCCGCGCCGTCGCCTGCGGCCGCCGAGCGCCGCAGGCAGAGTTCGAGCTCCGCCGGATGCGGGAACTTGGGCGCCCCGCCGAATCCGCCGTAGCGCGAGTCGAAACTGGTCTTCAGGCTGCGCAGGGCCGCGGCTATCGGCGCGCCCGAGAGTTCCGAGTGATGCGCGGGCGCGCCGGGACGCATTCCTTCGAACGTGGCGAGAAGCGTCTCGTTCTGACGGTCGATCTCCTCGCGGTTCTCCCGGTAGAGTCGCGCCACGCGTTCGAGCAGCTGGGGAAATCCCGGAAGGTTGTAGCGTTGTTCCTTGGGAAAGTAAGTGCCCCCGAAAAAAGGCGCGCCGTCAGGTGAGAGGAACATGGTCAGCGGCCAGCCTCCTGGGCGCTGGGCGAGCATCTGGTGCGCGAGCTGGTAGATCTGGTCGAGATCCGGTCGCTCCTCGCGGTCCACCTTCACGTTGACGAACAGGCGGTTCATCACGTCGGCGACGCCCGGATCCTCGAAGGACTCGTGCGCCATCACGTGGCACCAGTGGCAGGCGGAGTAGCCGACCGAGAGGAGAATCGGCTTGTCCTCATCGCGCGCGCGCTTGAGGGCTTCCTCGCCCCAAGCGTACCAGTCGACCGGATTGTGCGCGTGTTGCTGGAGATAGGGACTGGTTTCCCGCGCGAGACGATTGGGCATGACGGAGAATTGCAGAAACAGTACGGCAGTGTAGCACTGCATCCTTTCGCGGACGCGTCGGCGTAGACTGCGAATCTCTGAACGGAGAATCCCGGATGAACGAAGATCCTTACCGCGCCCGGCGCCGCGCGCTACTTGCCGCGCTCGGTGGCGGCGCCGTCCTGTCGACCGCACTGCAGCGCGCACTGGCGCAAACATCGCTCGCCCGGGGCGTGCACAGCACCCAGGGTGAAGTGCGGGTCAACGACAAACCCGCCGCGCGGGGAACGCCGGTGGGCCCGGGCGACACGGTGACGACGGGAAAGGGCGCGCTCACCTTGTTCGTGATCGGCCAGGACGCCTTTCTCATGCGCGACAACAGCCGCGCCGAGTTCTCGGGCGGCGAGACGGTCGCGAATGCCCTGCGTCTTGTCACGGGCAAGCTGCTCGGCGTGTTCGGGGGCCGGGACCACAACATCGTCACCGCCACTGCGACAATAGGCATACGCGGCACGGCCGCCTATTTCGAAGCGGAGGCCGCGCGCACTTACTTCTGCCTATGCTACGGATCCGCTGTCGTTGCGGCCGCGGGCAGCGATCAACGCGCGAACTACACCACGACTCACCACGAATCGCCGCGTTACATCTACGGCGACGGCCGCCCCGGCGCCATCGTTCCGGCGAGCGTCGTCAACCACACCGACGCGGAGATCTTCATGCTCGAAGGACTGGTCGACCGGCGGCCGCCGCAAAGCTTCATGGACGGCGAATACATGAACAGCCCCTATTCGAACTAGGACTCACGGCGAGAATTTCGGTTGGGGTAACGGGGGAACCGTAGGGTTCCCCCGTTCGTATCAGCTACCGTCGGTAATCGCCCCCAGACTCGCGGTCGAAACCAGCTTCATGTACTTCGCCATCAGGCCGCGCGTGTAGCGCGGCTTGGGTTGCTTCCATTTCTTTCTGCGCGTCGCGAGTTCCTTCACGGAAACGTTTAGCTGGAGTAGGTGCTTCTTCGCGTCGATGGTGATCGAGTCGCGTTCTTTTACCAATGCGATCATGCCGCCGACGTAAGCCTCGGGTGCAACGTGTCCCACCACCATGCCCCAGGTGGCGCCCGAAAAACGTCCGTCGGTGACCAGGCCGACCGACTCGCCCAGTCCCTGGCCAATGAGCGCCGAGGTCGGCGCAAGCATCTCCTGCATGCCGGGGCCGCCCTTCGGGCCTTCGTAGCGGATGACGATGATGTCGCCCGCACGGATTTTCTTCGCGAGGATCGCCTTCATCGCCGCGGACTCGGATTCGAACACGCGCGCGGGGCCGGTGATCGAGGTTTGCTTGAGACCGGTGATCTTGGCGACGCAGCCCTCGGTCGCGAGGTTGCCCTTGAGGATCGCGAGATGCCCCTGCGCGTACATTGGTTTCGACCAGGGCCGGATCACGTCCTGATCCTTGCGCGGCTCCTCAGGCACGTTCGCGAGTTCCTCGGCAAGCGTGCGGCCGGTGATGGTCATGCACCCGCCGTGCACCAGGCCGTGCACGAGCAGCATCTTGAGCACCTGCGGCACGCCGCCCGCGGCGTGGAAGTCGGTCGCCACGTAGGTGCCCGAGGGTTTCAGATCGCACAGCACCGGAACCTTGCGCCGCACGCGCTCGAAATCGTCAATGCTCCATTTCACGCCCGCGGCCGAGGCGATGGCGAGGTAATGCAGCACGGCGTTGGTCGAACCGCCGGTGGCCATCACCACCGCGATCGCGTTCTCGATCGACTTGCGCGTAATGATGTCGCGGGGCCGGATGTTCCTGCGGATCGCGTTGATCAGGACCTTCGCCGATTCCGCCGCAGAGTCGGCCTTCTCGCGATCGGGCGAGGCCATCTGCGAGGAGCCGAGCACGCTCATGCCGAGCGCCTCAAACGAGGAGGACATGGTATTCGCCGTGAACTGGCCGCCGCAGGCGCCCACCGAAGGGCAGGCGTTCTTCTCGATGCCGTCGAAATCTTCCTTCGCCATCTTGCCCGCGGCGCGCGCGCCCACCGCTTCGAACGCCGAGACGATGGTGAGCTTCTGCCCTTTCCAGTTGCCGGGCTTGATCGTGCCCGCATAAACGAAGATGCCCGGAACGTTCATGCGCGCCATCGCCATCATGGCGCCGGGCATGTTCTTGTCGCAGCCGCCCACGCAGACGACGCCGTCCATCATCTGGCCGTTCACCGCGGTTTCGATCGCGTCGGCGATCACCTCGCGCGAGATGAGCGAATATTTCATGCCCTCGGTGCCCATGCCGATGCCGTCGGTGACGGTGGGAAAACCGAAGGTCTGCGGCATCGCGCCCGCCGCCTTCACCGCCGCGACCGCGCTGTCCACGAGCGGCTGGATGCCGGCGTTGCAGGGATTCATGGTCGAGTGGCCGTTGGCGACGCCGACGATGGCCTTTTCGAAATCGCCGTCGCCGAAACCGACCGCGCGCAGCATGGCGCGGTTGGGCGAGCGAGCGTCGCCGTGGGTAATGGTCTTGCTTCTCCAGTTGTCCGCCATGGAAAAAACTCCGGATGCAGAAAGAAAGCGGAAAATCAGTTACGCTTCGACTGCATTTTACTTGAAAGCGCGCCAGAGGCCTCTCATGCTCGTCCACCCGAACTTCAATCCGGTCGCGATCTCGCTCGGCCCGATAGCGATCCGATGGTATGGGCTCATGTATCTCGTCGGCTTCGCCATATCCTACGGGCTCGGGCGCTTGCGCATCGCGCGCGCAATGTCGGGGCGCATCACCGTCGCGATTCTCGATGATCTGCTGTTCTTCTGCGTGCTCGGCGTGGTGCTGGGGGGGAGGCTCGGCTACGTGCTCTTCTACAAGCCCTCGTATTACTTCCTCCATCCGCTGGAGATTCTCGAGGTCTGGCACGGCGGCATGTCCTTCCACGGAGGGTTTCTCGGCGTGCTCCTTGCGATCTGGTGGGTCGCGCGAAAGCACGAGCTGCGCTGGATCGAGGTCATGGATTTCTTTGCGCCCCTGGCCCCGCTCGCGCTCGCCGCGGGGCGGATCGGCAATTTTATCAACGGCGAGCTTCCCGGCCGCGTCACCGATGTGCCCTGGGGAATGCTCTTCCAAGGCGCGGGACCGCTCCCGCGCCATCCCTCGCAGCTCTACCAGTTCGCCATGGAGGGGGTGCTCCTGTTCGCGATTCTCTGGATTTATTCGTCAAAACCAAGGCCCGCGGGAGCGGTGTCCGGTGCGTTTCTGCTGGGTTACGGGGGATTCCGGTTCGCGGCCGAATACTTTCGCGAGCCCGATGATTTTCTTGGACTTCTTGCGCTCAACCTGTCCATGGGCCAGTGGCTGTCGCTGCCCATGATCCTGCTTGGCATCGGCATGCTCGCCTGGACTTGGCGTAAATCCCAAAAGGTCTAAAATGAAAGCGCCATGGTCGAAGCGGGGGATGAAAAGATGCACGCTCAGATGAGGCAACGGCTGCACGAGTTGGAACTCGAACACCGGGACCTGGATGCGGCCATCCACCAGATTTCGGACGAACCTTCCCACGATCAACTGGCCCTCACGCGCATGAAGCGGCGCAAGCTCCTCCTCAAGGACCAGATATCCTGGATCGAGAGACAGCTCGATCCCGATATCCCCGCCTGAAAGCCTGACCCGCGCTCGGATTGATCAGCCGAGCCCGCGCACGATGAGCGACGCGCCGCTCGCGAGCAGCAGCACCGCCACTCCCCGCATCACCGCCTCGCGCGAAATCGCGCGGAAAATCTTCGACGCGAAGTAGATCGCGAACAGTCCCGCCGGAATCGCCGCAGCGGCGGCGATCCACACGCCGTCCTGCATCAGCAGTCCCGTCACCGTGAACGCGATGAGCCGCAGCCCGATGCTGAAGATCGTGGTCAGCGTCATGGTCGCGCGGAATTGCTCTTTGCTCAGGGGCCGATGGGAGAGATAGATCGCGTAAGGCGGGCCGCCCGCGCCGAACAGCGTTCCCGAGAGACCGCCGCAGAATCCGGCGAAGTACGCCCAGTTGCGGTTCACCGTGGCGAGCGCCCCGCGCCGCGTGAGACTGTAGAGCGCATAGCCCAGCGTAAAAATCCCGAGCGCGATGAGCGACGCGTTGCGCGGCAGGTTGACGAGCAGCGTCGTACCGGTGACGATCCCCGCGATCATGAGCGGAACCATGCGCGCGATGTCTCCGAGAACCGCGTTGCGCGGGTTTTCCAGGCCCAGGCGCAAGCCGTTCGCGAAGTCGACGATCGCAAACACGGCGAGCGCGAAGGGCAGCGGAACGAAAAACGTGGCGAGCGGAATCGTGACGAGCGCCGAACCGAACCCGGTCAATCCCTGGATCAGGCCGCCCGCGAAAGCGATCGGCGCAAGGGCAAGCGTCGCCTGCGCGCCTTCGAGGATCATCGGGAGCCTTGGCTTCTAGGCAAGCGCGCGGGCCAGCACTCGCGCGACATGAACGGCTTCTCTCGCCGCGCCGTCGGCGATCTGATGGCGGCAACTGGTGCCGTCGGCGACGATGATCGTCTCGCCGTCCGCCAGGCGCACCTTCGGCAGGAGCGCAGCCTCGGCCATTTTCATGGAGACATCGTAGTGGTCGGCCTCGTAGCCGAAGCTGCCCGCCATGCCGCAGCAGGAGGACTCGACCGTCTCGATCGCGAGCTCCGGCACCAGCGCAAGCGTCTGCTGCACCGCCGCCATGACGCCGAAGGCCTTTTGATGGCAATGGCCATGCACCAGCGCGCGTTTTTCGGGAAGCGGCTTGAGCTTGAGCGCAAGCCGTCCCGCCGCGTGCTCGCGCGCGAGAAACTCCTCGAAGAGCAGCGCCTGCCGCGCGAGCGCGTCGGTGTCGGCTCCGGGGAGCATCGCCTTGAATTCATCGCGCAGCGTCAGTAGGCAGGAAGGTTCGAGCCCGATGACGGGCACTCCGCGCTCGACGTAGGGCTTGAGCGCGGCGAGCATGCGCCGCGCCTCCGCCCTGGCCTCTTCCAGCATGCCGGCCGCGAGAAAGGTCCGGCCGCAGCACAGGGGACGAGAACTCCCGGCGGCGCGGGCGATGTGGACGCCGTAGCCGGCGCGATCGAGCACCGCGAGCGCGGCGCGCGCGTTCTCGGGTTCGAAGTAATTATTGAAGGTATCGACCAACAGGACCACTTCGCCGGCTTTTCCCGCGCTTGTCCACCGGCGCAGCGAATGCGAAAAAGCGTCGCCGGACCACTTCGGCAGCGAGCGTTTTGCCGCAAAACCCACCCAGCGCTTGCCCAGCCCCTGCGCCATATTGCTAAGGCGCGCGACGCGCATCGCCCAGGGCGCGTAGCGCGGCAGAAACGCAACCAGCCTGTCCTTCAGCGAGTAGCCGTGCCTGCGATGATAGTGATGGAGGAACTCGATTTTCATCTTCGCCATGTCCACGCCGGTCGGGCACTCGCGCTTGCAGCCTTTGCAGGACACGCACAGATCGAGCGTCTCGTACATCTCCTCCGACGTGAACGCATCGGGCCCCAGCTGGCCGGAGAGCGCAAGGCGCAGCGAATTGGCGCGGCCGCGCGTCAGATGCCGCTCGTCGCCGGTCGCGCGAAACGACGGGCACATGGTGCCCGCGTCGAACTTGCGGCAGTGGCCGTTGTTGTTGCACATCTCCACCGCGGCGGCGAAGCCCTGGCTTGACGCGCCCGGCACGGTCCACTCGCTCCAGTCGAGCGCCGCTTCGATCGGCCGGGCGGCGTAGCCAGGCTTGAACCGGTGCAGGCTGCGATCGTCCTGCTTCGAGGGCCGCACGATCTTGCCCGGGTTCATCAGCCCTTTCGGATCGAAGAGGTCCTTGATCTCCTCGAGCGCGCGCGTGAGCCGCGACCCGAGAATAGGTTCGATCCATTCCGAACGCACCAGCCCGTCGCCGTGTTCGCCCGAGTAGGCGGCGCCCTTGTACTTCTTGACGAGCGCGCAGGCTTCCTCGGCGATCGCGCGCATCTTTTTCGCGCCGTCTTCCTTCATGTTGAGCACCGGCCGCACGTGCAGCGTGCCCACCGAAGCGTGGGCGTACCAGGTCCCTTCCGTGCCGTGCTTGCGGAACACCTGCGTGAGGAGATCGGTGTACTCGGCGAGGTTTTCCAGCGGCACGGCGCAGTCCTCGATAAAGGAGACGGGCTTGCCGTCGCCTTTCATCGACATCATGATGTTGAGGCCGGCCTTTCTTACTTCCCACACTTCGCGCTGCAGCGTCGCATCGGTGATCTCGATGACGCTGTCCGGATGGCCGAGATCCGCCATCAGTTCGGTAAGCTGCTTGAGTTTTCCCAGCTGCTCCCCGCGCTCCTCGCCGGCGAACTCGACCAGCAGGATCGCGTCCGGATCGCCTTTGATGAATTTCTCGACCGTGGCGCGAAACGCCGCGTTGCCGCGCGCAAGGCCGATCATGGTGCGGTCGACCAGCTCCACCGCGGTCGGCGCGAGCTTCACGATATGTTGCGGAGCTTCCATCGCGCGGCGGAAGCTCGCGAAATGGCACACGCCCAGCGTCCTTGCCTTGGGCAGCGGCGAGAGCTTGAGATGAATCCTCTTCGAGTACGCGAGCGTGCCTTCGGAGCCGACCAGCAGCTGCGCAAAATTCCACTCCCCCCGCGGCACCACCATGTCGAGGTTGTAGCCCTGTACTCGCCGCAGCACTTTCGGCCAGCGCGCTTCGATTTCCCCGGCTTCGCGCTCGGCGATGTCGCGGATCTTTTTTGCCAGCCCGACATAGCCGGCCGGCCCCGACAGCCGCGAGACGTCCGCCGGCACCGCGCCGAAATGAAATTCCGAGCCATCGGCGAGCAGCGCGTCGATGCCGAGCACGTTGTGCACCATGTTGCCGTAGCGGATCGAGCGCGAGCCGCAGGAATTGTTGCCGGCCATGCCGCCCAGGGTCGCCTGCGCGCTGGTGGACACGTCCACCGGAAACCACAGTCCGTGCGAGCGCAGGTGAGCGTTCAGCGTGTCGAGCACGACCCCGGGCTGCACTACCGCGGTCGCAGCTTCCTTGTCGAAGGAAACGATCTTGTTGAGAAACTTGCTGTGGTCGATGACCAGCGCGGCGCCGACCGTCTGGCCGCACTGCGAGCTGCCCGCGCCTCGCGGCAGAACCGGAACGCCTTCTTCAATCGCGATCCGCAATGCCGTTTGCGCATCGCGCTCGCTTTTCGGCACCACCACGCCCACGGGATCGATCTGGTAGATGGAAGCATCGGTCGAATAGCGGCCGCGGCTCGCGGCATCGAAAAGAACCTCGCCTTCCACCTCGCGCCTCAGGCGCGCAGCGAGCGCGCTGTCGCCCGTGCGCGGATGGAACGAAACGGTGTGGACGCTGGAGGGTGCGCGATCCATCGCCAGATCAGGAAAGCGGCTTCAGGCGGCCGCGGATTCCTTCTCGGCTTCGAGCATCGCCTCGAGCAGCGCTTCGGGCGGTTGCGCGCCCTCGACGGCGAGGCGCTTGTTGAGGATGAAGAAAGGAACGCCCTGCACGCCCATCCGGCGCGCCTTTTCCTCTTCTTCGCTCACCTTGCGGCGCAGATCCTCGTCGGCAATGGCGGCTTCGGCCTCCTTGCGGTCAAGGCCGGCCTGCTCCGCGACACGAACCAGGGTCTGCGTATCGGTGAGGTCCAGGCCGTCGACGAAGTAGGCCTCCATCAAGGCCTCCTTGACCGCGGGCTGAACCCCGTGCAGGCGCGCGCACTCGATCAGCGCGTGGGCGGCGAGCGTGTTGGGCTGGCGCTCTATCTTGTCGAAAGCGAAGGGGATCCCAAGCTGTGCGCCGGCCTGCACCAGGCGATCGTGGGCGCTGTAGCCGCGCGCCCCGAATTTTTTCGCGATGTAATCGGCGCGGGGGATGCCTTCACGCGGAATGTCCGGGTTCAGCTCGAAGGGGTGGTAGGTGATCTCGGGCTCCGGCGCTCCCGGATTGCGCTCGCGGTACAGGACAAGAGCCGCTTCCAGCCGGCGCTTGCCTATGTAGCACCACGGGCAGACCACGTCGGAGACAATATCGATGGCAAGTGCCATGGGGAATTTCCTTCAAATGCCGGACGGATCGCGCGTGGCGCCATGATACCGCAGCCTTGAGCCAAATCATGGGGGCGGGGCGCTTTTCCGATAAACTAGCCGTCCGGAAAGACCACGCGAGCACGCCATGCCCCATAGAAGCGGACGCCATTTCCTTCAAATCCCCGGTCCGACCAACGTTCCGGACCGCGTTTTGCGCGCGATCGACAACGCCACCATGGACCATCGCAGTCCGGAATTCGGACGCATGGGCCTGGAGATACTCGAAGGCCTGAAAGCCGTTTTCCAGACCCGCCAACCCGTCGTGATCTACCCGGCCTCGGGCACGGGCGCGTGGGAGGCTGCACTCGTCAACACGCTTTCAGCCGGTGACCGCGTGCTCATGTTCGAGACCGGCCATTTCGCGAGCCTGTGGAACAAGATGGCGGCGCGGCTCGGCATCTCCGTGGACCTCGTCCCGACCGACTGGCGCCGCGGCGTCGATCCGGCGGCGGTCGAAGGCAAGCTGAAAGAGGACCGCGAGCACCGGGTCAAGGCCGTGTGCGTGGTGCACAACGAGACTTCGACGGGCGTAGTAAGCCGGATCGGCGCGATACGCAAGGCCATCGACGCGGCAAAACATCCCGCGCTCTACATGGTCGACACGATTTCCTCGCTGGCCTCGATCAACTACCGCCACGACGAGTGGGGCGTGGACGTCACGGTGGCCGGCTCGCAAAAGGGTCTGATGCTGCCGCCCGGCCTCTCCTTCAACTGTGTGAGCGAGAAGGCACTCAAGGCCTCGCAGTCGGCGAAGTTGCCGCGCGCGTACTGGAACTGGGAGGAGATGCTGTCCAACAACAAGACGGGCTATTTCCCCTATACGCCGGCGACCAACCTCCTCTACGGCCTGCGCGAATCGCTCGCGATGCTGAAGGAAGAAGGCCTGCAGAATGTCTTCGCCCGCCATGCGCGTCACGCGGAAAGCACGCGGCGCGCGGTGCGCGCCTGGGGCCTCGAGATCCTGTGCGCCGTGCCCGAGGAGTATTCGAACTCGCTCACCGCGGTGATGATGCCCGCCGGCCACGACGCCGACGCGCTGCGCAAGATCATCCTCGAAGCCTACGACATGTCGCTCGGTACCGGTCTGGGAAGACTCGCGGGAAAGGTTTTTCGGATCGGGCACCTCGGCGACTTCAACGATCTGACGCTTGCCGGCACGCTGGCCGGCGTGGAGATGGGGTTTGCGCTCGCCGGGGTGCCGCACAAAAAAGGCGGCGTGCTCGCGGCGCTCGATCACCTTACCGAAAGCGCGCGGGCGGCCCCGCGCAAGGCAGCCTGAGGAAGTTCGGAGTTCCGAATCCGTTTTTGGCATCCGCGGACCTGTTGGACAAATACGCGCGGGGCTTTTTTTAGGAGGAGTCATGAAATTCGCTAAATGCAGCACGCTCGTGTTGTTGGCGCTGACGGCGGCGCCCGTTGTCGCGTGGGAGCCGACCAAGCCGGTCGAAATCGTGGTCGCCGCGGGCGCGGGCGGCGCCTCCGACCAGATGGCGCGGATGATGCAGGCCGCCATTCAGAAGAACAACCTGATGAAGCAGCCGATGGTGGTGTCACTGAAAGGCGGCGCGTCGGGCGCCGAGGCGCTGATCTACATGAAGAGCGGCTCAGGCGACCCGCACAAGGTGCTGATCGCCTATTCGCTCATCTACATGCTGCCGCTGTCGGCCAAGATCCCGTTCAACTGGCGCGAGCTCACCCCGGTGTCGGTCATCGCGCTCGACCAGTTCGTGCTGTGGGACAACACCACGCTGCCCTACAAAAACGTGAAGGAATTCATCGCAGCCGCCAAGACCGCCAATCCGCAGTTCAAGATGGGCGGCACGGGCTCCAAGCGCGAAGACCACGTCCTCACGGTGTTTCTGGAAAAGAAAACCGGCGCGAAATTCGCCTACCTACCCTACAAGTCCGGCGGCGAAGCGGCGACGCAGCTGGTCGGCAATCACACGGCGTCGAACGTCAACAACCCTTCCGAGAACCTGGAAGTCTGGCGCGCCGGCCAGGTGCGCGCGCTGTGCGTGTTCGACAAGGAGCGCATCCAGTACAAGACCAAGGTCACCGACACGCAGTCCTGGAACGACATTCCCACCTGCAAGGATGAAGGCGTCGATGTGCAGTACCTGATGCTGCGCGCCATGTTCCTTCCCGGCAAGGTGACGCCCGAGGAGACCGCGTTCTACGTTGATCTCTTCAAGAAGCTCACGGGGACCTCGGAGTACAAGGACTACATGGAGAAGCAGGCCTTGAAGCCCGTCTTCCTCACGGGCAAGGACATGCTGAAATTCCTGGAAGAAGACGACGCGCTCAACAAGAGCCTGATGACCGAAGCGGGCTTCGTCGCGAACTAGGGGTTTCCCCTCCTCGGACAAGGAGGGGCGGCGCGAATGCCAAAACCTGAAGCCGAAATCGTCGTCGAAGACCCGACCGCGCCGGCGAGTGACTCGCCGGCGGTGGCCAGCCATCGCGCCATCGAAATCGTGGTCTCGCTGCTACTGCTCGCGCTTGCCGGGCTGCTGGCGTTCGACAACTGGCGCACCGGCATGGGATGGGATGCGACCGGCCCGCAGGCCGGTTACTTCCCGTTCTATCTCTCGGTCATCCTCGCCGGGGCCTGCTTCTGGGGTCTCGCCAAGGAATTCATCGCGCGGAAGGAAGCGAGCGAAACCTTCGTCACGCGCGCGCAGCTGCGGCGCGTGCTGCAGGTATTCGCCCCGACCCTGCTGTTCTGCTTCCTGACGCAATGGCTCGGACTCTACGTGGCGAGCTTCCTTTTGATCGCAGGCTTCATGGTGCTCGTAGGACGCATCTCGCCGTGGAAATCGCTGCTCACGGCGTTTCTCTTCTCGCTCATCATGTTCGTCACCTTCGAGCTCGCCTTCGACGTCATCATGCCTAAGGGGCCGCTCGAAGCCCTGTTCGGCCACTGACGTGGAGGCTTTCGGCCTTCTGATTTACGGTTTCAGCGTCCTGCTGACCTGGAAGACGCTCGCGCTGATGATGGTCGGCCTGATTCTCGGCATTTTCGTCGGCGTGCTGCCGGGCCTGGGCGGACCGAACGGCGTCGCGATCCTCTTGCCGCTCACCTTCACCATGGATCCGACCTCCGCGATCGTGATGCTTTCCTGCATCTACTGGGGAGCCCTCTTCGGCGGCGCGATCACCTCGATCCTGTTCAACATTCCGGGCGAAGCCTGGTCGGTGGCGACGACCTTCGACGGCTATCCGATGGCGCAGCAGGGCAGAGCGGCGGAGGCGCTGACTGCGGCGTTCACTTCGTCCTTCATCGGCTCGTTCGTCGCGGTGCTGCTGATCACCTTCCTCGCGCCCGGCATCGCCTCGTTCGCGCTGCGATTCGGGCCGCCGGAATTCTTCGCGGTCTATCTACTCACTTTCTGCTCCTTCATCGGCCTGGGGCGCGAGCAGAAGCACAAGACCGTCATTTCCATGGCGCTCGGCCTCCTGCTCGCCGGTGTCGGCATGGACACCGTTTCCGGTCAGTTGCGAATGACCTTCGGTTCGGACGATCTCCTGCGCGGCGTCAACTTCCTGGTCGCGGTTATCGGCCTCTTCGGCATCAGCGAAATCATGCTGACGATGGAGGAGCGTCTCGCGCTGCGCGGCCATGCCGCCAAGATCAGCCTGCGCGTGGTGCTGAAGGTGTGGAAGGAGTTGCCGCGGTATTGGGTGACTCTGCTGCGCTCCTCGATCATCGGATGCTGGCTCGGCATCACGCCGGGCGGAGCGATCGCGGCCTCCTTCATGAGCTACAACCTCGCCAAGCGCTTTTCCAAGGACAAGGATTCCTTCGGCAAGGGCCGCATCGAAGGCGTGTTCGCGCCGGAGACCGCGGCGCATGCCTCCGGCACCTCCGCTCTCTTGCCGATGCTCGCGCTCGGCATTCCCGGCTCGGGCACGGCCGCGATCCTGCTCGGCGGCCTGATGGTGTGGGGACTCAACCCGGGGCCTCTCCTTTTCGTCGAGCACAAGAATTTCGTCTGGGGGCTGATCGCCTCGATGTACCTCGGAAACGTGGTCGGTCTGGTGCTCGTGCTCTCGACCGTGCCGCTGTTCGCCGCCGTCCTGCGCGTGCCCTTCGCGGCGATCGCGCCGATGATCGTGGTGTCCTGCGCGATCGGCGCCTACGCCATCCAGAACGCCATGTTCGACATCTGGCTGATGCTCATCTTCGGCGTCGTCGGCTACGTGTTCAAGAAAATCGGCATTCCGCTCGCTCCGTTCACGCTGGCGCTGGTGCTCGGCAACCGCGCCGAGGATTCCTTTCGCCTCTCGATGATCGGGGCGGCGGGCGATCTGCGCGTGTTCTGGTCGAACGGCCTGGTCGGCTCGATCACCACGCTCGCGCTCCTGCTCCTGTTCTGGCCGCTGATCGGCCGTGCATTCGGCCGGGTGCGGAGCACCCTCGCCAGAACGGCGGCATAGGAACTTCATGTCCGGGGAAATCCTTCTCGCCCGCGAAGGCGATATCGCCACCCTCACGCTCAGCAATCCGGGCAAGCTGAACGCGCTTGGCCTCGGTTCGTGGAAAAGGCTGGGCGAAGCGATGCGCGAGCTCGACGCGGACAAACGCCTGCGCTGCATCGTGATACGGGGCGCAGGCGACAAGGCCTTTGCCGCGGGCGCGGACATCTCCGAATTCGAGACGACGCGCAACAACGCGAAGAGCGGGAAGAAATACGGCGCGGTGCTCGAGGCGACGATGGGCGCGCTCGCCCGTTGCCGGCACCCGATCGTGGCCATGATCCACGGTGTCTGCGTCGGGGGAGGCCTCGAGGTCGTTTCGCAATGCGACCTGCGCATCTGCGGAACGTCTAGCCGCTTCGGCATTCCGATCAAGAACCTTGGCCTCGTCGTCGGCTTCGGCGAAATGAAAGGGCTGATCGATCTCGTCGGCCGCGCCGTCGCTCTGGAGATACTGCTCGAAGGCCGCGTGATCGGCGCGGAGGAAGCCAAAGACAAGGGCCTGGTGAATCGCGTGGTACCCGATGACAAGGTCGAGGAAGAAGCGATGAGCGCCGCGCGCCGCATCGCCGAAGGCGCGCCGCTGACGGCGCGCTGGCACAAGAAGTTCGCGCGGCGTCTCGCCAGTCCGCGCCCGCCCACCAAGACCGAGCGCGACGAGGCCTACGCCTGCTACGACACCGAGGACTTCAGGATCGGCGTCAAGGCGTTTCTCGCCAAGCAGAAGCCGCAGTTCAAAGGCAAGTAACAGGCGATTTCGCCGGCATTGCACTTCACCGCCTCTTTCCGAGCAGCGTGCCGCGGCAGCGCCGCTCCCCGCAATGGCAGGAATATTCGCGCTTCGCGGCAGGCGTATGTGGCTCTTCCAGAAGCAGGTTGTAATCGTAGGTCAATTCCGTGCCCTGACGAATATCCCGGATTGCCTCGATGTAGATTCGCCCATCGTCGTCCACCGCCTCGCAGTTGGGATTGCAGGAGTGATTGATCCAGCGCGCTGAATTTCCACCGCGAGTCGCATCGATCACCGTTTTCTTGTCGGCGATAAACAGCATGGTGTGCAACGACCGCGCCGCGGTATGGCGGCGATCGGCTTCGCGGTGGCTGATGCGCTCGCCGGTGTACTCGATGACGCGGGCGCCTTTGCGGATGGACTGCAAGGCGAAGACGCCGCGGCCGTGTATGGCCGAGGAACGGGCGGAAAAACGCTTCCGGGAGCTTTTGAGAGACAGGGCCGTCAACCGGGCTGCGGGCCGTCGTACCCCTCGATGATGACGAGATCGATGGTGGAAACGTCCTTGCGCAGCTTGATCGCCCGCTGGTATTCAGGCGACTTCCAGCAGTCGAGCGCCGCCTGATAGGTCGGAAATTCGATCACCGCGTTGCGGCTGCGGCTCGTGCCCTCGGGATTCTCGAACCGGCCGGCCCGTACCAGGAAGCGGGCGCCATGCTTCTTCAGCGGTTCGGCATTGGCCGCGATGTAGGCCTTGTACTTTTCCTGATCGGCGATATCGACGCGCGCGATCCAGTAACCCTTGGACATGGATTCTCCTGTAGCCGTTACTGCCGGGGGCGAGGCACCCTATACAACCTTCTTCTTCCGCAGCTCCTCGATCCTGGCCTCGTCGTATCCCAGCTCTTCGAGAACTTCAGCGGTGTGCTCGCCCAGTTCCGGCGGCGCGGTCGCGAGGCTCGCCGGAGTGCGTGAAAGCGTCACCGCCTGGTTGACGATGCGGATCTCCCCGAGCTTCGCGCTTTTCACGCTCACCGCGGCGCCTATGTGGCGCACCTGCGGGTCTTCGAACATCTTGTCTATGGTGTAGATCGGTCCGCAGGGGACGCTCGCCGTGCTCAAGGCCGCGATCCACTCCGCGGTCGTGCGCGAGGCGAGCGCCTTGTTGATCTCGGCGTTGAGCGCGACACGGTTCTTGGAGCGGTTCTGCTCGCCCTTGAAGTCGGGATTCTCCAACATGTCCGGGCGGCCGAGCGCCTCGCAGACGCGGCGCCACATGGGCTCGCCCGTGGCGGCGATGTTCATATAGCCGTCCTTCGTCTTGTAAGCGGAGGTGGGCATGCTGGTCGGATGGTCGTTGCCCGCCTGTCCGGGAGGCACGCCCGTCATCAGATAGCGCGCCGCCTGGAAATCGAGCAGCGCGATCTGCGACATCAGAAGATTCGATTGCACCCACTGTCCTTGCCCGGACTTCTCGCGCTCGAGCAGCGCCGTCATGATCCCGAGTGCCGCGAAAAGGCCCGCCGAGATATCCGCGATCGCGGTGCCCGCGCGAACGGGGCCTTGTCCGGGGAACCCTGTAATTGACATAAACCCGCCCATGCCTTGCGCGATCTGATCGAAGCCCGGCCGGTCGCGGTAGGGTCCGTCCTGGCCAAAGCCCGAAATGCTCGCGAGGATGATGCGCGGGTTGACCTTCTTCAGCGACTCGTAGTCGATGCCCAGCCGAACCTTCACGTCGGGACGGTAGTTCTCCACCACGACGTCGGCCGTCTTCACCAGCTTCATGAAGATCGCGACGCCCTCCTTTTCCTTGAGATTGAGCGTAATCGCGCGCTTGTTGCGGTGCAGGTTCTGGAAGTCCGGACCGTGGCGCGGCCCGCCCATGGTTTCGCTCTCGACGCTCGGCGGCGTTTCGATCTTGATCACGTCGGCGCCGAAATCGGCGAACTGGCGCACGCAGGTGGGCCCGGCGCGCACGCGCGAAAGATCGAGAATGCGAAAGCGCGAAAGCGCGGTGGAGGCGGGAACGTGGGGCATGGTGGAGTCGGGTTGCGGATCGGCGTGGCCGCTATGATAACCTGTTGAGAAATGTCAGTCCGCGAGCACGATCTGGGCGAAATTCGCGATGCCGTGGCGAAGCTCTGCGCCACCTTCCCGATGGAATACTGGCGCGAGACCGACCGCGAGCGGCGCTACCCGACCGAGTTCGTGCGCGCGCTCACCGAGGCGGGCTGGCTTTCCTGCCTCATTCCCGAGGAGTACGGCGGCGCGGGCCTCAAGCTCAGCGCGGCCGCGGCCGTTCTGGAGGAGATCCAGCGATCCGGCGCGAACGGGGCCGCCTGCCACGCCCAGATGTACACCATGGGGACGGTGCTGCGTCACTGCAGCGAGGCGCAGAAAAGGAAATACCTGCCGAAGATCGCAAAGGGCGAGCTGCGCCTTCAGGCTTTCGGCGTCACCGAGCCTTCGGCCGGCACCGACACCTCATCGATTCGCACCGCCGCGGTCCGCAAAGGCGAGCGCTACGTGATCAACGGGCAGAAAGTCTGGACTTCGCGCGCCGAGCATTCCGACCTGATGCTCCTTCTCGCGCGCACCGCGCCGCGCGATGAGGGACAAAAGAAGACCGACGGCCTGTCGGTGTTCATCGTGGACATGAAAGCCGCGCTCGGGCACGGGCTCACCATCCGCCCGATCCGCACCATGATCAACCACGCCACCACCGAAGTCTTCTTCGACAACCTCGAAGTGCCGGCCGAGAATCTCGTCGGCGAGGAAGGCAAAGGCTTCCGCTACGTCCTCGACGGCATGAACGCCGAGCGCATCCTGATCGGCGCCGAGTGCATCGGCGACGCGCGCTGGTTTCTCGCGAAAGCGACCGCTTACGCCAACGAGCGCAAGGTCTTCGGCCGGCCGATCGGCCAGAACCAGGGCGTGCAGTTTCCGATCGCGCGCGCCTACATGGCGACCGAGGCCGCCGCGCTCATGGTCGAGCACGCGGCGGCGCTCTACGAGCAGGGCAAGCCCTGCGGGCCGGAGTCGAACATGGCGAAGCAGCTCGCGGCGGAAGCCTCCTGGCAGGCGGGCGACATGTGCCTGCAGACCCACGGCGGCTTCGGCTTTGCCGAGGAATACGACGTCGAGCGCAAGTTCCGCGAGACGCGCCTGTACCAGATCGCGCCGATCTCGACCAATCTCGTGCTCTGCTATATCGCGGAGCACGTGCTGCACCTGCCGAGATCCTACTAGGGACTCAAGCGGCAAGCTTCAGGGAGAAGGAGATGATCAGGAAACTTTTGTCCGCGGTCTGCGGATTTGCCGCGATGCTTGTCTGGGCTGCCGCGCCGGCACAGGATTTTCCCAATCGCGCGGTGAAGATGCTGGTGCCGAATGCGCCCGGCAGCTCGATCGACACCATGAGCCGCATCGTCGCCGCGAAGCTCGGCGACACGCTGGGCCAGCCGGTGTTCGTCGAGAACCGCGACGGCGCCGGCGGCCTGATCGGCATCGAGGCCGGCAAGAACGCGAAGCCCGACGGCTACACCCTCATCTGCGCCTCGAACGGCTCGATGCTGATCGCGCCGCTCCTGAAGAAGAATGTCCCCTACGATGCGGTCAAGGACTTCGAGCACATCGGGAGCTTTGCTGTCACGCCGAACGTGCTCGTCGTCCATCCGGATCTGCCGGTGAAGAGCGTGAAGGACCTGATCGAGTACGCCCGGGCGAACCGCGCGACCATCAACATGGCTTCGGCGGGCGTGGGCTCCCAGAGCCATCTCTCCGGGGTGCTGCTCATGACGATGGCGAATTTCGAATCGCTCGTCGTGCCGCACAAGGGCGGCGGGCCCTCGGTCAACTCGGTGGTGGCCGGCCAGACGCACTGGACTTTCACGCCGGCGCCCGCGGTGATGCCCTTCGTCAAGAACGGCAGGCTGCGCGCCATCGGGCACAGTCTGCCGCGCCGCTCGGCGATGCTCGGCGACATTCCGCCGGTGGCCGACACCGTTCCCGGCTACGACTACAGCGGCTGGGCGGGGTTGGTCGCACCGAAGGGCACGCCGCAGACTATCGTCGACAGGCTGCACGCAGCGTTGGCGAAGACGCTCGCCCTCGCCGAAGTGAAAGACGGGCTCTCCAAGCAGGGAGCGGAGATATTCGAAGGCTCGCCCGATGACTTCCGCAAGTTCCTCTTGCAGGACCAGGCGAACACCGTGAAGGTCATCAAGGCGGCCAACCTGCAGGGCGACTAGCCTTGCGTCAGCGGCGGAGCGCTTTGCCCATGAAATGATCGGGCGCCCAGGTGGCGATCTCCGGGAAGACGCACAGGATCACCACCGCCGCCATCATGATGAATACGAACGGCAGCGTCCCCCAGATGATGTCGCCGAGAGGAATGTCGGGGGCGATCTTGTTGATGACGAAGATGTTGAGGCCCACCGGCGGATGGATGAGGCCCATTTCCATCACCACCGACATCACCACCCCGAACCAGATCAGGTCGAAGCCTTCGGCGCGCAGCGGCGGCAGGATGATCGGCGCCGTCATCAGGATGATGCTGACCGGCGGCAGGAAGAAGCCGAGCACCACGACGAAGACCACCACCGAGGCGAGCAGCAGCCACTTCGACAAGTGCAGCGACACCACCCATTCCGCCGCGCTCTGGCTGATGTGCAGGTAGCTCATCACGTACGAATACAGCAGCGACATCCCGACGATGATCATCAGCATGGTCGATTCCGAGAGCGTGCTGGCGAAGATCGGCTTCAGGTCCGACAGGCCCCAGGCGCCGTAGATCACCGCGATCAGGAAGAGCGCGAGCACCGCGCCCAG
>DATHHS010000155.1:0-9681 GCA_035317085.1 Burkholderiales bacterium
CCGACGAGAACGTAGACTCCACTCTCGCGCGCGAAATCGCTGATCGCGATGAGAATGCGCGTCACCAGCGGCAGCGCCTGGCCAAGATTGGAGAAGACGCGCGTCACCTGCGGCACGACATAGACGAGCAGGATCCCGACCACGGCAAACGCCACCACCGTCACCAGGGCCGGATAGATGAACGCGAAGATCACCTTGTCGTGCAGGCTCTCGCGGCTCTCGGTGTAGTCGGCGAGGCGCCCGAGCACGTCGCCGAGCCGGCCGGACTGCTCGCCCGCCTCGATCATGGCGCGATAGATCTGCGGAAACGCCGTCGGGTAGTCGGCGAGGCTGTGCGAGAGCGACTGGCCCTCCAGCACGCGCGCACGCACCGCTGCGAGCAGGCGGCGCGTCGACGCCGATTCGCTCTGCTCGATCACCACGTTCAGGCACTCCTCGATGGTGAACCCGGCCACGACCAGCGTGGCGAACTGGCGGGTGACGAGCGCCAATCCCTTGCGCGACAGCCCCGGGCGCGCAAAGCGCTCGCGCAGTCCCGATTGCGCCGCCGCGGGGCGGATGCCTTCGACGACGAGCGGCGCGAGGCCCCGGTCGCGCAGGACCGATCTCGCGTGGCGCTCCGTGTCCGCCTCGATGACGCCGCGCGTCTCGCGTCCCGTCGCATCCAGTGCGCTGTACTCGAAGCCCGACATGCTCGATGGGTGGCTGCTCGTGCCCTATTCGCGATTCATTCCCGGCTCATTCCCGGCTCATTCGCGAGACACGCGCAGCACTTCCTCGAGGCTGGTTTCGCCCGCGCGCACCCAGCGCAGTCCGTCCTCGCGCATGCCCTTCATGCCGCTGCTGCGCGAGTGTTCGCGCAGATTGGCCTCCGAGGAGCCGTCGTGGATCATGCGCCGCGATTCGTCGTCGATGAGGAGCAGCTCGAAAATCCCGCTGCGGCCCTGGTAGCCCGTAAACGAGCAGGCTTCGCAGCCGGCCGCGGTGAACAAGGCGATATCGGTGCCGCCGCCGTCGCCGCTCTCGAGCAGCTGCCGCTCCGCGGCATCCGGGACATGCGGGCGCCGGCATTTCGGACACAGGCGCCGCACCAGCCGCTGGGCGAGCACGCCGAGCAGGCTCGAGGCCACGAGAAACGGCTCGATGCCCATGTCCACCAGGCGCACCACCGCGCCGGCGGCGTCGTTGGTATGCAGGGTGGCGAGCACCAAGTGGCCGGTCAGGCTCGCCTGCACGGCGATCTGCGCGGTCTCCAGGTCGCGGATCTCGCCGATCATGACCACGTCCGGGTCCTGGCGCAGGATCGCGCGCAGCGCGCGCGCGAAAGTGAGATCGATGCGCGGGTTGACCTGGGTCTGCCCGACGCCGTCCAGGTCGTATTCGATCGGGTCTTCGACGGTGACGATGTTGGTGCTCTTCGCGTCGAGCTGGCTGATCGCGGCGTAGAGCGTGGTGGTCTTCCCGGATCCGGTCGGGCCGGTCACCAGAAGGATGCCGTGCGGCTGGCGGATGAGCTCGCGCAAGCCGGCGAGCGTCGTGTCCGCCATGCCGAGACTGGTGAGGGTCAGCTTTCCCGCCTGCTTGTCGAGCAGGCGCAGCACCACGCGCTCGCCGTGAGCCGTCGGCAGGATCGAAACCCGCACGTCGACCGATCGCCCGGCGAGGCGCAGTGCGATGCGGCCGTCCTGCGGCTGGCGTTTCTCGGCGATGTCCAGCCGCGCCATGATCTTGATGCGCGACACGATCACGCCGTGCACCACCTGCGGCGGCTCGATCACGTCGCGCAGCATCCCGTCCCTGCGGAAGCGAACCACCGAGCGCTGGTCGAAGGCCTCGATGTGAATGTCGGAGACGCCCTCGCGCACCGCTTGCGAGAACAGGGCGTTGATCAGGCGCACGATAGGCGCGTCGTCCTCGCTCTCGAGGAGGTCGGCGACCTTGGGCAGGCTCTCGGCGAGCGCCACGAGGTCGGGGTTCGCGTCCATGTCGGTCACGATCTCGGCGGCGTGCGAGGCGCCGCGTTCGTAGGCGCGCGCGAGCGCGGTATTGAAGGCTTCGGCGGAGAGTTCCCTCACCGCAAGCGTGCCTCCGAGCGTGCGCTGCACCTCGGCAAGGACGCCGGCGCGCACCCCGGGCAACACCCAGAGTTCGAAGCCGCCTTCCACTTCGCGCGCGCTGATCACCCCGTGCCGCTTGGCGAACGCGTAGGGCAGGCGCTCGACTATATTCGGGCTGGGCAGCAGGGGATCGGAGGACATGTCCATGCGGTCAGGGCCTCGCCGGTGCCGAAGCTGCGCCGGGATCGGACGGGTTCGGCGACGACGCCGGAGACGTCGGCGCCGGAGCCGCGCCCGCATCGGGCTGGTTCGGCAGCGATACCGGGGAGGCCGGCGCCGGAGCCGCGCCCGCATCGGGCTGCCTCTGCAGCAGCACCGGGGCAGCCGGTGTCAGAGTCGCGCCCGCATCGGGCTGCTTCGGCGCCAGGGCCGGGGAATCCGCGTTGGGTCCGCGTGCGGGCTCCTTAGGAGGAGGCGGCAGCACCGGCTCCATGCGGTCGTATATGTTCTCGCGCTCCGGACCTTCGCCGCGCGTGTAGCCGCGCAGATATTCGTAACGGTCCTGCGTCACGCGATAACCGTCGTCGGCCGAACGTATGATCACCGGCCGCAGGAAGATCATCAGGTTGGTGCGCTTGCGCTCCATGCTCTTGAAGCGGAACAGCGCGCCGATGAACGGAATTTCTCCGAGCAGCGGAATGGCCTGCATGGTTTCGTTCAGGGTGTTCTGGATCAGCCCACCGAGCACGATGGTCTGCCCGTCATCCACGATGACCTTGGTTTCGAGCGAGCGCTTGTTGGTGATGAGGTCGCTCGCACCGGCCGTTACCGTCGTCGCGATGTCCGAAACCTCCTGGTAGATTTCCATGCGGATGGTCGAGCCCTCGGAAATCTGCGGCTTGATGCGCAGGGTGAGGCCCACGTCCCGGCGCTCGATCGTCTGAAAGGGATTCACCGCCGCCACTCCCGCGGTGGCGGCAGTCGTCGCCGACGCGAAACTGCCGGTGACGAAAGGCACGTTCTGTCCGATGACGATCTTCGCCTGGTAGTTGTCCAGGGTCAGCAGATTGGGAGTCGACAGGATGTTCCCCAGGTTATTCGTCGTCAGGGCGCGAGCGAGCGCCCCGAGGCTTTGCACGGTCGTGCCGTCGGCCAGCGTGACTTTTTTACCGAGCACGGCGACCAGCAGGCCCGAGGCGCTGGCGGCGGCCGTCGCAGGACTCGCGATGGCGCTGGCGATACTGGGGTTGGCCCCGGGGAAATTGGCCGCGGCACCGACGACTTGCGAGCCGACCTGGCCCGCCGCCGCCCACTGGATGCCGAGCTCGTCGGTGCGATCGGCGTTCATTTCCGCGACCAGCGCCTCGACGTAGACCTGGGCGCGGCGCACGTCGAGCTGCTCGATCACCGCGCGCAGGTTGTTGTATACAGTGTCGGAGGCGTTGATGATGATCGAGTTGGTCGCCTCGTCCGCCTGGATGAGCGAAGACGCAGCGCCGCCGCCCGGGCGAGCGGCCCCCGGCGCCCCCGCGGGCGCGGCGGCCGCCGCGCCGGACAACATGCCGCGCAGCACTTCGACGAGCTTGGGGGCTTCGGCGTTCTTCAAATAGATCACGCGCGTGCTGCCGATCACGCGCGCCGGAACGTCGAGCTTCGCGATGAGCGAGCGCAGCTGCGCGATCCGCCCCGGATTGTCCGAGCGCAACAGCAGGCTGTTGGTGCGCGTGTCCGGCACCACCGAGAAGCGGTCTCCGCCCGCGGCGATCTGCGTCGGCGGCTGGCCCGGTACTCCCCCGGGGCCGGTGACCGATCCCGAGAGGCGCACCACCAGTTCCGCAACATCGAGCGCGGAGGCGTTGTCCAGGGGGATCACGGTCACATCCGTGCCCGCCGGCTTGTCGATTCTGTCGATGATGCGCAGCAGCCGCCGCACGTTGTCGGCGTAGTCGGTGATGACCAGCGCGTTTGCGGGATCGTATATGGAGAGCTGGCTCGTGGGCGACATGAGCGGACGCAGCACGTTCTGCAGTTGCGAGACCGCGACGTTCTGCCCGATGACGACCTGGGTCACGATTTGCTCGCCGCCGCGCGGCGGTGATTCCTGATCGTTGACCGGCGCGGATGACTTGGCCTCGGCGACCGGGACGATGCGCACGGTATCGCCGGGTCCTTCGACCGCGGTGAACCCTTGCGCTTTCAGGGCCGATAGAAAGACCTGGTACGCGCCCTCGACCGGCATCGGCCGTGCCGAAACGATAGTGACCTGTCCCCTCACCCGGGGGTCGATCAGGACGTTGCGGCCGGTCATCTGCGACACCGCCTTCACCACCGCCTGCAGATCCGCGGCCTGAAAATTGAGCAGCACCTCACCCGATCGCGGCACCACTGCGATCGACGGTGCAGCGGCCGGTGCAGCGGGCGCGGCCGGCGTCATGGGCGATCCGCCCTGGGGCTCGGTCGATGGCGGCACCGGATCCGGCGCTTGCGCAGCGGCGTGAGCCGTCCAAACGAGTGCGGCGGCGAAGAAGAGCGCGGCGAATGCGCGAGGGGACCGGATTTTCATGGGAGGGTGATGGGAATGTCGGCGCGGAGAGTGGAGGGAAGGTAGGCGCGAGCGTCTTCAGCGCATGTCGTAATACAGCGTCTCGCTGCGACCCTGGCGTTGCACGTCGACGAGCACGCGCTGGGCGCTGCCAAACTGCTGGTAGAGACGCATCACGTCGTCCATGTTGGTGAGCGGCTGGCCGTTCACGTTGCGGATGATGTCGCCCGGCTTCAGGCCGAGCTTCTCGTAAAGGCTCCCCGACTGGATCTGGCGCACCAGGAAACCGCCCCCGGGATTGGGTACGATCAAGGCTTGACTGAGGAATTCCGGTTGGCCGAGCTGCTTCTGCAGCTGGCGCCGGTCGACGACCTGACGATCGGCGCCCATCGACTGAACGATGGGCGGTGGAGCGCCCATCACCACGGCGGCGGCTTCGGCGTCTTTCATGAGCACCGCTTCGCGAACGCCGTTGCGTACGATCACGACGCGGTCGCGCTGCACGGTGTCCAGGCGCACGCCGGGAGTCACTTCGTCGCGTGCGCAAAAAACCGACTCGGGCTGCCCTTGCACGAGGAGGAGCGCGCACCCGCCCGAGGGCCGCATCAGGACGCCGGTCAGCGTGATGTTCAGATTGGTGGGCGCGACCCGCGCTTCGGACACCGGGCTTCTCGCGGGAGAGCGCCCGAAAGGATGCGCGTCCGCGAGGGCCCGCAGATCGGAGGATTCCGCGCCGCCCGCGCGCGCCACAGGAGGCGAGGCCGGCTGGAACACGCGCCAGGTCCCCTGCGCGAGTGCCCAGCACAGCCACAGCAGCGCCGCGACCGTCGCCGCGGTCTGCACCGCGCGGTGAGCCAGAAATTTCTCCACCGCGCCCGCCGCCTGCGCGAATGCCAAGGTGCCCGAAGATATCGCTGCGTCGCTTGCCATGGTTATAAAATCATGGGTTACAAAGTCATAGCGTGGTCAGGTGCGCCCGACCACGGACGCCGCCCTGTGTCAGAAGGCATGGTACACGAGAGCGGAGACTCTGCCGAGTTTCCCCGCGAGAGGCGAATCCGAGGGAGAACGATGAACATCGAGGCCGAAGGCGAGCGGGAACTTTTCATGCAAATCCGACTCCGCCTGGCGCAGCGCCGATGTCATAATCCGGCAAAGAAAGTCTGAAGGAAGAAAGCCCGAACGAGGAAGCGATGATTACCCCGCAAGCCGCACGCATGCTCACGCGTTACAACTCCTGGGCCAACAGGCTCACCTTCGATGCGGTCGCCGCGCTGCCCGGGGGCGAAGCCATCCGGGAGCGCAAGAGCCTGTTCAAGAACATGGTTCATACGCTCAATCACAACTACGTCATCGATCTCATCTGGCAGGCGCATCTCGAAGGGCGGGAGCACGGTTTCACGGCGCGCAATACGCCGGGGCATCCGCCGCTCGAGGAGCTGTGGCGGAAGCAACGGGCGATCGACGACTGGTACATCGCCTGGAGCGACGGTCTGTCCGAAGCCGCGCTCGGGGAAAAGCTGAGCTTCACGCTCATCGGCGGCAACCCGGGAACGATGACGCGCGCGGAGATCCTGCTCCACGTGGTCAACCACACCACCTACCACCGCGGTTTCGTCGCCGATCTTTTCTACCAGGTGCCGGGCGCACGCCCGCCGACGACCGATCTGCCGGTGTACCTCAGGGAAGGCGCTGCGACGCCCGCCTAGGGAACCTCTGAACAACCCCCATTTTCGTCATTCCCGCGAAAACGAGCGAAGGCGAGTTTCGAGGAACGGCCAAGCGGGAATCCAGGAATCTGAACGACTTGCTGGATCCCCGCTTCCGCGGGGATGACTGAGTCAGAGCTTCCCTGGAAACCGCAGCTTCTCATTCGTCTTCCCGCGCGTAGCGATCGCGCAACTCGACCGGCCGGGCCGCGCGCTTGCGCATGCGCAGGTTGAGCATCTCCACGCAGACCGAGAAGGCCATCGCGAAGTACACGTAGCCCTTGGGAACGTGGTGGTCGAAGCCGTCGGCGATCAGCACGACGCCGATCACGAAGAGGAAGGCGAGCGCCAGCATCTTCACCGTGGGATGCGCCGAGACGAAGCGCCCGATTCCGCCGGCGAAGGCCATCATCAGCAACACCGAGGCGATCACCGCCGCGATCATGACTTCGACCCGGTCGACCATCCCGACCGCGGTGATGATCGAATCGAAGGAGAAAACGATGTCGACGATCATGATCTGCACGATCACGCCGGAGAGCGTGCCGTGGACGGCGGCCGAGGCCGCGCCCTTCTCGCCCTCGAGTAGCTGGTGGATTTCCATGGTGCTCTTCCACAGGAGGAACAGGCCGCCCGCGATCATGATGAGATCGCGTCCGGAAATCTCCTGCCGGAAGACGGTGAAGAGCGGCGCGATCAGTCCGCTGATCCAGGCCAGCAGGAACAGCAGCCCGATGCGCATGAACATGGCGAGAGCGAGGCCGATCCTTCGCGCGAACTCCCGGCGCGCCTCGGGCAGCTTGTCCACGAGGATGGAGATGAAAATGATGTTGTCGATGCCGAGCACGAGCTCGAGCGCCGTCAGGGTGAAGAACGCGATCCAGGCCTGGGGATTGGACAACAGTTCCATCGGATCATTTTTTCCCGGAAGGCTTCGCGGAGCGTTGCCCGGCTGAAGTCAACGCGTCGGGGGCGTCATGGCCGGACCACCGGTATTTGTCCATGGTCTCGGCGTCCGCGACCTTCGCCGACATCTTGCGATGATGCCGGCGTCCGTAGGCCTTCGACAGCCTGCCGAGTATCCACCAGATGACCATCGCGACGGCGAACGCCGCGATGCCGATCGCCCACCACCGGACTTCCTGGCAGACCGGCTTGCCGATGTTGGGCCCGGCGCAATACTGCGCGAGGAAGGAAACCCACTCCCAGTCTTTCGCGACCTGGCTGATCAGCGGGTCAAGACTCACGGCGCGATCGCGTCAGCGGACTTCCGCGGTGCGCGTGATCTCTCCCATGCGGCCGCTCTGGTAGTCGCTCACCGCCTGCATGATCTCCTGTTGCGTGTTCATCACGAACGGACCGTAGCGGGCGACGGGCTCCGCGATCGGAACGCCGGCGAGAAGCAGCAGCCGGCCCGCGCCCGGCGCGCCGCGAAAGCGCACGGCATCGCCCGCACCGAACACCGCAAGCTGGCCGTCGCGGATCTCCTGGCCCTCGTTTCCGACGAGCACCGAGCCCTCGAACACGTAGGCGAGCGCCTGCTGCTCGCGCGGCAGCGGCACGGTGACGTCCGCCCCGGCGGCGATCTTCCAATCCTGATAGACGATCGGGATGTAGGTGTCGATCACGGCGCGCGCGCCCAGCGCCTCGCCCGCGATCACGCGCACCTGCGCACGGCCGTCTTCGCTCACGGCTTCCGGAATCTTGCCCGCGGAGACTTCCTGATAGCGCGGCCGCGTCATCTTCAAGCTCGCGGGCAGGTTCACCCAGATCTGGAAGCCGTGCACGCGGCCGCCCTTCTCGCGAATCCGCTGCGAGGGCATCTCCGAATGCACGATGCCGGCCCCTGCGGTCATCCATTGCACGTCGCCCGGACGGAGCACGCCGCGATGGCCGGCCGAGTCCTCGTGCTCGAACTCCCCCTCCAGCATGTAAGTGATGGTCTCGAAACCGCGGTGCGGGTGATCGGGCGCGCCGACCGCCTCGCCGGGACCGTAGTCGACCGGTCCCATCTCGTCGAGCAGCAGGAACGGATCGGCCACGTCCAGTCCCGGCGTGGGCACGGGCCGCCGCACGATGAAGCCCGCCCCTTCGCGCTGGCGGTGCGCGGTGACGACGCGGGTGGCTTCGCGAACTGTCTTGCTGTCGGTTGTCATGAGGTTTTTCTCCGGTTCTCCGGAATATGGGGCCGGGCGGTATCCGGACAAGGCCGCCGGCCGCCCGCTCAGTCCGCATTATAGTAAAGGGATCGGAATACGGGTTCGGGCCAGTCTGGCTCCGTTCCAGCGCAAAATCAAAGCCTTGTCGCCGGCACGCGGCGGGTTCCATTTCCTCCGATAACTGTATAAAATTTCAGTCCCGTATCCGCTTCAAACCCCAGCCGGCTTCACCGCACCGGACACCATGAACGAATCGCTCACCTCCATCGCCGAAGCCGCGCTTCCCGCCCAGCCGATCTGCCGCGAGGCGCTGCTCGAGAAATACGCCAAGGACAAGGAGCAGACCATCGCGGACGTCAGGGCCCGCGTGGCGCGCGCCCTCGCCGCGGCCGAGCGCGAGGACAAGCGCGCGCACTGGGAGCGGCGCTTCTACGAAGCGATGGAAGCCGGCTTCATACCCGCCGGCCGCATCAATTCCGCCGCCGGCATCCCGATGCAGGCGACGCTCATCAATTGCTTCGTGCAGCCGGTGGGCGACTCGATCTCGGAGGTCGTGGACGGCAAGCCCGGCATCTACACCGCTTTGCAGGAAGCCGCCGAGACCATGCGTCGCGGCGGGGGCGTGGGCTACGACTTCTCCGCCATCCGTCCCAAGGGCGCCGAGGTCAGGGGCACGCGCTCGCGCGCGTCGGGCCCGGTGTCCTACATGCGCGTGTTCGACCGCTCCTGCGAGACGGTGGAATCGGCCGGCGCGCGGCGCGGCGCGCAGATGGGCGTGCTGCGCTGCGACCATCCGGACGTCGAGGAATTCATCCACGCCAAGGACCGGGGCGATCTCTCGAATTTCAATGTTTCGGTCGGCGTCACCGATCCGTTCATGCAGGCGGTCGAAGCCGACCGCGAAGTCGAGCTCGCGCACAAGGCGAAGCCGCACGCGGAAGCGATTGCAGCCGGCGCGTATCAAAGAGAAGACGGCCTGTGGGTGTATGCCAAGCCGCGCGCGCGCGAGCTGTGGGATCAGATCATGAAATCCACCTACGACCACGCCGAGCCGGGGATCCTGTTCATCGACCGCATGAACTTCGACAATAACCTCAACTACTGCGAAGCGATCGAGGCGACGAACCCGTGCGTAGCTGCCGACACTTGGGTGATGACCTCAGACGGGCCGCGGCAGGTCGGCGACCTTGTCGGAAGCCGCTTCTCGGCGGTCG
>DATHHS010000156.1:0-3174 GCA_035317085.1 Burkholderiales bacterium
TTGGCACGAACGCGGCGCGCGCGTGGAGACCCTCCGAGGGCACGTGCGGGAAGGGCGGTCGATCGTGGACCCCTTTGCTTTTCTTGTCGCATGCCAGGAACTCGATGAGCAAAAGCTCTGTGCCGAGCATTACCTCGCCGACGCACTTCCGGAAGGTCTTCCGGTGCCGTATCGGAGCGGCAGGGTCCGGCACGATAAAATCCGGGTGGCGTACCTGTCGTCGGATTTCCATGAACACGCGACGGCGCAATTGGCCGCGGGCCTGTTCGAGCTGCACGACCGATCGAGGTTCGAGACGATCGGCGTCTCCTTCAGTCCCGACGACGGCAGCGAAATGCGAAAGAGGGTGAGCGGCAGTTTCGGCCGATTCAGCGACGTGCGCGCGATGAGCGATGCCGAGGTGGCGCACCTGCTGCGGGAACTGGAAGTCGATATTGCCGTCGATCTGAAGGGCTACACGAAGGGCTCCCGGCCGGGAATTCTCGCCCATCGTTCGGCGCCGATCCAGGTGAGTTATCTCGGATACCCTGGGACGATGGGGGCGGGGTTCATCGATTACATCCTGGCCGATGAGTTCATCTTGCCGCCGCAGCACCAGGGGTTCTACACGGAGAAGGCGGTGTATCTGCCGGGCAGCTACCAGGTGAACGATTCGAAAAAACGGATCGCCGAGCGTGCGCCGACGCGCGCCGAGGCCGGGCTGCCGCAGGAGGGGTTCGTGTTCTGCTGCTTCAACATTAGCTACAAAATTCAGCCTCCGATGTTCGACATCTGGATGCGGCTGTTGTGCCTGGCCCCCGGAAGCGTCCTGTGGTTGCTGCGGGACAATGCGCTGGCCGAGGAGAACCTGCGCAAAGAGGCCCGGGCCCGTGGCGTCGAGCCGCACCGGCTCGTGTTTGCGTCGCGGATGAAGCTCGATGAGCATCTGGCTCGCCATCGGCTTGCCGATCTTTTTCTGGATACGCTTCCCTACAACGCTCATACCACGGCGAGCGACGCTTTGTGGGCCGGGTTGCCGGTGCTGACTTGCGCCGGGGGCGCCTTTGCGGGTCGGGTAGCAGGGAGTCTGTTGCATGCGGTGGGGTTGCCGGAGTTGGTCACACAGAGCCTGGAGGAGTACGAAGCGCTGGCCTTGACGCTCGCCTCCGAGCCGCCACGGCTTGGAGAGATTCGCCGGAAGCTGGAGCGCAACCGGGCGACGGCGCCGCTCTTTGACACCGACCGCTTCCGGCGGCACCTCGAGTCGGCGTACACGACGATGTGGGACATCTGGCAGCGCGGAGAGCAGCCACGCGCATTCGCCGTCGATCCCGCAATATGACGGGCTCAAAGGTGGCGGGCGAAGCGGCCAAGTGGCAGTTCTGGATCGACCGCGGCGGCACTTTCACCGATATCGTCGCGCGCGCTCCGGACGGCCGTATCGTCACCCACAAGCTTCTTTCCGAGGACTCCGGACGCTACAGCGATGCCGCCGTCGAGGGAATCCGTCGACTGCTGGGTACGCCGCCGGGCGCGCCCATTCCCGGCGACGGGATCGATGTGGTGAAAATGGGCACGACCGTCGCGACCAACGCGCTCCTCGAGCGCAAGGGCGAACGCACGGTGCTGTTCATCACCCGCGGCTTTCGCGACGCGCTGCGCATCGCCTACCAGAACCGCCCGCGCATCTTCGACCGGCATATCGTGCTTCCCGAGCTGCTGTATACGAAGGTCGTCGAAGTCGACGAGCGCATCGGCGCGCGGGGTGAGGTTCTTGCGCCGCTCGACACCGGGCAAACCCGCGCCGCTCTGGAGGCGGCCTACGTCGAAGGCTACCGCTCGGTCGCGGTCGTGCTGATGCACGGCTATCGCTATCCGCAGCACGAAAAGCAGGTGGCCGAATTCGCGCGCGCCATCGGCTACGGGCAGGTCTCCGTGTCGCACGAGGTCAGCCCGCTGATGAAGCTCGTGTCGCGGGGAGATACGACCGTCGTCGACGCCTATCTTTCCCCGATACTGCAGCGCTACGTGGCGCGCGTGGCGGCCGAGATGCAGAACGTGCGCCTCATGTTCATGCAGTCCAACGGCGGTCTCACCGACGCGCGCCGCTTTGCCGGCAAGGACAGCATCCTGTCCGGGCCGGCCGGCGGAGTGGTGGGCGCGGTAAGAGTTTCTCTCGCGGCGGGTTTCGGGAAGATCATCGGGTTCGACATGGGCGGAACCTCCACCGACGTGTCCCATTACGCCGGCGAATTCGAGCGCGCGTTCGAGACGCAGGTGGCGGGGGTGCGCATGCGCGCGCCGATGATGAGCATTCATACCGTCGCCGCAGGCGGCGGGTCGATCCTGCATTTCGACGGCTCGCGTTACCGCGTCGGGCCGGACTCCGCCGGCGCCGATCCGGGCCCGGCGAGTTACCGGAGGAACGGCCCGCTGACGGTGACCGACGCCAACCTGATGCTCGGCAAGATCCAGGCGAAGTTTTTTCCTGCGGTGTTCGGACCGGACGGCGGATCCACGCTCGACGACGCGGTGGTCCGAGAGAAATTCTCCGCGCTCTCGAAACGGATACGCGAGGCCACGGGCGACGAGCGGAGCCCCGAGCAGGTGGCGGAAGGTTTCCTCGAGATCGCAGTGGGCAACATGGCCGAGGCGATCAAGAAGATCTCGGTGCAGCGCGGGCACGACGTCACCGAGTACACCCTGTGCTGCTTCGGCGGCGCGGCGGGCCAGCACGCCTGCCTGGTCGCGGACGCGCTCGGCATGACGCGAGTATTCATTCATCCGCTTGCCGGCGTGCTTTCGGCCTACGGCATGGGGCTTGCGGATACGGTGGCGATGCGCGAAGAAGCCGTGGAAGTGAAGCTCGAAGCGGGCAGCCTCCCCGTTCTTGAGCGCGCGCTCGAGCGGTTGTCTGCGAAGGCCGGCGAAGAACTGGTGTCCCAGGGGGTTTCCGGGGGGCGCATGCGGACGGTGAAGCGCGTCCATCTGCGCTACGACGGCTCCGATTCGGCGCTGGTCGTCAGCTTCGGCAGCGTCGATGACATGGTGGCGCGGTTCGAAACCGCTTACCGCAAACAGTACAGTTTCCTGATGCCCGGCCGGAGCCTCGTCGCAGAATCGGTTTCGGTGGAGGCGATCGGCGAGGCGGAGGCGCTGCCCGAGGCCGCGCCCGTCGAAGCGCGCGGCCGCGGA
>DATHHS010000157.1:0-12967 GCA_035317085.1 Burkholderiales bacterium
GAGTAGATGGTGTCATCGCCCATATTGGCGCCCAGATTGATGCCCGAGATGACCATGTCGGGCAACTCTTCCAGCAGGCCGGTCACCGCGAGGTGAACACAATCCGTGGGCGTGCCGTTGACGAACCGGAAGCCGTTCCCGGAGGTGCGCACCGAGAGCGGCCGGTCCAGGGTCAGCGAATTGGAAGCGCCGCTCCGATCACGTTCGGGTGCGACCACGGTGACGCTGGCAAGGCGGGCGAGCGCTTCTGCGAGGATCGCGATGCCGGGAGCGAAGTACCCGTCATCGTTACTGAGCAGAATGCGCATCTATCAACTTGTCGGTCAACTCGGAACAGTCGTTGCGAATATCCGATGCTGTACCCGATTTTTCTTTCGGGGCTGAACGCACCGGCGGGACTCTCGCGGATTCTACTCGATGCGATGCGACGGCGCGGAAGTGCGCCGGGAATCGGGAACTCCCAAGCGGGATTCCGGGAATCATCGCTAAGCCGGGGTCGCTTGTCGGCGGTACGTAACGAAGTGTCGGATTTCACACACCCCCGCTGAAGCTTCGAGGGCCGGGAGGTTTTGAGCCGGGCGTTGTCCCGGGCTTAGTTCCGGCTCGCGGCTCGGGTGACCTGGTCGAAAAACCCCGCGCGAAAGCCCTTGGCGTAGTCGTCGATCCCGACCTCCAGATAGGGCGTCAGCGCGCTGCTTCTGGCGCGGGCAAACTGCCCGTCGTTATATCCATTCGCAAACGCCGAGGTACGCGAAGAATCGTTCAGGACTGTCATTTCCACTATAGATCCCATCACTGCCTCCCTAGGGAAATATCCCTATCCTCCACCTCTACGCAAGTGCCGTGCCAGCAAAGCTTGGACCGAGCCCAAGCGCTCAGTTCGTCGATCTTTCCGAGTCGGACCAGCCGGCGGCCTGGCATCTGCTCTGGCGCATCAAGGAGTAGCCCGCCAGGAATCCCAAGGCATACTGGTCGGTGTCGGTCAATGGAACCTTCGGCGTCAGCTTGCCGTAGGTGCGGGCCGCCCTGCCGTCGACATAGCCTTCCGCGAAGGCCGGGGACCAGCCGTTCTTCGATGCCAAATCTCTGAACTCCTCTTTGGGCAAGGCTTTCATGTTCCCTCCTTTGAGCGCCGGCACGGGAACGGCAGCAATTTTCGGGCCGGAGCGGGGTCGGAGGAATCAGATACAAACATCGTGTGCGGCAGAAGCTCGTGCAAGAATTCACGTGATCCTGTGCCGCTGAGACTATGGAGTTCCGCAGTCGAAGTAAGTTCCCGCACGCCGGGCGGACTTCGACGGCCTTGAGCGACGACCGAGGCTCGCCGCGAGAACGGAAACCGGGTCAGCGCCGCGCCGCTGCCAGCACTCCGCGCACGTTCTCGATCGCCGAAAGCGCGCGCCGCAACTGATCGATGTCCTCGACTTCGACGGTGAAATACATCGACGCGATGCTGTTGCGGTTTTGCGTCTTCGCCGCGATCACGTTGGTCTTCTCGCGCACCAGTGTTTCCGTAACGTCGCGCAACAGCCCCTGCCGGTCGTTTCCACGAACAACGATATCCACCGGGTAGTTCTGGCCGCCGCGCTTGCCCCACTCGGCGCTGATGATGCGCTCGGGAAAGCGCTCGACCAGGCGCGCGAGGCTCGCGCAGTCGCGCCGGTGCACGGAAACGCCGCGCCCCTTGGTCACGAAGCCCGAAATCCGGTCGGGCGGAACGGGCTTGCAGCAGCGCGCGATCTGCGTCAGCAGCCGCTCCACGCCGACCACGAGAATCCCGCCGCCCGACGGCGCGGAGCGCGCCCGGTGCAGTTGCGCGGCGGGCGGCGCAACGCGCTCCTCTTCGCCGCGAAGCGCCATCTTGAGCTGGCGGCTGCCGATTTCCTCGCGCCCTACCGCCGCGAAGAGCTCGTCGGGCTCGCGAAACCCCAGACGCTTCGCGAGTTCTTCGAGACTCGCGGCGCGCTTGCCCTCGCGCTGCATTTCCCGCTCGACGGCGGCGCGCCCTGCGGCGACCACGCTCGCGAGCTCGCGGCTGTTGAACCACTGGCGCACCTTGTTTCGCGCGCGCGAGCTCTTGATGTAGCCGAGTGCCGGATTGAGCCAGTCGCGGCTCGGGCCTCCGGTCTTTGCCGTGATGATCTCAACCGCTTCCGCGTTCTTCAGGCGGTAGTCGAGCGGCACGATGGCGCCGTTCACCCGGGCGCCGCGGCAGCGGTGACCGATGTCGGTGTGCAGTGCGTAGGCGAAGTCCACCGGCGTCGCTCCCTGCGGCAGATCGACCACCCGGCCCTGCGGCGTGATCACGTAGACCGTGTCGTCGAGCACGGCATGCTTGGACTGCTCGACCCAGTCGGAGGCATCGACGATCTCGTCGCGCCATGCGAGCATCTGCCGCAACCAGGCGATCTTGTCGTCGAAGGGATCGCCCTTGCCGGCGCGCTTCGCTCCTTCCTTGTAGCGCCAGTGCGCGGCGACGCCGAGCTCCGCGTCATGGTGCATCTGCCGGGTGCGGATCTGCACTTCCAGCGCCTTGCCTTCCGGGCCGATCACCGCCGTGTGCAGCGAGCGGTAGAGGTTGGCCTTCGGCCGCGAGATATAGTCGTCGAACTCCCTCGGGATCGGCGCCCACAGGTTGTGAACCACGCCGAGCACCGTGTAGCAATCCGTCACTTCGTCCACCAGCACGCGCAGTCCGCTCACGTCGTGGATCTCGGAAAAATCGAGCGACTTCGCGCGCATCTTCGTGTAAATGCTGTAGAGGTGTTTCGGGCGGCCCGAGATCTCGGCGCGGATTCCGGCGCGTGCAAGCTCGTCGGCGAGCTCGGCGATCGCCTGCTCGACGAAACGCTCGCGCTCGCTGCGGCTATCGTCGAGCATGCCGGCGATGCGCTTGTAGAGCTCGGGTTCGAGATAGCGGAACGACAGGTCTTCCAGCTCCCACTTGAGCTGCCACACGCCGAGGCGATTGGCGAGCGGCGCGTAGATGTCGAGCGTCTCGCGCGCAAGCTGCGTTCGCTCGGCTTCCGGCGCGCGCGCGAGCCAGCGCAAGGTCTGGGTGCGGCTCGCCAGGCGCAGCAGCACCACGCGGATGTCCTCGACCATGGCGAGCAGCATCTTGCGCAGCACCTCGGCCTGTGAAGCGGAATCCTTGCCCAGAGCCGCCGTCTTCATGACGACCCGCAACTGGTTGAGCCGGCTGATGCCGGCGACGAGCGCGGCGACCGCGGCGCCGAACGCAGGCTTCAACTTTTCTTCCGCCTCGGGGAGATAGACGGGAGCGGCGAAGAGCAGGCCGGCGACGCGGGCGTCCACATCCAGGCGCAGCTCGGCGACGTTGCGCGCTATTCCCAGAGCGTGCTCGTAGGCGGGTTCGCCCGTGCCGAGCAGTTTTTCCCCGTAAAGACTGGCCGCGAATTCGCGCGCTCGCGCGAGCGCGCGCCGCTCCTCCTCCGCGAGGCCGGAGTACATGGCGTCGGATTCGCCTGCGCCGGCAAGATCGGGGTGGGTGGTGGAAACCATGCCGAAAGTTTATCGCATGGACGGGCGCCCGCTTTTATCGCATGTGCTGGCGCGAGGGAGTGCGCTCCACGATAATGCGCGTTTCCCGGAAATTCCGTGCCCCCCTCCCCGGCGCACCGCCGCACGCTGCCTTACCTGCTCTTGCTCGTTGCCGCCGCCTCCTGGGGCGGTAACTGGGTGGCTGCGCGCGCGGTCACGTTCGATGTTCCTCCGTTCGCGCTCTCGTTCTGGCGCTGGGCGGTCGCCTCGGCGATTCTGCTGCCTTTCGCCGCGGCCCAGCTGCGCGAAGACGCGCCGCTCATCCGGCGCCATCTTCCCGCGCTCGCCGGCTTCGGCGTAGTCGGGGTCGCGGCATTCACGATGCTCGGCTACTGGGGGCTGCGCTACACGACGGCGGTCAACGCGACCCTGCTGAATTCGTCGCTGCCCCTGTTCGTCGTGCCCTTGTCCTGGTGGCTGCACAAGCTCACGGTCAGCGGCAGGCAGCTCGCGGGCCTGGCACTCTCGCTCGCCGGCGTCGCCTGCATCATCAGCGCGGGCGATCTGCAGGCACTCGCGCGGCTCGCGCTCAATCCCGGCGACCTGCTGCTGCTCGGCGGAGCGTTCTTGTGGGCGATCTACACTGTACTGCTCAAGTGGCGCCCTCCCCTCCAGCCCTTGTCGTTCCTGTTCACCATCGCCGCCGCAGCGGCGGCCTTTACGCTGCCGTTTTATCTTTGGGAGATGTCGGCGGGCGGCGCGATGGTCGTATCCGCAAAAACTGCGGCGGCGATCGGCTACCTCGGGCTCTTTCCGTCGGTCATAGCCTACATCTGCTGGAACCGCGCCGTCGCGGAGGTGGGGCCCAATGTGGCTGGGTTCTTCAACCCGGTGATCCCGGTATTCGGCACGCTTTTCGCGGTGATGTTTCTCGGCGAACCCCTGCACGCTTACCACCTCGCGGGATTCGCCCTGGTGCTGGGCGGCGTCGTGCTCACTTCGAGACGCTGATGGGATTCCTCCGGGAGTGGCGCCGCAGGCGCGTGCTCAAGAACACCCGCCTCGACGAGGCGCTGTGGGCCCGCGTGGCGGGTAAGCTCTCCTTCCTGCGCGGCCTGTCGGAAGAGGAAACGGCGTGGCTCAAAGTGCTCGTGCTCCTTTTCCTTTCGGAAAAGGAAATGCACGGGGCGCAAGGCCTGACCCTCACCGACGAAGCGCGCCTGTCGATCGCCATACAGGCCTGCCTTCCTATTCTCAATCTCGGCATGGACGTCTACCAAGGCTGGGTCGGCGTCATCGTCTACCCGGGCGAGTTTCGCGTGCGCAAGGAAGAGGTCGACGAACACGGCATCGTGCACACCTTCGATGAGGAGCTCGCGGGTGAAGCCTGGCCGGGCGGGCCGGTGATCCTTTCCTGGGAAGACGTCGAGCTCACCGAGCGCGGCTACAACGTCGTGATCCACGAATTCGCCCACAAGATCCACATGGACGGAGCGGGCGACGAGGATTACCCGGCGGCGCGCGCCGGAATGGACGCCGCGAAATGGCGCGAGACGCTCGAGAAATCCTATCGCCGTTTCTGCGCCGAGGTCGACGCCGGCCGGCCGACCTTCATCGACCCCTACGCTGCCGAGCACCCGGCCGAATTCTTCGCCGTGATGAGCGAGGCCTTCTTCACCGAGTCCGCCGTGCTCGCGCGCGACTGGCCGGAACTGTACCGGCAGCTCGCTCTCTTCTACCGTCAGGATCCTGCGGGACGCTAGCAAAGGACGGGAGGCTCGGCTAAGCTCGCTTGGTGAAATGCCCGCACCTTCTCGCCGCAGCGCTGAGCGCCTTCTCCCTGGCAGGCTGCGTATCCACCACCCGGATCGAAGCCGAGGACAATCGCCTGTTCGTGCCTTCGATCAGAGGGAGCGTGAATCTCACGCAAGGCACGGAAGCGCCCTCGGAACCCCGGAGCGGGCACGCCATCGAATTCGAAGTGACCGGAGCGAGAGGCAGCGACTCCCAGGCCCTCGCCGCCGGCCAGTCGCCGGTCATACTCAATGGCACGACGTTTCCAGGGGCGGTACAACTGAAGAATGAATTCGATTTTCGCTTCGCCGACGTTTCGTGGCGCTGGCGCAAGTTTTCTGCGAATCGTTCGCTCGGATTCGAGACCTTCATCGGATTGGGCTACGCCTGGCTCGACCTGACTGTTTCCTCGCCCGCCCAGCAGGCCTCTCAGCACTTCACCACCCTGGGACCGCAAGGCGGCCTCGGGCTCATCTGGCGCCTGCAGCCCGGTGCCAGCCTCCAGGCGCGCATCGCCGGATTCGTGTCGGCGAGAGAGGGCGTCAATCGCGCCTCGCGGGCCGAAGTTTTCCTGGTGAAGGCCTTGGGAGAAAACGTCACCGCGCGTGCCGGCTACGCGGCTTGGGAAGTCAAAGGACAGGATCTGGCCGGCATGTCGGATTTCCGCTTGCGTTTTTCCGGTCCGTCGCTCGGACTCCAGTTCGATTTCAGCCCGTAGGGGGCAAGGTCCGCCATGACAACACCGAGCCCGCGCAAGCCCTTCTCCATGATTCGAGAATTCCATCTTGCCGACTGGTTTACTCTGGCAAACGCGGTCTGCGGCACGGGGGCAGTGTTTTCCATGCTGACGTACCTGCAGACGACCGAGGTCAGGCATGTCTACTTTGCGTGCGGGATAGTCGTTGCCGCTGGCATCTTCGATGTGCTGGATGGACGGATTGCCCGGTGGCGACAGAAGACTTCCGCCATGGGCCGCGAGCTCGACTCTCTCGCCGATCTCATCTCCTTCGGTGTAGCCCCGGCCGTGATTGCGTACGGTTGCGGCATGCAGGGCTTGTACGACCGTATTGTTCTGGCCTATTTCGTTGCATGCGGAGTATCTCGCCTGGCTCGCTACAACATCACGGCCGAGGCGCTGTCCGGGGGCGGAAGCAAGGTGAAGTACTTCGAGGGAACTCCCATCCCGTCGTCGCTGCTGCTGGTATTGCTGCTGGCCGGGGCTGCTTCGCAGGGCGCATTGCGCGAGTCCCTCTGGTTCGGACAGGTCGTGTTTGCCGGCTTCACGCTTCATCCTTTGGTGCTGGTGTTCGCGGTTTCCGGCTCGCTCATGGTCAGTCGCATCCGGTTTCCAAAGTTCTGAGCCCCATGCCCATGACTCAAGCGCAACTCCTCCCGACGCATCATGCAGCGCCGAAGGTAGTCGCGGTTTTTTGGAGAAGCCTATGAAAGCAAGACCGCTCGTTCGATGTTTCTCAAGACTAAGCGCTGCTGCAGCCCTCCTGGTCGGCGGCGCAGCGTCCGCGGCCGATGTCCACGTGATGATCTCGGCCGGCTTCTATCAGGTCTATGCCGAACTGGGTCCGGCGTTCGAGCGTGCGAGCGGCCACCGCCTGGTCACCACACGCGGCCCGTCGATGGGCGACTCTCCGGAGGCAATTCCCACCCGGCTCGCGCGAGGCGAGACCGCGGATGTCGTGATCCTGGATGGAGGCGCCGCGGACGAGCTCGGCAAGCGGGGTTGGGTGCGCGCCGACAGCAAGGTCGATCTCGCCCGCTCGCTGATCGGCATGGTGGTGCGCGCCGGAGCCGCGAAGCCCGACATAGTCAGCGTCGAGGCATTCAAGAACACGCTGCTTGCGGCGAAGTCCATCGCATACTCCGACAGCGGCAGCGGCACTTATCTGTCGACAAAATTATTCGCACAGCTCGGCGTCGCGGACCAGGTGATGGGCAAGAGCCGCAAGGTGCGCGGGCCGCCGTCGGGTGAACCGGTGGCTGCGGTGATCGCGCGCGGCGAGGCGGAGATCGGCTTTCAACAGGTCGCCGAGCTGATACACGTCCCCGGGATTAGCTTTGTCGGCGCGATCCCGGCGGAGCTCCAACCGGTGATCTTCTTTTCCGGGGCGCTCACCCGCAAGGCTCAGCAGCCGGAGGCCGGCGCGGCACTGATCCGTTTCCTCGCGTCGCCCGAGGCGGCGCCGGTGATTGCCAAAGCCGGCCTCAGCCCGATCCCGGGACGATAAATCTTAGAGGATGAAATGACAGCAAACCCCGAAACCCGCCCTCCCGTCCCGCCCTTTACCCGCGAAACCGCGGCGCAAAAGGTGCGGGGAGCGGAGGACGGATGGAACTCGCGCGACCCCGAACGGGTGTCGCTGGTCTACACCGTCGACAGCGTGTGGCGCAATCGCTCGGAGTTTTTCACAGGGCGTGAAGCCATCGTGAAGTTCCTCCAGCGCAAGTGGGCGAAGGAGCTGGATTACCGCCTGATCAAGGAGCTGTGGGCCTTTCACGAGAACCGGATCGCGGTGCGCTTCGCCTACGAGTGGCACGACGACTCGGGCAGCTGGTTCCGCTCCTACGGGAACGAGAACTGGGAGTTCAACGAGCGCGGTCTCATGCAGCGCCGCATCGCGAGCATCAACGACCTGCCGATCAAGGAGGCGGACCGCAAGTACCATTGGCCGCTCGGCCGGCGCCCGGACGATCACCCGAGTCTGTCGGACCTCGGTCTATAGCCGCGCCGGATTCCGCCCTAACGGTCCTCAACCAGGAAATCTCGAACGATCGCGATCTGATCGTCGTGCAGCAAGGTCGGCGCGTGGCCGACGCCTTTGATCTCCACCACTTTCGCACCCGGCCCGCGCGCAGCCATCTGCTCGGCGGTGTCGCGCCGCAAAAGATCCGACTGCTCGCCGCGCAGGACGAGCGTCGGGCAGCGGATCGCATCATAGAAATTCCATAGCTCGATGTCCCGGTGCGGCGACTGCGCCTTGAACGGCACGGCGATCGCCGGGTCGTAGTGCATGCGCAACGATCCGTCCGGGTTCTTCCGCACCACGTGCTCCGTGAGAAAGCGCCATTCGGCGTCGGTGTGCGGGCCGAAGGGCGCGCTCACCGCGCGCACAAAGGCCTCGGCTGCCTCGATCGTCGGAAGCGGCGGCCACGTGCCGATATAGGTACCGATCCGCTCGAGCGACACCGCCGTCACCACCGGCCCGACGTCGTTCAGCACCAGCCGCTTGATCGGTGAATCGGGCAGCGCCGCGAGCGTCATTCCGATCAGCCCGCCGAGCGAAGTGCCGATCCAGTGCACCGATTCCACGTCGAGGCGCGCGATCAGCGTCACCATGTCGTTCGCGTAGGTCGGCACCGCGTACTCCATCGGATTCTTCAGCCAGTCGGAATCGCCGCGCCCGGCCACGTCGGGACAGATCACGCGGTAGCCGTGGCGGACCATCTCTGCGGCGAGGCGGTCGAAATCGCGCGAGCAGCGGGTGAGTCCGTGAACGCACACCAGGGTCTTCGCGCTGTCCGGCGCGCCCCACTCGAGATAGGCGATGCGGTGCAGCCCGCTCGCGCTCGCGCACAGCACCCTGCGGCGTCGGAACGGTTCGCTCATGCGGAGGACTTCACGACTCGCGCCGCAGCCAGCAGCGCCGCAGCAGCTCGGGAATCCAGCCCAAGTCCTGCCCGAACGAATCGAGCGCGAACCCGCCGTCCTCCGAACGCAGCACCTTGCGCAGCTTTTCCGAACGCAGGTTCGCATCGCGGACGGGATAAGCGTACGTCTCGAAGCGCGCTCGCTCGACCGCGGTCTCCTCCGGCGGACTTTCCGCGAACCAGATCCACTCGCGGGTGAATTCCTGCGCGAGCCGGTCGAGCTCGCGCAATTCGCCTTCCACGATCGGCTCGTGCGTCCCAAGCTCCGCATAGGCAACCTCGCCTGAGGATACCGTCCAGCGCTCGGCCCATTCGGCTTCGATCCCGTCGGCAGCGGAAAGCTCGCAGGCGCCCGGCGCTCCCGCGATCCGGAAGAAAGCGTGCTGGTCCGAAGCGATGACGTATCCGTGCCAGGACTCGCGCCAGCGCGCGCAGCTTACCGCGAGCCGCAGCCCGCCATCCGCATCGGCTCGCACGTACTGCAAGGCGCCGCCGGGTCCGTGCGACTGCAGCGCCTGCTCGGCGAGCACGCCGTTCCTGATGATCGCGCGGCCGCTCCTCCCCACCGCGGCATCGCTCCAGTCCACCTCGACGATCAGGTCCGGAAACGCCTGCGAAGCCGATACGAAGGGCGGAAAGGGAATTCCGCCGCGCAGCCTGAATTCATACTCCAGGCGCTCGGCCGAGTGCAACTCGCGATAGGAATCGCCGCCCTCCTCGTCGAGCAGGCTGTTGACGTGAGCGCGGTACTCCCGCAGGAGCCCGGGCTCGCCCTTTACCCGGATGGTCGCAATCAGATTCAACGCGGCGTTCTCCACTTCGGAGTATAGCGGCTCAGGACTCGTGCCAGTAGCGCCTTGCGCGGTCGCGCTCGGTCTCCACTTCCAGATTTCCCGGCGCGAAGCGCAGCCGGATCGCGCCGCCGGCGTCGGTGCGCAGCAGTTCGCTGCCGATGGCGCGATAGCGTGCGAGCACGTCCTCGCGCGGATGGCCGAAGCGGTTGCGGTAGCCGGCGGCGAAGATCGCATAGCGCGGCGCCACTTGCTTCACGAACTCCGGCGTAGACGAAGTGGCGCTGCCGTGGTGAGGCACGATCAACGCTTCCGCCGGAAGCAACAAAGGCGAGCGCAGCAGGAGCTCGCGCTCGGCGGCGCGCTCGATGTCCCCGGTGAGCAACACGCGCCCTCCGGGAGCTTCGATCCGCAGAACGCAGCTCCGGTTGTTTGCGCGAGTCTCACCACCGGACGCAGTCTCCGCGCGCGGATGGAGAAATTCGAAAGAGATTCCATCCCAGGACCACTTGCGCTCCGCAACGCAGGGCACGCGCCACGCGTTCGCCGCGAGCAGCTCGTGGTCCGCGGACAGCGAGGACCACAACAGGCCGACGGGCATCGCCTCGAGTATCGACGCGGCGCCGCCCGAATGGTCGCGGTCGTCGTGCGACACGACAAGGGCGTCGAGACTATCGATGCCTTCGCTGCGGAGGTAAGGGAGGATGACTCGGCTGCCGCTGTCGGAAGACGCGTTGAACGCGGGGCCGGCGTCGTAGAGCAGCGCGTGCTTTTCCGTACGCGCGAGCACGGACAAGCCCTGCCCGACGTCGAGTACGGTAATCCACAACTCTCCGCTCCGCGGCCCCGGCGGACTCGCGGCAAAAAGGGGCAGCAGCAGCAGCGCCCCGAGCGCCTTTGCCGGAAATCCGCGCGGGAGCAGGAGCCACGCGATACCGGCGAGCGCGAGCGGCACCGTCCACGCGAGCGGCGCATGCTGGTGCCAGACCGCGCTCGGGAGCGCGGACAGCCACTCGAGCGTCGCCATCAGGAGATCGAGAATCGCGTGCCCGAGCGCGAGCGGCCAGTCGAAGGGGAGCACGGCGCCGGCGAGCGCAAGCGGAGTGATGACGAAACTCACCAGCGGTATCGCGACCGCGTTGGCGACCGGGGAGACGAGAGACACCTGCTGGAACAGCATCAACAGCAAGGGGGCGAGACCCACGGTGACCGCCCATTGCACCCTGCCCCACTGCGCGAGCCAGTGAGCCTTGGCGGTACGTCCGGTACCGACATAGAAAATCACCGCGACTGCGGCAAACGACAGCCAGAATCCCGGAGACAGAACCGCCCAGGGGTCGAGCGCCAGAACGATAAGGAGCGCCGCCGCGAGCACCCGCGAGGCGCTGGTCGCCCGTCCGAACCACAGCGCCAGAGCGACCACGCCCACCATGTAGAGCGTGCGCTGCGCCGGAACCGCGTAACCGGAGATCAGGCAATACGCGAACGCAGCGAGAAAGCCGGCGAGCGCCGCGGCTTTCTGCGCGGGCAAGGCGAGCGAGAGAGTCTCGCTGCGCCGCCAGCACCAGGACACGAGCATCGCAAAGAGGCCCGCGACCATCGTCACGTGCAACCCGGAGATGGACATCAGATGGCTCACGCCGGTACGGGCGAACAACTGCCACTGCTCCGGGCCGATCGCGTTCTGGTCGCCGATCGCGAGCGCGATCAGGACGCCCGCGTAAGGCTGCTCGGGCAGCGCGCTGCGGATTTTCTCCCGTGCCGCCTCGCGCAGTCTCCCGAGCTCGTATTGCGGCCGCAATACCCTGTCCGCCAGGCGCTCTGGAGCGGGCTCGGCGCGCTCATCCGCTCCGCGGCGCGAGGGCATCCTCACGTAGCCCGTCGCGCGTATGCCGCGCTCGAGCAGCCACGCTTCGTAATCGAACCCGTGCGGATTGGCGCTACCGTGCGGCCGGCGCAGCCGCACCGTGAAACGCCAGCGCTCCCCGGCCCGCACCGGGAGAACATTCCCCGGTTCGTCTCCTGCGAATCCGCCGTAAGAGGAGAGCACGATGCGACGCGGCACGCCGGAGTCGGAGGATTCCACGTCGAAATCGAAACGCACGCCGCGCTCGAAGGACTGCGGAAGATCGGCGACCACGCCCGTCACCACGAGGTCGCGTCCTTCGAGCTCGTGGGCGAGCCGGTCGGAGAGCCGCTGATGCGCGAGCGCGGCGGCCCAAGCGAAGCCCAGCGAGGCGAATCCGATGAACGCCGCGCCGGCAGCGACGGCGGGTGAAACGCGCCGCAAGAATCCGATCGCCGCGACCGCCGCAAAGGCGAAACACAACGCGAGCCACGCCGCCCCCGGCAACGCGCCCTGCTGCTGCAGCAGCCAGACCCCGAGCGCGAAACCCAGCGCGGCAAATCTCATCGGCGGCCGGCATTGCGTTCCATTTCGTGCTTAACGGTCAAGGGGCCCGGAGGTTGATATGCTTACCCCTCATGCCGAGAAAATTCTTCCGGAAATACCTGCCGAGCCACGAGTCGATGCGGCAGAACCGGTATATCGCGCTCTTCGGTACGCTGCTTCTTCAACCCAATTTGTGGCACCTCCATCGCCGATCGGTGTCGGGTGGCGTGGCGGCGGGCCTATTCGCGGGACTGGTCCCGGGCACCCACGTGGTGAAGTTCCTGGTCGCGGCGCTGTTCGCGATCGGGTTTCGCGTCAACTTGCCCGTCGCAGTGGCGGTCACCCTCTACTCCAATCCCTTCACCATCGGACCGATGTACGTGATCGCCTATGAAATCGGCAAGCTGTTCTTCCCCGGGGAATTCGCGGCGCCGAATCCGCCGCCCGATTTCGACTGGTCGCACTTCGGTGCCTGGATAGAGGCGTTTTTCGCCTGGCTGCTGTCGCTGGGCAAACCGCTCGCGGTCGGGCTGCCGACGCTCGCAGTGGGACTCGCCGCCGCGGGCTACGTATTCGTCCGGCTCGCCTGGCGTGGGTACGTGATATTCGCGTGGCGCAGGCGCCGGCGGCGGCGCGCTGCACGGGGCTCGATATCGTAGGCGCTTTACAGAGCGGCGATCTGTCAACTAAATTGGCAAGTAATTTGTCAACTATCTAAACTGTCAACTAATTCACGTTAGACCTCGCTAGTTGCCGTCTAGACGGGTTTGCCAACGTATTACTTGCCAGTCACGTATATTGTATATACAATTTGCGCGTGACCTCC
>DATHHS010000158.1:0-4159 GCA_035317085.1 Burkholderiales bacterium
TAGGCCCAGGCGTAGGCGACCGTGGAATCGCCGCTCACCCTGCCTGCGAGCTTCGCGCCCTCTTCGATCGTCATCTGCTCGAAGCGTTTCTCGATGCCCTTGTGCTTGTAGCCGAACCGCTCCTCCAGCCGCAGGATTTTCTCGCCGACCACGGAAAAGCGGAAATGCCCGGGCTCGATCGTGCCCGCATGGACCGGGCCGACCGGGATCTCGTGCACGCCTTCGCCTTCGACCGGGACGAAGGGATAACGGTCCGGCTCCTCCGCGAAGCGGACGGCGGCATCGACGTTCTTGCGCAGCGGAAAGGCGTCTCCGGGCCAGGCGCCGTGGCGCAGCCACTTGCGCACGTCGGCGCCGTCATCCGGATGGATGCCGAGCAGGTCGGCGGTGGCGCGCTGCATGCGGCCCGCGCTCGGATAGATGTCGGCGATGCCGGGATAGCGCGGGTTCTCGCGCGCGAGCGGCACGCTGAGCCAGAGGAGACCCGCGGGGAAGGCCAGGGCGAGGTGCAGCGCGAAGCCCGTGCCGTGCTGCGTCTCGTCGCTGCCCCATAGCGCTACCAGGCGCGCCTTGCGCGCGCGGGCTTCGCCGCAGATGCCGCGCAGCTCGCCTGCCGCGATCGAGGCACAGAACGCCGGCATCGCGCCCGGAAGCGCTGCGGCCTTCAATCCCAGATCGCTGAAAGTCTTTTCCACGGTCACCCGATCAGCGCCGCCGCCTGGCGATACCAGGCGACGAGATAAGGCGGAATGTAGAGTCCGAGCATCAGCACGATCCCCAGGTGAACGAAAACCGGAACGAGCGTTGGCCCGCGAGGCAGCTGGCGAGGCGCGTAGGTGACGGGGATCTCGCCGAATACCATCGGCTGCACCTTGCCGAAGATCGCCGCGAACGCCACGCCGAGCGCGACCAGCAGGAAAGGCGTCGCCCAGGGGTGCTCGTGCATCGTGGTGGTGAGCACCATGAATTCGCTCGTGAACACGCCGAAGGGCGGCATGCCCAGGATGGCGAGGCTGCCGATCGCGAGGCCCCAGCCGATGACCGGGCTTTGCACGATCAGCCCGCGGATGTCCGCCATGTTCTGCGTGCCGGCCTTCTGCGAGGCATGGCCGACAGTGAAGAAGATCGCGCTCTTGGTGAGCGAATGCACCGTCATGTGCAGGAGGCCCGCGAACGCCGCCACTGGTCCGCCCATGCCGAAGGCGAAGGTCATGATGCCCATGTGCTCGACCGACGAATACGCGAACATGCGCTTGATGTCGCGCTGCCGGGAGAGGAAGAACGCCGCGACCACGACCGAGAGCAGGCCGAAGCCCATCATCAGGCCTCCGGAGAAATTTCTTCCAAGCGCGTCGTCCACGAGGACCTTGCTGCGCACCACGGCGTAGAGCGCGACATTCAAGAGCAGGCCCGAGAGCACCGCCGAGATCGGCGTCGGGCCTTCGGCGTGCGCGTCGGGCAGCCAGTTGTGCAGCGGCACCAGGCCCACCTTGGTGCCGTAGCCGACCAGCAGGAACACGAACGCGAGTGACAACACCGTCGGCTCGAGCTGGCCGCGCACTTCGTGAAGATGCGTCCACAGGAGCGAGGTTCCGCCGGGTCCGAGTACTTTCTCCGCCGCGAAATAAAGCAGGATGGTGCCGAACAGCGCCTGCGCGAGGCCGACCGAACAGAGAATGAAATACTTCCAGGCCGCCTCGATGCTCGCCGGCGTCCTGTAAAGGCTCACCAGCAGGACGGTGGTGAGCGTCGCGCCCTCCATCGCCACCCACAGAATGCCGACGTTGTTGGAAAGCAGGCACAACAGCATCATGAAGGTGAACAGCTGATACATGCTGTGGTACAGGCGCAGCCGCTTGGAATTGACCCGGCCGTTGTGCTCCTCGATGCGCATGTAGGGCCGCGAGAAGAGTGTCGTGGTGAAGGTGACGAAGGCCGTCAGCGCCACCAGGAATACGTTGAACGGATCGACGAAGAACTGCTCCTCGAACGCCGTCATCGGCCCGTCGGCGATGACCCGGACCGTGAGCACCGCCGCAGCGGCGAGGGTCAAGAGGCTCACGAGTGAATTGAGCTCCGGCGCCCAGCGTCTGTGCCCCGCGAGCGCGAGCAGCAGGCCGCCTAGAAGCGGGACGCCGAGGACCAGCGCGACTTCCACCCTTACTCCGTCACCCCCGCGCAAGCGGGGGTCCAGTGACTTTCCGGCAACTTCGCTGGATTCCCGCTTACGCGGGAATGACAAGCCTTCAGGGAGGCGACCTCTCTCATCAATCAATCCTCCCTCAGCTTTTCCATATGCCGGATGTCGAGGCTGTCGAAGCGCTCGCGGATATGGAAGAAGAAGATGCCGAAGATGAAGGTCCCCACCAGCACGTCGAGCGCCACGCCCAGCTCCACCACGAGGGGCATGCCGTAAGTGGCGCTGGTGGCGGCGAAGAAAAGCCCGTTTTCCATCGCCAGAAAGCCGATGACCTGCGGCACCGCTTTCTGACGCACGATCATCATGAGGAAAGACAGCAGCACGCTCGCCAGCGCGATTCCCAGCGTCGAGCGGGTGAGCGTGGTCGCCATCTGCGAGATCGGCGCGGCCAGCGCGAATGCGAGGATCACGAGGCCTATCCCGATCAGCATCGTAGTGGGAATGTTGATCAGGGTCTCGATGTCCCAGCGCACGTGCAGCCGGTCGATCAGCCGGTGCAGCACCCAGGGGATGAGGATCACCTTGAGGAGCACGGTGACTCCCGCCGAGAAGTAGAGATGCGTCTGGTCGGTCGACCAGGCGACAATCGCCGTGGACGCGGCGAGTGCCGCGCCCTGCCAGGCCAGGAGGCGGATCAGCGTGAGTACGCGCCGCTGCGAAAGCATGGCGAACGCGAGCAGCAGCAGAAATGCCGCGAGCAGGTTGACGAACTGGCCGGCGAGCGGCATTCGCCTCAGCCTTGGGTGAGAAAGTGCGTGAGCATCCCCAGTACCGCGAGCAGGAACGCAGTGGACAGAAACTCCGGCGCGAGGAACAGGCGCAGCTTCGCGAGCAGCGTCTCGATCAGGGCGAGGCCCGCGCCCGCCAGGGCGAGTTTCGCCGCGAGAGCTCCGACTGCGAGCGGCAGCGCTCTCCAGTCGCCCGCCTCGGCGATGCCCCAGGGGACGAAGAGCGCGATGCCGATGGTCATGTAGGCGAACAGCTTGATCGCGACCGCCCATTCGATCAGGGCCAGGTGTCGCGCCGAGTACTCGAGAATCAGCGCTTCGTGCACCATGGTGAGCTCGAGGTGGGTGGTCGGATTGTCGATCGGGATGCGCGCGTTCTCAGCGAGCAGAACCATGAGAAAGGCGACCGCCGCGAAAGCGAGACTCGGGTAGATCGCGAATTCGCGGTGCGCGAGGGTGTCTACGATGGTGGTGAGCTGGGTGGATCCTGAAATGAAGGCCGCGGTGAACAGCGTCATCAGCATCGCCGGTTCGGCGAGAAAGCCGATCAGCATTTCGCGCCGTGCACCCAGCCCTCCGAACGAAGTGCCGATGTCCATGGCGGCGAGCGCGGAGAACATGCGCGCCAGGGCGAACACTCCGACCAGGGCGATGATGTCCGCCGCGGGCGCGAAGGGCAGGCCCGTGGCGAGCACGGGCACGATGCCCGCCGCGAGCCACATGCAGCCGAACAGGACGTAAGGCGTGAGGTGAAACAGCGGCGACGCGTTTCGCGCGATCACCGCGTCCTTGTGGAAGAGCTTCGCGAGAGTCCAGTAAGGCAGCAGCAGACTGGGCGCGGAACGGTTTTGCAGCCAGGCGCGGCACTGGTTGACCCAGCCCGTGAATAGCGGCGCGGCGAGCACCACGAACACCGACTGCAGAATCTGGAAAGCGATTCCGGTAACGCTGCTCATCGCACCACGCTCATCTCACGAACACCAAGAGCGCAATCAGGGTGATGAAGCTGTAGAGCAGGTAGATGCTGATCCGGCCCTGCTGCAAGAGCGCGATCTTCGAGGAGACGAATTCGGCCGCGCGCGCCACGGGCAGATAGAACCAATACCAATGGCGGTCTTCGACCTTGAGCACGTATCTCGGCGCGGCGTCGTCGGGGCCGGGGAGCCTGCGCTCGATGCGGTAGATCGGGCCGAAGACGTGGCGGATCGACTGGCCGAAAGCATCCGCCGTG
>DATHHS010000159.1:0-27760 GCA_035317085.1 Burkholderiales bacterium
TACCCTCGCACCCGCAGCATGAGCTTGCGCTCAGGCAACAGCGCTCCGGCGGCGCCGTAGTTTCCTTCGAGGTCAAAGGCGGCCGCGAACAGGCCTGGCGCGTCATCGATTCGACGCGCCTGGTTTCCATCACTGCAAATCTCGGCGACACTAAGACCACGATCACGCATCCGGCCACGACCACCCACGGGCGGATATCACCTGAGGCGCGCGCGCGTGCGGGCATCACCGAAAGTCTGGTGCGCGTGGCGGTGGGGCTCGAATCGGTGAAGGACATCCGCGCCGATCTGGAGCGCGGACTGGGCGGATAGCCGGTCAGGGCAGTCGTACGGACGCGCAGCCGCGCTCGTCGCAGCGCAGGTAGCTGCCGGAGCGATACCAGTCGGCGAGCACCCAGCGCTCGCACTTCCTGCCATCCACGAGATGCTCGTGCCGTGCCGGCCGGTGTGTGTGGCCGTGAATGAGCCGCGGATAATCGTGCTCGCGAAGCACTGTCTCGACCGCCTCGTCGTTGACGTCCATGATTTCCGCCGTCTTGAGCTTTTTCTCGGATTCGCTGCGTCGGCGCAGCTCTTCGATCTCTTCCTTGCGCCGCGTGAGCGGCTGGGAGAGAAACTGCTTCCTCCGGGCCGGCGTGCGGGATTCGGCGCGAAACCTCTGGTAATCCCTGTCGTCTGTGCACAGCGTGTCCCCGTGCATGAGGAGAGTCGGCGTTCCGTAGAGCTCGACGGGGTAAGGATCCACGATCAGGCTTGCGTTGCACGCTGCGGCGAAATCATCTCCGAGCAGCAAATCCCGGTTGCCTTGCATGAGGCTTAGCGTCGGGCCGCCCTGCGCATATTGCTTGAGCGCCGCGGCGACCGACGCGTTGAAAGGATCTCCGAGATCGTCGTCTCCGATCCAGTACTCGAACAGGTCGCCGAGGATGTAGAGCGATTCCGCCGAGCGGGCCGGCCCGCGGAGAAAATCAAAAAAGATTCGGTTGATCTCCGGCCGCCAGGCGCAAAGGTGCAGGTCGGAGATGAATAAAACCGCCAAAGGAGCCCTAGACCACTTCCGCCCGCTCGATGACCACATCCTCGACGGGAACATCGCCGTGGCCTCCTTTGTTGCCGGTTTTGACCTTTTTGATTTTGTCGACTACTTCCTGGCCTTCGACTACTTTTCCGAATACGCAGTAGCCCCAGCCTTGGGCGGTCGGCGCCGTATGGTTGAGAAAGCCGTTGTCCTTGACGTTGATGAAAAACTGGCTGGAGGCCGAATGGGGTTCAGAGGTACGCGCCATGGCGACCGTATAGCGGTCATTCTTCAGGTCGTTATCGGCTTCGTTCTTGACCTGCGCCCGGGTCGGCTTTTGTCGCATGCCGGGCTCGAAACCGCCGCCCTGGATCATGAAGCTGTCGATGACCCGGTGAAACACCGTGTTCGAGTAGAACCCGGCTTCCACGTAGCCGAGAAAGTTCTTTACGGTTTCCGGGGCGCGTTCGGCATCGAGCTCGAGCGCGATGACGCCTAGGTTGGTATGCAGTTTGACCATGAAATCTCCGTTACTTCGCCGGCCTGAGCGTGACCGACTCGATCACTACCGGCTGCTCCGGGACGTTCTCGTTCGGTCCCGCGCGCGAAGTCGGTACCTTGGAAATCCGCATCACGACGTCCATGCCCTCGACGACGCGGCCGAACACCGCGTAACCGTAACCCTGCGGAGAGGGCTCGCGGAAGTTGAGAAAGCCATTGTCCTTGACGTTGATGAAAAATTGCGCGGTAGCGGAATGCGGGTTGGGTGTGCGCGCCATCGCAACGGTCCCTGGATCGTTCTTCAGGCCCGCCTTGAATGCGATGCCCGCTTCGTTCTCGATCGGGTCTCGAGTGGTCTTTTGGCGCATCCCGGGCTCGAAGCCTCCGCCCTGAATCATGAATCCGTCGATGACGCGGTGGAATATCGTGCCGTTATAGAAACGGCTGTTGGCGTACTGGAGAAAATTTGCAACCGTCTTGGGAGCTTTGTCGGGGTAGAGCTCGATCACGAAGTTGCCTGCGGTGGTCTTGACTTCGACGCGCGGATTTTGCGCACTCGCGTTGGTCGCGGTAAGAAGTAGCATTGCCAGCACCGCAACACCTTGCAGGGCGAATGCCCGAAAAATGTACGTGAATGCTCGAAAAACGTAAGTCATGGGCCTAGGCTGTTCCCTCGTAGACAATGTGCCAATATCCATCTTCTCGTAACCAGTATTGGACCTTCTTAACCGTATTCGACAGATTGTTCGAACGGTATTCCTGGTCGAAGCTCACCAGTAGCAGATCTTCCTTCCCCGGATCACGGAATATGCTGAGGTTGCCGACCTTGACCTTGACCCATGTCTTCCCGCTGTTCACAAGGCGCTTGTGGCGGCTCCAGCTTTCCAGGTCCTGGTTCGGCGCGGAGAATTTTTTCGAGTAGTGCGCGAGATAACGTTCGGTGTCCAGACTCTCCCAGTCGGCGCGCCAACGTTCCAGTTGTTCTGCAAAGGATTGGCGCTCGCTCGTCCAATCGTCAGTGCTGAGCCATTCGACGTCCTCACTGATGATCACTGGCGTTAGGCCGACTTGAAGGTTGCGGGCAATCACGTCCAGATCGGAATTGGCGAGGACAACGCAGCCGTTGCTCGAACGCGGAGGTCTGCTGTACGTGTTGGACGGAGTGCCATGCAGCCAGATTCCATGGCCGTTGCGGCCTTTGATGCGATCCCATTCGTTCGGATAATTGATGGGAAACGCACCGTTTCCGTAGAAGTCCGACAGTTTTTCCCGGGGCAGGCTCTCCGTAACGTGGTATACGCCGATCGGAGTCTTCTCGTCGCCTTCGCGGAGTTTCAGCGGACCGTTCTTTCCGGAGCTTACGTAGTAGTCTGCTACAAAGCGCGGCTTGCCCTCATCGTTCTCGTACAGGTAAAGCCTCGATCGATGTGTGTCGACGACGATCGCATATTTTTGATCCTGGCGTAGCTGCAGCAGGTAGCGTGGTACGCGGTCCTCCGGCGGAGGCTCCCGGTAAGCACGCAGGCGGGCGAGCGCTTCGGCACGCAGTCCTTCCATGGATGCTTCGGGGACATTAGGCGCAGCTCCGATTGTACTGATCGGCCTGGCGCGAGCGAGCAGCAGGTCGCCTTTGATCAAGTGGGCAAGACGGAAGTTGGGTTTGACGCGGATCAGGCCCTCGATATTCTGCAGCGCCACGTCAACGTGTCCTCGGACGATCTCGTCGTAGACCGCCGCGAGCAGCGCGTCTGCCGTCACATCAATGCGCGCACCCTTTGCGGGGGAAAGGGTGGAGGGGGCACCAAAGGCGATAGCCGCGCCCAAAACGCAGGTGACGATATGCCTGGACATTAGCCTCCTGCCCGCTCCTGCTGGATGAGCCAGCGGCCTTCGCTCCGCACCATCACAAGCGTCTTGGGACCGCTGACATTGAGACTGTCGGAGCGGTATATCTGTCGAAAGCTGACCGTCGCGCCGTTTTCTCCCTTGAATATCACCTTGGGAGACTCGACCGCAACTTCAATCTTTTTGGGGCTCTTGATCCGCTGCCTGCGTGCTTCTTCCCAATCCGAACGGGCCTCGCCCTTGGGAGTCTTGAAGTCTTGGGCATAGAAGGCGAGATAGGTCTCCACGCTCTGCTTGGACCACGCGCCGGCCCATGCGAGAACCGTCAGCAACACTTCATCCGCGTTGCCCTCTTGCGCGCGCGCCGGCTTTTCGATCGGTTTCGTCGTTGCCGCGGCCTTTGCCTGCACGGCGGCCGGCTTGGTCTTGACGGCTTTGGCTGCTGCGTTACCCGCTGGCGGCGGCGGTGCGGATTGCACCGACGTTCCTGAAGCTGTACTCGAAGCTGTACTCGAAGCTGTGCTCGAAGCGCGCGGGAGGCGGTTGTTCGATATCAATTCGTGAATCAGCGACAACTTGTTCTTTGCCGCGGAGTTGGACGAATCAAACTGCAAGGCCTTGTCATAGGCTTGGCTTGCGAGCTTGGTATACACGTCGCCGAGATTTTCGTACGCAGTCGCATAACTGGGGTGCGTGCGGATCGACAACTCGAGTTGTTGCCGCGCTTTTTCGTACTGACCTTGAGAGGCATACAAGACCGCGAGATTGTTGTAGGGCTCGGGCAGCTCGGGATAGTCTCGCGAGAGTGCGGTGAAAACCTCGATCGCCTCCGAGACCTTGTTCTGTTCGGCGAGGATCAGTCCTTTGATGAACCGGCCTTTGGCGTCGCCGGGCTTTTGTGCGAGATACTGGTTTACCCGCTCGAGGGCTTGAGCGTGCTGCCCCTGCTTCACCAGGCGATCGATATCCTGAAGCTCGTCCGCACGGGCGAGCGAGGTGCAAAGCGCCGGCGCCAAAAGCAGGGCGGCGAGCAGCGCGGCAGACCGGGCGATGTGGTTCATTGTGCTATACTTTTTTCAGGTCGAAGTGGCACGCGCCATTCTATCAAGAAGCCCGTAAAGGCAACAAATAATCAGCCTGTTGCAGGAATTTCCTCGATTCTATCGCCTTTCGCTCCGGCGGCTGCGCCGCAGCCCGAAAATATCGATGCCGGAAGTGTCAATACTCCACGCGATCCTGACGTACGACGGGCTCGAACGATGAAAATAGGATGAAAAGCGGGCACGCACCGATCCCGAAATCATGCTGAGAATCTACAACAGCCTCGGCGGCGTGGAGGAACCCTTCGTCCCGCTCGATCGTGCGCGAGTGAGGATGTATGTCTGCGGGATGACTGTCTATGACTATTGCCATCTCGGGCATGCGCGCGTGATGATCGTTTTTGACATGGTGCAACGATGGTTGCGCGCGAGCGGATACCCGCTCATTTATGCGCGCAATATCACCGACGTCGACGACAAGATCATTCGCCGGGCGCTGGAGGCCGGCGAGCCGATTTCCGCTCTGACCGGGCGTTTCATCCGCTACATGGATGAGGATGCTGCGGCGCTGGGAGTGGAGAAACCCGACCTTGAGCCGCGCGCAACCGATCATGTGGCGGAAATGCTGGAAATGATCCGCAAGTTGGAAGAACGCGGTGTCGCGTATCGAGCGGAAAGCGGTGACGTCAATTTCTCGGTCAGAAAATTCCCGGGTTACGGCAAGCTGTCAGGAAAGTCGCTCGAGGATCTGCGCGCGGGAGAGCGAGTCGAGGTGGATCCGGCCAAGCGAGATCCGCTCGACTTCGTTCTTTGGAAGCGCGCCAAAGAAGGCGAACCGTTCTGGCAATCGCCGTGGGGAAACGGCCGCCCCGGCTGGCATATCGAGTGCTCCGCGATGAGCACCAGGCTATTGGGAGCGCACTTCGACATTCACGGCGGCGGGCAGGACCTTCAGTTTCCGCATCACGAGAACGAGATCGCTCAGTCCGAAGGGGCTTTGCAAGAAAACGACGGACAACCCTTCGTCAAATACTGGATGCACAACGGGTTTGTTCGATTGCAAGACCGGAAGATGTCTAAATCGACGGGCAATATTACGACAATTCGCGAGTTGCTCAAGCGATACCATCCGGAAGTCATTCGCTTCTTCATACTGCGCGCGCACTATCGTAGCCCGCTCGACTACTCCGATCAGCACCTGCAGGATGCAAGGCATGCCTTGTCCAGGCTCTATACCGCGCTGAGGGGAACTCCCGTGGAAGCGGCAGCGCCCGACTGGGACGAAAGCCATGGCCGGCGTTTTCGCGAGGTCATGGACAACGACTTCAATACACCCGAGGCGGTGGCCGTTCTCTTCGACCTGGCGAACCAGATCAACCGCGCGAATTCAACGGCGCTCGCGCGGCAACTGAGGGCACTGGGCCGGCTGCTTGGTTTGCTGGGACTCAGGAGCGAGGAATTCCTTCGCGCCGAGATCGGGGCCGGCGGTGGCATTTCCGACGAACAGGTTGCCGCGCTGATCGCCGAGCGCTACGAGGCCCGTCGCGACAAGGACTTTCGTCGCGCCGATGAAATCCGCGACGATTTGCTTCGCAGGGGAATCGCACTCGAGGACGGTCCCCGGGGAACGACCTGGCGGCGCGTTTGAGACGAGGTCTTGCGGTTGCGGAAACTCAGTACGCGAACTTTCCCGCTTTGGTGATGGCGGTCAGCTCCACGAATCGAGAGCCATTGTGATTCGACGGGCTAAAATCGATTGCAAAACCGCCCACGTTGAAATTTTGGATCGAATCGAGGGTCTTGAGGAGGCCTTCGCGCGTCGGATTCGCGCCGGCCCGGCGAATCGCCTCTACAAGCACCTTCCCTACGATGTATGACTCCAGCGAAGTGAAGGAATAGTCCTTCTTGCCGAGTGACTTTTCGATTGCCGCCTGGTATTCCCTGACGATAGGAATGGAGTTCCTGGAGTAGGGGGGGACTACCTGCGCAACCACGACGCCCGCGCCCTGATCGCCGAGCTCGGCAGCCAGCGCGCTCGCGCCGACAAATGAAGTGCTGGCGAATTGGGCACCCAACCCTGCTTTTTTCGCGAATTTGATGAAATCGCCTGTGGTCTTGTAAAGCGTGGTCGCTATGACGACGTCGGGGGCCGCCTTGATGACGTCCGAAACGGCGGCGCCCAAGTCGGTCTGATTGCGTTTCAAGGCGCCGGTCGACGACGGTTTCAACCCGCGCCGTGTCAGCGCGAGTTCGACGGCTGCGAGGTTTTCCTTGCCCACCGCGTCATCGTAGTGGAGGATGGAAAATTTCTTCGATCCGGTCGATGTATAGAAATCGACGATCTTCTCAAGCTCGTCAGCGTAGCTTGCCCGAATGTTGTACACATTGCGGCGAAATATGCGCATGGGCTCCGCGCCTGTAAACGGCCCGACAAACGGGACCTTGTACTTGTCGACGAACGGAAGCGCAGGCAGGCTCAAGGTAGCGCTGGCATAGCCGACGATGGCGAGGACGTTCTTTTCCTCTATCAGGATCCTCGCGTTCTCGCCCGCGCGCTTTGCATCATTGCCGTCGTCGAGCGCGACAAGCTCGAGGGTCCGTCCGTTGATTCCGCCCGCATCGTTGACCTGCTTGAAACAGGCTTGCAATCCCTCGCGAATGTCGTCGCCGAGTTCCTTGTTGCTCCCGGAAAACGGTGATGATTGGCCGATTAGAATGTTCGTCTTGGTCACGCCCTGCGCGTGGGCGTGGTTGACTGCGATCAGGCAAGCCAGCGTCCCAAGCGCCGCGGCCGATCTGCGGATAATCCTCATCGTTCTCTTCTCCTCGTCAGCAAACTCCCCGTCAACGGCCGCTCGAAGCGGCGCCTTTATTTTAGGAATTTTCCCCCGCGGCCTATCATCGTCAAGTCGACGTATTTGGAACCGCTGTGATTGGTCGGCGAAAAACTGACCACAAATTCGCCCAGATCGACGCTATTCATGCTCTCCAGCGCTACGATGAGCTTTTCGCGAGTCAGATCCTTGCCCGCACGCTTGAGGCCTTCGACCATCACCTTTGCAACGATGAACCCTTCCAGGCTTGAAAAATTGAAGTCCGTATTGCCTGATTTGACCATGACTTCCTGGTATTCCTTCACGATTGGTACGCTCGGGCTCCAGGGGAACGGAACGACCTGTGAAATTGCGACTCCATAGCCCTCGTCCTTGAGCGAATCGGCCAGCGCTTTGCTGCCCACAAACGAAACATTGTGGAACTGGGTCGAGCTCCCCGAACGCTTCATTTGCCGGACGAACTCTGTGATCGACGTGTATGCCGAAATCATCACGACGCCGTCGGGCTGGACGACATTGATGGCTTTGACGGCATCTTCCACCTTGATCGTATTGCGTTCGACCTTGCCGAGGGCGACGATCTTGAGATTGCGCTTGCCCATCGCGATTTCGACGCCTTTCAGGCCGGCCTGACCGTAGGCATCGTCCTGGTAGAACACGGCAATTTTGTGGTTACCGGTGGAGACCAGTTGTTCGACGATCTTCTCGGTCTCGTTGTAGTAGCTCGCGCGCACGTTGAAGATGTAGCGGTTCACCGGATCGCGCAGCACTTCGGCGCCGGTGAAAGGCCCCACCAGCGGCACCTTGGCTTGGGTGAAGATCGGCATGGCAGCGGCGGTGGTGGGGGTGCCGACGTAGGAGATCAGCGCGAAGACCTTGTCTTCCTCGATCAGCTTCTTGGTGGCCTCGGCACACAGACTCGCTTCGTACCGGTCGTCTCGTGTCTTGAGTTCGATCTGTCTTCCGAAAACCCCGCCCTGGGCATTGACTCGATCGAGGTACGCCTTGGTTCCGATATTCATCTGAATACCGAGCTGGGCAGCCGGCCCCGAGAAAGGGGCCGATTGGCCGAGCAGGATTGTCTTTGACGTCACACCCGGGACCTGACCCGCCGCCGGTCCGGCAAAAAATGCTGCTGCCAACAGCGTGATAAATGCCACACGACCCATCTGGACCCTCCGTGTAAGGACGACCCTGCGCGCTGATTCTAGATCAAGGCTGGCCTCAGCACCCTGGGGATGTTTGCATTGACGCAATATCAGGACCAAGAGAGGGAGGCCCAAAATCGAGGGAGGCTTACATCCCTGAGCTGGCCCATCAAAGCTCGGCTGTTTTGGACAGAACGCTTCAACTTGATGATAACTAAGACTATTGCGAGCTCCTGAGGAACATCCCTTTCTACTGAGCGAAGAATTCTTTCACCTTCTCCATCCAGGACTTGGCGCGAGGGCTGTGCCGGTCGGTGTCCATCTGACTGATCGCTTCGAACTCGCGCATCAACTCCCTTTGTCGTTCGGTCAGTTTCACGGGAGTCTCCACGACGACGTGGCAAAGCAGATCGCCCTGTTCCCGGCTGCGTACGCCACGAATTCCCTTGCCGCGCAGCCGGAAAACCTTTCCGGACTGAGTCTCGGCGGGAATTCTGATCTTCGCAGCTCCGTCGAGCGTCGGGATTTCGATGTCTCCGCCGAGCGCAGCCGTGGCGAAGCTCACCGGCATCTCGCAATGCAGATCATCGTGGTCGCGTTGGAAAACGGGATGGGTCTTGACTTGGATTTGCACGTAGAGATCGCCCGCCGGCCCGCCGTTCACTCCCGGCTCTCCTTCACCCGAGAGGCGGATGCGATCGCCGTCGTCGACACCGGCGGGAATCTTGACCGAAAGCGTCTTTTGTTTTTTTACGCGCGCCGCGCCGTGGCAGGTCGGGCAGGGCTCCGAAATGATCTTTCCGGTCCCGTGGCATTTCGGGCACGCTTGCTGGATGGAGAAAAATCCCTGTTGCATGCGCACCTGCCCGTGCCCTTCGCAGGTCGGGCAGGTTCGCGGTTTGGTCCCTGGCTTCGCCCCCAAGCCTTTGCAGGTGTCGCAATCCTCGTAGGTCGGAATGCGAATCCGGGTTTCGGTACCGTGCGCCGCTTGCTCCAAGGCAACTTCGAGGTTGTAGCGCAGGTCGGCTCCGCGGTACACCGAGGAGCGCCCGCCGCGCGCCTGATTGAAAATGTCCCCGAAGATATCGCCGAACGCGTCGGCAAAGTTTGAAAAACCGGCGGCCCCGCCGGCCATGCCCGCGCGCGGGTCGACTCCCGCGTGGCCGTAGCGGTCATAGGCCGCACGCTTGCTGGTGTCGGTCAAGACCTCGTACGCCTCTTTTGCCTCCTTGAACAGTTCTTCGCCCTTGGGGTTATCCGGATTGCGATCCGGATGATGTTTCATGGCGAGGCGCCGGTACGCCTTCTTGATGGCTTCCTCGTCGGCGTCCCGGTTGACGCCCAGGACTTCGTAGTAATCCCGCTTCGCCATTGCTCGGTTCTTCCCTTGCTAGATACGCAAAGGCCGAGTTGAGCTGCGCGCCTGCGCGTCAACTCGAACTCGGCCAGTTAAGGCCGCGCGATTTACGCGCGGCGCCTAACCTTTCTTGTCTTTCACCTCGGTGAACTCGGCGTCGACGACGTTCTCCTCGTCTGCCGGTTTTGACGCCTTTGCGTCGCCCCCACCGCCCTGTGCGCCTTGCGCCTGCTGCGTTTCGGCGTACATCTTTTCGCCGAGTTTCTGCGCCGCCTGCGCTAGCGCCTGTGTCTTGGCCTCTATTTCCGCTTTGTCGTCGGACTTCATTGCTCCTTCGGCGTCCTTGAGCGCGGCCTCGATCTTCGACTTTTCCTCCGCGCCGAGCTTGTCTCCGTATTCCTTGAGCGACTTCTGAACGGAGTGCACGAGGGAATCCAGCTGATTGCGCGACGTGACGATCTCGAGCTGCTTCTTGTCCTCTGCCGCATGCGCTTCGGCGTCCTTCACCATGCGCTGGATCTCCGCTTCGTTGAGCCCGGAGTTGGCCTTGATGGTGATCTTGTTTTCCTTGCCGGTCGCCTTGTCTTTTGCCGACACGTGCAGGATGCCGTTGGCGTCGATGTCGAACGTCACCTCGATCTGGGGCATGCCGCGCGGCGAAGGCGGAATGCCCTCCAGATTGAACTGACCTAGGCTCTTGTTGCCCGATGCCAGGTCGCGCTCGCCCTGCAGCACGTGGATCGTCACCGCCGATTGGTTGTCGTCGGCGGTCGAGAACACCTGCTGCGCCTTGGTCGGGATCGTGGTGTTCTTCTGGATGAGCTTGGTGAGGACTCCGCCCAGGGTCTCAATGCCAAGCGACAGAGGAGTGACATCCAGAAGCAGGACATCCTTGACGTCGCCCTTCAGCACGCCACCCTGGATTCCGGCGCCGACCGCAACAGCTTCGTCGGGGTTGACGTCCTTCCGCGGTTCCTTGCCGAAGAAGTCCTTCACCGTCTCCTGGACTTTGGGCATGCGAGTCATCCCGCCCACCAGGATCACGTCCTCGATCTCGGAGACCTTGAGCCCCGCGTCTTTTAGCGCGATACGACAGGGCTCGACCGTTTTCTGGATCAACTCATCGACCAGGCTCTCGAATTTCGCGCGTGTAATCTTGATTGCGAGATGCTTGGGTCCGCTCTTGTCCGCAGTGACGTAGGGGAGGTTGATCTCGGTCTGTTGGCTCGATGACAACTCGATCTTCGCCTTCTCTGCCGCTTCCTTCAGCCGCTGCAGGGCCAGAACGTCGTTTCTGAGATCGATGCCCTGTTCCTTCTTGAACTCGTCGCAGAGATAGTCGATCATGCGCTGGTCGAAATCCTCTCCACCGAGAAACGTATCGCCATTGGTGGATAGCACCTCGAACTGGTGCTCGCCCTCCACTTCCGCAATCTCGATGATGGAAATGTCGAACGTGCCTCCGCCAAGGTCGTAGACCGCGATCTTGCGGTCACCTTCCTTCTTGTCCAGGCCGAACGCGAGCGCCGCAGCGGTCGGTTCGTTGATGATGCGCTTGACTTCGAGTCCAGCGATGCGTCCCGCGTCCTTGGTCGCCTGACGCTGGGAGTCGTTGAAGTAGGCGGGAACCGTGATCACGGCCTCCGTGACTTCCTCGCCGAGATAATCCTCAGCGGTTTTTTTCATCTTGCGCAGCACCTGGGCCGAGACTTCCTGAGGCGCGATCTTCTTTCCGCGTATTTCAACCCAGGCATCGCCGTTTTCAGCCTTGACTATCTTGTAGGGCATCAGGTCAATGTCCTTCTGCACCTCCTTTTCCTCGAACTTGCGGCCGATGAGGCGTTTGATGGCGTAGAGCGTATTTTTCGGGTTGGTAACCGCCTGCCGTTTGGCGGGCGCACCGACAAGTATTTCCCCGTCTTCCATGTACGCCACGATGGACGGCGTGGTGCGGGCACCCTCCGAATTCTCGATCACCTTGGGCTTCCCACTCTCCATGATCGCGACGCAGGAGTTGGTCGTGCCGAGGTCGATTCCGATGATCTTTCCCATGAACTTTCCTTTTGAATTTGCTGGTAAATAGCCCTACGCCGGATATGGGGATCAAACCCGCAACTTCAAGCTTTGGCGTCTCTGGGCTTGGCGACCGTGACCAACGCAGGCCGGATGACCCGGTCATGCAGGCTGTAGCCTTTTTGCAGCACGTTGATCACCGTGTTCGGTTCCTTTTCGGACGGGAGCATGCTGATCGCCTGGTGCCGATGAGGGTCGAATTTCTCCCCGACAGGATTGATCTCCTTGAGGCTGGTTTTATCGAACGCCGCGCTCAGCTGCCTCAGTGTCAACTCGACCCCGCTCTTCAAAGTTTCCAGGGTGGCGGAGTCCGCCGCGAGCGTTGCCTCCAGGCTGTCCCTCACGGGAAGGAGTTCGGCGGCGACGGACTCGATCGCATATTTGTAGGCGTTTGCAAGCTCAACTTGCCCTCGCTTACGGATATTGTCGGCGTCCGCCACGGCCCGCAACCACGCGTCGTGATGCTGCTGGGCCTTCAGCTCCGCCTGTCGCAGAAGCTCCCCGGCGTCCGGAACCGGGGCCTTGGAATTTTCAGGCAAGGCTGTGTCCACCCCGACAGCCGGCGAGGCTGGTTCTCCCGGCAAGTCGACAGGTTGTTCCGGGTCAGGCATAGGTTCTCCGAAAAATGTGGCTCGGTGGCTGGCGCAAAGGGATGAACGGAGCGTCCCGCCCGCACCGGGCTCTAACTTGGGCTCGCCGGGGAGATTTCAAGGCTGCCGCTGGGCGGCGAAGCGTTCCTCGAAAAGTCACGCCGCGGCTCCCCTGCCGAGAGCCCGTTTGCGGCTGGCTTCGGCCCGGTCCTTGTCAAGCTGCGGGTCCCGGGATTCGCCCGCCCAGTCGCCGAGATGCTGTTGCACAATCCTTGCCAGAGCTCGAACCCAGTCGTCGCGTTCGTTGAGACAAGGGAGGAGGTGAAATTCCTTCCCGCCCCAACCGAGAAACGTTTCTTTCCCTTCAATGCCGATTTCCTCGAGGGTCTCCAGGCAATCGGCCACAAAACCCGGGCAGATCACGTCCACACGTCGCAGGCCCTGTCGGCCGTAATCGGCCAGGGTCGATGTCGTGTAGGGCTTCAGCCATTCCGTGCGTCCGAAGCGGGACTGGAAGGCGATCTGCCAGCGGTGCTCGGCGAGTCCGAGCTCCTCCGCAAGAAGGCGCGCTGTCTTCTGGCATTCGCAATGATAGGGGTCGCCGCGCGCAAGGGTATAACGCGGCAAGCCGTGGAAACTCATGACCAGCTTGTCCGGTGGCCCCGACTGTCGCCAGTGCTCCTGAACCAGGCTCGCGAGCGCGCGGATGTATGCGGGGTGGTCGTGAAAGTGTTTCACCAGCCGAATTTCCGGCACGTTGCGCGTTCGGCGCAAAAACTCCGCGACTTGATCCAGCGAGCTCGCGGTCGTGCTCGCCGCGTATTGCGGGTACATCGGAAGAACGAGCACGCGCTCGCAGCCTTCAGACTTCAGACGAATGAGAACATCGGCGATCGAAGGCTGACCGTAGCGCATGGCGAAATCGACGACCAGCGGCGGGCGGACCTGAAGCCCGAGACAGTCCCGCAGCAATCGCGCCTGCTTCTCGGTGTGCACCCTGAGCGGGTATCCCTCGGACGTCCAGATGCTGGCGTACTTCTGCGCAGACTTCCTCGGCCTCGTATTGAGGACGAAACCGTGCAGGATCGGCAGCCAAATCGCCCGAGGAATCTCGATCACGCGCGGGTCGGCCAGAAACTGCTTCAGATATCGACGCACTGCCCGCGGGGTAGGCGCTTCCGGTGTGCCAAGGTTGATCAGCAGGATCCCGGTCTTTGCGACCGCGCCGTGCTGGTGTTCAGGCTCAGGAAGATAGCGCATGCGTTGAGGGTCGAGTTGAATATCGAGCGCGAAAGCCCGTGGGGCTCCCGAACGCCCGTCCCTCAATTCCTCAGGTCAATGTTGTGAAAGCGCACTCGACAACAGCTTGGCGGTGATGTCCACGATCGGAATCACGCGCTCGTACGCCATGCGTGTCGGCCCGATCACCCCCACCGTCCCGATGATCTGCCCGTCGACTTCGTAGGGCGCGGTTACGACGCTGCATTCATCGAGCGGGGCGATGCCCGACTCGCCGCCGATGAAGATCTGCACTCCCTGCGCACGCGTGCTGATCTCCAGAATCTGCATGAGCAGCGTCTTTTTCTCAAAAAGCTCGAACAACTCCCGCAACCGCGACATGTTCGAGGCAAGATCGTGCGAGTCGAGCAGGTTCCTCTCGCCGGATATGACATAGTCTTCCGTCGAATCGGACAAGGCTTCGCTCCCTGCGTCGAGTGCCGCCGTCATGAGATGCGTCACGTCTTCCCGGAGTTGCTTCAGCTCATCGCGAATGCGGCTCCGGATGTCATCGAAAGTGAGACCGGCATAATTCTGGTTGAGAAAATTTGCCGCCATGATCAGCTCGGAAGGCGTATAGGTTTTCTCCGTGAACAGGATGCGATTCTGCACGTCGCCGTCAGGTGTCACGATGATCAGCAAGACGCGTTTGTCCGAAAGCGCCAGAAACTCGATGTGACGGAAGGATGGTGTCTTGCGCTTGCTGGCGACCACAACACCGGCGAAGTGGGTGAGCTCGGAGAGCAGCTGCGAGGCCGCACCGATGAGGCGCTGCGGGTGTTCGGGATGAAGATTGACTTCGAGCTGGCTGATCTCGACGCGGTCGAGCTGCTTCACCGTAAGCAGCGTATCGACGAAGATGCGATAGCCGCGCGGGGTCGGTATGCGCCCCGCCGAGGTATGGGGGCTCGCGACGAAGCCGAGTTCCTCCAGGTCGGCCATGACGTTTCGGATCGTGGCTGGGCTCAGATCCAATCCGGAGTGACGCGAGAGCGCGCGTGAACCGACCGGCTCGCCTTCGGCAATGTAACGCTCCACCAAGGTCTTGAGGAGGATCTGCGCGCGACGGTCCAGCATAGCTCGCGATTCTACAGAATCGGCATGATTTGCGGTTTTGTTCGCAGGTCTGCAACGCGCCCTTTTGTCACCACCACATGTTCATGATTTAATGCTGGTATGTCACCCTTCGAGACCATCGCGCTGATCGGCCGCTACAATTCCCCGGACGTCGCGACCGCGCTTACCACGATGGGCAAGTTCCTGCGCGGACAGGGACGCGAGGTTCTCGTTGAAAAGGAAACCGCCCTGGCCAACGGAGTCGGCAGCTTTCCAGTCGCCGACTACGAGGAAATCGGCGCTCGAGCCGACTTGGCGGTGGTGCAGGGAGGTGACGGAAGCATGCTCAACGCTGCGCGGCATTTGGCGGGATACGATGTGCCCCTCGTCGGCGTCAATCAGGGCCGGCTCGGATTCATGACCGACATCGCTTCGGCGAACATGCTCGATGAAATGGGCGAGATTCTCGCCGGTCGCCACGTGATCGAGGAGCGCACCATGCTTGCGGCTGAAGTCAGTCGCGATGGCGTCGTCAGGCTGGCCACGCTTGCGCTCAACGACGCGGTCGTGAACAAGGGTTCGGTGGGGAGGCTGATCGAATTCCTCGTCAACATCGACCGCGAATTCGTCTACGACCTGCGGGCCGACGGCCTGATCGTCGCGACGCCGACGGGTTCGACCGCGTACGCGCTGTCATCGGACGGACCCATCCTTCAACCGAGCGTGCCCGGGTTCGCGTTGGTGCCGATCTGCCCGCACACCTTGTCCAATCGGCCGATCATGGTCAGCGACCGCTCCGTGATCGAAATCTTGCTGAAACGCTCGATCGACGCGCGGCTCCACTTCGACGGGCAACTGCAGTGCGATCTTCAGGAGGGCGACCGCGTGGTGATCCGGCGCGCGGAGCATACTGTGAAGTTCGTCCACCCTCCGGGTTACAGCTACTTCGCGATGTTGCGGCAGAAGCTGCACTGGAGCGAAGTGCTTTAGCTGCGAATGCTTTTGCATCTATCCATTCGGGACTTCGCGATCGTCGATCGTCTGGAGCTCGAGTTTCGGTCGGGTTTTACGGCCCTTACCGGTGAGACCGGTGCCGGAAAATCTATTCTGATCGATGCACTTTCCCTGGCGCTGGGCGATCGGGCGGGAAGCGAGCAAGTGCGCTCCGGAGCCGAACGTGCGGACGTGACCGCCGGATTCGCCATCGAATCGCTGCCTGGAATAGCCGATTGGGTTCGGGAACAGGCGCTCGAAGGCGACTTCAACCGGGTGCTGCTCCGCCGGGTAGTGGACCGGGCCGGGCGCTCGCGCGCCTTCATCAACGGCCACGCAGCCACGGTCGGCCAGCTGCGTGAGGCAGGGGAGCGTCTCGTCGACATCCACGGCCAGCACGCCCACCAGTCGCTGCTCAGACCCGAGGCTCAACGTGCGGTGCTCGACGCGCACGCCGGACTCACCGCGCTTACAAGAGAGGCAGGTCATGCGCACCGCGAGTGGCAAAGACTTTGCCGGGTGAGGCTTGACCACGAAAACAATGCGGCGGCGCGGAACGCGGAGCGGGAGCAACTCACTTGGCAAGTCGAAGAGTTGTCGCAGATCGCGCTGGCGCCGGGCGAATGGGACGCCATACAGTCCGAGCACGGACGGCTCGCCCATGCCGCGAGCTTGACTGAGGGCGTGCAGAGTGCGATCGACCTGCTGTCGGAGTCCGAGAGCGCTGCGCTCGGTGCGCTGTCGGGAGTGCTCTCGCGGCTACGCCCGCTGACCGAATACGATACGTCGCTGCGCGACTCGATCGCGCTGCTCGAATCGGGTGAGGCGCAGGTGCGCGAAGCTGTCTATGCGCTGCGCCACTACGCCGATCGCATCGAACTCGACCCGGAACGTCTGCGCGAGGTCGAGCAGCGGCTCGAGACAGTGCACAATGCAGCGCGCAAGTTTCGCGCAAAGCCGGAGGTTCTGCCCGAGCTTCTTACTTCGCTTCGCTCGCGGCTGAAAGATCTGGAGATGACCGGGGATATCGAGGCCCTTGTCAAGCAGGAACAGACGGCGCGCTCGCGCTACGAGGGGTTCGCGGCACGGCTTTCTGCAGAACGGGCCAAAGCCGCGACGAAACTGCGCCGCGAGGTGAACGCGGTGATGAAGGAGCTTGCGATGTCCGGAGGGCGATTTGAGGTGGAGCTCCACTCGCTTCTGCCGGACGGCAGCGTCGCCGGCAACGAAGAGGTCGAATTTCTGGTGACCACCAATCCGGGCGTGGAGCCGCGCCCGCTCGCCAAGGTGGCGTCCGGAGGAGAGCTGTCCCGCATCAGTCTCGCGATTCAGGTGATCACGAGCCGCGCGGCCGCCGTGCCTACCTTGATCTTCGACGAGGTCGACGCTGGCATTGGCGGGGCCGTCGCCGAAGTGGTGGGCAAAAAGTTGAGAACCCTCGGAGAAGAGCGCCAAGTGCTGTGCGTCACGCATCTTCCGCAGGTCGCCGCCCAAGCCCGCGAGCAGTGGTCGGTGGCCAAGGGCACGGAAAGCGGCAGCGCCAAGAGCCGCGTTGCGGTCCTCGACCAGAAATCCCGCATTGAAGAGATCGCGCGCATGCTGGGCGGTGTCGCGATCACTGCAACCACGCGCAAGCACGCGGCGGAGATGCTGGGCTTGCGGTAACATCTGCAGTCGGTAGCGCCAACCAGCCCGAGGGGCAGAGGATGCACGCAGCAAATCGTCAGGCCGGTGGAAGCCAGATCGTTCTACTCGTGGTAATCGCGGTTGCTCTTGCGGCTGCCTATGTTGCCATCGACCTCTACACGGGTGGCGAGAAAGACATGCTGACCGTCGAGACCCGTGGCATGAATATGGTTTCCGCGCTTTCGGCGTACAAGCGCGAGAGCGGGGCCTATCCGGACGCTCTCGACAAGCTCATACCCAAGTACGTCCTCGCGGTGGGCAAGTGCCCGGGCGGCGCCCCGATGGGCTATCTTGTATCGGGCGGCGAGTACATGCTTTCCTGTCAGAAAGTGGTCTTCAAATCCATGCCGTACAACTATGATTCGCGATCGAAACGTTGGGCCGGGTGATTTCATTCCGTTTGCCCCCCCAGGTTTGTGCCGGTGGGTCCGTTCGGCTAGAATCCGGCCCTTCTCAGGCGCGTAGCTCAGTTGGCTAGAGTGCATCCTTGACATGGATGAGGTCGTTGGTTCGATTCCAATCGCGCCTACCAACGGTTAAACGGCAGCCTCAATGGCTGCCGTTTTAATTCTGCGCGCCGGAACAGACGCGATGTACCGTCAAGTGCGCAGACGGATTTCGAAAACACGCTGATGCCCAAGATTCGTCTGCCAGATGGCGCCGTCAAATCATTCGACGGCCCGGTGACCGTCGCCGAAGTCGCTCAGGCGATCGGCCCGGGACTGGCGCGTGCAGCGCTCGCGGGCAGAGTGGACGGCAGGCTCGTCGATACCTCCCATCGAATTGACCGTGACGTTGACCTGTCGATCATTACCGAGCGCGACCAGGAGGGCGTCGAGATATTGCGACACTCCGCTGCGCACTTGCTCGCTTACGCCGTGAAGGAGCTGTTTCCCGAAGCGCAAGTGACCATCGGGCCGGTGGTGGAAAACGGCTTTTACTACGATTTTTCGTTCAAGAGGCCGTTCACGCCAGACGATCTCGCAGCCATCGAAAAGCGCATGGCGGATTTGGCGAAAAAAGATTTTCCGGTGACTCGCGAAATCTGGCCACGCGATCGGGCGGTCGAATATTTCAAATCGATCGGCGAGCACTACAAAGCGGAGATCATCGCTTCGATTCCCGCAAACGAAGACGTCTCGCTGTACCGGGAAGGGGATTTCATCGATCTCTGTCGCGGCCCGCATGTTCCCTCAACCGGCAAGCTCAAGGTCTTCAAACTGATGAAAGTCGCCGGTGCCTACTGGCGCGGAGATTCCAGGAACGAGATGCTGCAGCGGATCTACGGGACCGCCTGGGCTAAAAAGGAAGAGCAGGACGCCTATCTGCGCATGCTGGAAGAGGCCGACAAGCGCGATCACCGCAAGCTCGGGACGCAGCTCGATCTCTTTCACGTGCAGGAAGAGGCGCCGGGCATGGTGTTCTGGCATCCGAAGGGATGGGCGATCTGGCAGCAGGTCGAGCAGTACATGCGTCGCATCTACCGCGATAACGGGTATCTGGAAGTGCGCTGCCCGCAGATTCTCGACCGCAGCCTGTGGGAAAAATCGGGCCATTGGCAGAACTACCGGGAAAACATGTTCACCACCGAATCGGAGAAGCGCGACTACGCGATCAAGCCGATGAACTGCCCCGGACACATACTGATTTTCAACAAAGCCTTGAGGAGCTACCGCGAACTGCCTTTGCGCTACGGTGAATTCGGTGTGTGCACGCGCAACGAGCCCTCGGGCGCCCTGCACGGCATCATGCGGATCCGTGCCTTCACCCAGGACGACGGCCACATATTCTGCACCGAGGAGCAGATCCAGCCGGAAGTGACGGAGTTTACGAAGGTGTTGCAAAAGGTATACACAGACTTCGGCTTTACGGACGTCGTCTACAAACTTGCGACGCGCCCTCCGAAAAGGGTAGGCGCGGCCGAGATTTGGGACAAAGCGGAACGCGCGCTGCGGGCGTCCCTGGATTCGAGCGGTCTCGCTTACGAAGTGCTCACTGGCGAGGGCGCGTTCTACGGCCCCAAGATCGAATACCATCTGAAAGACAGCATCGGTCGCTCCTGGCAGTGCGGCACCATGCAAGTCGATTTTTCCATGCCCGGCCGCCTCGGTGCGGAGTACGTCGCCGAAGACAATTCGCGCAAAGTACCGGTGATGCTGCATCGCGCGATCGTCGGATCGATGGAACGTTTCATCGGCATACTCATAGAGCACTACGCCGGGGCGATGCCGCTGTGGCTTGCGCCGGTGCAGGTTGTGGTCCTCAATATCTCCGAAGGCCAGGCCGAATATGCGACACGCGTTGCTGCGGGTCTGAAGCAATCGGGATGGCGTTGCGAGGCCGACTTGAGGAATGAGAAAATAACCTATAAAATTCGCGAACATAGCTTGCAGAAGCTGCCTTACCAGCTGATCGTCGGCGAAAAGGAAAAGGCGGCTGAAAAGGTGGCCGTGCGGACCCGCAGCGGTGAAGACCTCGGACAGATGAGCTTGCCCGAGTTCATTGCCCGCCTCGGAAACGAGGCACACGCGGGGGGTACGGCTTAATTTTTACACTTTTGGAGACTCGCACATCGCCACGGATAGAACGCAGCGTATCAACATAGAGATCAACGCGCCCGAGGTGCGCTTGATCGGAGCAAACGGCGAGCAGGTCGGCATCGTCCCGATCGCGCAGGCGCTGAAAATGGCCGAGGAAGCCGAGGTGGATCTGGTGGAAATCGCGCCGCTTGCGAAGCCCCCGGTCTGCAAGCTCATGGACTACGGCAAGTTCAAGTATCGCGAGGCGAAAAAAGCCCACGAGGCGAAGCTCAAGCAGAAGCAGATCCATGTAAAGGAAGTGAAATTCCGTCCTGGGACCGACGAGGGCGACTACAAGATCAAGCTGCGCAACCTGATCAAGTTTCTCGACGAAGGGGACAAGGCCAAGGTTACGTTGCGGTACCGCGGCCGCGAGATGGCGCACCAGGAGTTCGGCGTGCGGCTGATCGAGCGGGTGAAGCAGGACCTTGAACCGTACGCGGTAGTTGAGCAGTATCCCAAGATGGAAGGACGTCAGCTGATCATGGTGCTGGCGCCGAAGAAAGGTAAGAAGGAAGTTAAAAAGGCGGTCAAGAAGGAAGCGAAGAAGGAACCGAAGGAACCGAAGGAACTGAAGGAACCTAAGGAATCGAAGGAATCGAAGGAATCGAAGGAATCGAAGGAACCGAAAGAACCGAAAGAACCTAAGGAATCGAAGCCGGTCGCTTCCCCGTAAAGGCAATAGCGGTTCAAAAGAAGAAGTGGTGCCGAGGTTGCAAAGTGCTCCGCAGGAGCCACCCGTTGCCATGCCAAAACAGGAGTCATGCAATGCCCAAGATGAAAACCAAGCGCAGCGCCGCCAAGCGCTTCAAGATACGCTCCGGCGGTAGTATCAAGCGCTCGCAGGCGTTCAAGCGCCACATCCTCACCAAGAAAACCACCAAGAACAAGCGCCACCTGCGCGGAACCGCTGAGGTGCACTCCACGGACAAGCAGCATGTCCGCGCGATGCTTCCTTACGCTTAAAGGAGAGCCGCCATGCCACGAGTCAAACGCGGCGTAACCGCGCGCGCGAAGCACAAGAAAGTCATCGCCCAGGCCAAGGGATTCCGCGGCCGGCGCGGCAACGTTTTCAACATCGCCAAAGAAGCGGTGATGAAGGCCGGACAGTATGCCTTCCGCGACCGCAAACAACGCAAGCGCCAGTTTCGCGCCCTCTGGATCGCGCGTATCAACGCGGCGGTGCGCGAGCATGGCGTGACCTATTCGGCATTCATGCACGGTCTTAAAAAGGCTTCGATCGAGGTCGATCGCAAGGTGCTCGCCGATCTGGCGGTAGCCGACAAGGCGGCCTTTGCCCAGCTCGCGGGTGAGGCAAAGGCCAAGCTCGGCGCGTGATTTTTGATGCCCTCCTTTTGCGGGAGGGGCGGCGCGAAGCGCCGGGGTGGTCGAGGTAATCGCAGACCCCTGACCACTCCGCCCGCTGCGCAGGCACTCCCTTCTCGACGAGGAGGGAAACTCAAATGACCGATCTCGAGAACGTCGTTTCCAGAGCGATTGTCGAATTCGACGGCGTCACCGACGCGGCCGAACTCGAGAGAATCAAGGCTCGCTACCTCGGCAAATCAGGCGCGCTCACGGAGGCGATGAAGGGGCTCGCCAAGCTTGCACCTGAGTTGCGTCCCGAGGCGGGGGTGCGCATCAACGCCGCCAAGGACAGGATCGAGGCAGCGCTCGCCGCCCGTCGCGACGCTCTCGCTGCCGTCCAACTCGACGCGCGGCTCGCAGGGGAGGCGCTCGATGTTACGCTGCCCGGACGAGGTCTCGCACGCGGCGGATTGCATCCTGCGATTCGCACGCTCGAGCGAATCGAGCAGTTGTTCCGTTCGATCGGCTTCGAGGTGGCCGACGGACCGGAGATCGAGACCGACTTCCACAACTTCACGGCACTGAACCAGCCGCAGGACCACCCTGCGCGTTCGATGCACGACACGTTCTATTTGAAAGGCGCCGGTCAGAACCTGCTGCTGCGTACGCACACCTCGCCGATCCAGGTGCGTTACATGCAAAGTCACCGGCCCCCGATCAAGATCATCGCGCCCGGTCGGGTCTATCGGGTCGACTCGGACGCCACGCACACGCCGATGTTCCACCAGGTCGAGGGCCTGTGGATCGATGAAAACGTGAGCTTTGCCGATCTCAAGGGAGTTCTCACGGATTTCCTGCGTAATTTCTTCGAGGACGAAAAGCTTCGCACGCGTTTTCGACCGTCCTTCTTTCCGTTTACAGAACCTTCCGCGGAAGTCGACATGAACTGTGTGTTTTGCGGCGGAGCCGGTTGTCGCGTGTGCGGACAGACCGGGTGGCTCGAGGTTGCGGGCAGCGGCCAAGTACACCCCAATGTTCTCAAGGCTTGCGGCGTGGACGGCGAGAAGTACATGGGCTTCGCCTTCGGCGTGGGCCCGGACCGGCTGACGATGCTTCGCTACGGTATCAACGACTTGCGCCTTTTTTACGACGGCGATTTGCGTTTTCTCTCACAGTTCACATGAAATTTCCGGAAAGCTGGCTGCGGTCCTTCGTCGACCCGAAAATGTCCACGCGGGAGCTCGCACGCGTGCTCACAATGGGCGGGCTCGACGTCGAATCGGTCGAAGCGGTCGCACCTGCGTTCGAGGGGGTCGTCGTGGGCCGAGTCCTCGAGGTCGCAAAGCATCCCAACGCCGACCGGCTCACTCTTTGCCGGGTCGATATCGGCGACGGCGCGCCGCTTTCAATCGTGTGCGGGGCGCCCAATGTCGCGACGGGAATGAAAGCACCGGTCGCCGTGGTCGGTGCGAGGCTTCCCGGTCTCCAAATCACGCAAGCGAAGGTTCGCGGCGTCGAGTCGAACGGCATGTTGTGCTCGGCGAAGGAACTTGGTCTTTCGCAAGATCACTCCGGGCTGCTTGCCTTGTCCGCCGATGCGCGGGTCGGGACGGATGTGCGACGGGTGCTCGATCTCGATGATCAGCTGATCACGCTCAAGCTCACACCGAACCGCGGTGATTGCCTGAGCCTGCGGGGCATCGCGCGCGAAGTCTCGATCCTGACCGGGGCGCCGCTCAAACTGCCTACCGTGGCCGTGACGAAGATCGCAATGCAGGAAAAGCGTGAGATCCATCTCCAGGATACGGCGGCATGCCCGCTCTACCGCGGGCGCATCATTCGCGGAGTGGACTCGAAGGCGCCGACGCCCGAATGGATCGCGCGTCGACTGGAGCGCAGCGGGCTTCGCCCGGTCTCTGCCATTGTCGACGTCACCAACTTCGTGATGCTTGAGCTGGGGCAGCCCTTACATGCCTTCGACAACCGCGCAATCGACGGTGAGGTGGTCGTGCGCCTCGCCCGCAAAGGTGAACGGCTCAAGCTGCTCAGCGGTCAGGAGGTCGAATTGACGCCTGACGTGCTGTTGATCGCCGACGGGAAAAAGCCGCTCGCTCTCGGCGGGGTGATGGGCGGAATGGACAGCGCCGTCTCAGACTCGACCGTCGAAGTGTTTCTGGAGGCGGCTTGGTTCAGCCCGTCGGCCGTGGCGGGTCGCACGCGGCGTCTTGGAATTTCAAGCGATGCGGCGTTTCGTTTCGAGCGCGGGGTGGATTTCGCTGCCACGGCCGAGGCCATGGAACGTGCGACTCAACTGATGATCGAAGTCTGCGGAGGGGCGCCCGGCCCGGTCTGCGAAGCCGTCGCGGAGCTGCCGCGGCGCAAGCCGGTCCGGTTACGCACAAGCCGCGCCGCTAAGATCATCGGCGTTCCGCTCACCAATGATCGGATTGCGGATTTGCTTCGGCGCATGCAGCTTCCACATTCGCAAGCCGCCGGCGAATTTACCATTACGCCCCCTAGCCACCGCTTCGACCTCGAGATCGAGGAAGACTTCGTAGAGGAAATCGCGCGGCTTTATGGCTACGACAATATTCCCTCCCGGCCGCCGCAATCGGTGCTCGCGATGCTTGCCGCCCCCGAGCGTCGAAGGAATGTAGCCGAACTGAAGCGCATCCTCGTGGATCGCGAGTACTTCGAGGTCGTCAACTTCGGTTTCGTGGACGCTCAGTGGGAGCTGGATTTCTGCGGCAACGTCGGGCCGATCGCGCTGGAAAATCCGATTGCGGCGCAGCTTGACGTGATGCGTTCCAGCCTTCTAGGAAGCCTGGTGGCTAACCTGCGTTTCAACTTGGCACGCAAGACTGACCGGGTCCGTGTTTTTGAAGCTGCCCGCTGTTTTCTGCGCTCCCCGGGGGGAACGGATCCTGTGGATCCGGCGCGCGCGGTTGCCGGGTACTATCAGCCGCTCCGTATGGGGGCGCTCGCCTATGGCCACGCTGCGGCCGAGCAATGGGGCGCCCCGAGCCGACGAGTCGATTTCTACGATCTCAAGGGGGATGTGGAGGCGCTTCTCGCTCCTCGAAAAGCGCACTTTCAGCCGATTTCCCATCCAGGATTGCACCCGGGACGTGCGGCCAGCGTGAGTTGCGAGGGATCCGAGATAGGATGGATCGGTGAGTTGCACCCACGCTGGCAGCAAAAATACGACCTGCCGGAGGCGCCCATCGCGTTCGAATTGGATGTAGCGGCCCTCACTGGGGCCGATATGCCGCAATATCGGGAAATCTCCAGGTTTCCCCCCGTCATCCGGGATCGCTCCATGGAGTTCGATGAGGGGGTGCCGGTGTCCAGCATTTTGGACGAACTCACCCGGAATCGGCCGGCATTGGTACAGGATATCCGGCTGTTTGACTTCTATCGGGGCAAGGGTGTAGACAGTGGTAAAAAAAGCCTTGCATTTCGGGTAGTTATACAAGATACTGCGAAAACTTTGACCGATGCGGAAGCAGACGCCGCAATGGCGCAGCTTACCGAGCTTCTCTCTGCTAGATTCGGTGCAAAATTAAGGAGTTAAGTAATACAGTGGAGGGGGTTTCTAGCCCTCCAAGGGAGCAGAAATGACACTTACAAAAGCCGAGTTGGCGGACATGCTTTTTGAAAAAGTGGGCTTGAACAAGCGCGAGGCGAAGGACATGGTGGAGACGTTCTTCGAGGAGATCCGCCTGGCGCTTGAAAATGGGGAGAGCGTCAAGCTTTCCGGGTTCGGCAACTTCCAGTTGCGCGACAAGCCGCAGCGGCCGGGTCGCAATCCCAAGACTGGCGAGGAAATTCCCATCACCGCGAGGCGCGTGGTTACCTTCCACGCCAGCCAAAAGCTGAAGGCGCTGGTCGAGCAGACCCATGGAAAGCAAGGCGACCAAGGATAGCCTGCCGCCGATCCCGGCGAAGCGCTACTTCACCATCGGCGAGGTCAGCGAATTGTGCGGCGTCAAGCCGCACGTTCTGCGTTACTGGGAGCAGGAATTCACCCAGCTTCGGCCGGTCAAGCGTCGCGGCAACCGCCGCTACTACCAGCACCATGAGGTGCTGCTGATCCGGCGCATCCGCGAGCTCCTCTACGAACAAGGCTTCACGATCAGCGGCGCGCGTAACCGGCTTGACGAAAGCCTGAGCGCAGCTTCGGCGCGTTCCGCGACAACGACTACGTCCACGTCGCGTTCACACGACTCGCGGAACGTCAATCTAACGGGCCTGAAGCAGGAACTGAAGAACGTTATCGAGCTCCTGCGTTAAAACGAGACGGATTGTCTCGCCCGCTGATATACTTTTTCGCTCGTCGGGGCGTAGCGCAGCCTGGTAGCGTACCTGCCTGGGGGGCAGGTGGTCGCGAGTTCGAATCTCGCCGCCCCGACCAACTTGAAACCACCTCTGTCCAGCGCTTGAAAGCGATCGGTTCTCCCTTGATATTGATTTGCGCAGTCGCGCTCGCGATTGCGGCGGCGCCCGTATCGGCACAGGGTTATCCGACGCGTCCCATAAAAGTCATCGTGCCGTTTGCTGCGGGTGGCGTTGCTGACATTACCGCCCGGGTTCTCGCGCAGAAGATGAGTGAAACCATCGGCCAGCAGGTGCTGGTGGAAAACCGTCCGAGCGCCGGAGGCATCGTCGCTTCGGAAGCCGTCGCAAAATCAGAACCCGACGGGTATATGCTTCTTTTCATCACCAACGGTAACGCGGTGAGCGCTTCTCTGTTCAAATCACTTCCCTACGATACGGTCGGTGATTTTGCGCCGATTTCGACTGTAGGATTCTTCGATCTGGTCATGGTCGTGGATTCAGCTTCCAAAATAGATTCCGTCCGCGACTTGATCGCGGCCGCCCGAACGAACCCCGACAAGCTGAACATCGGCACGATCAACATCGGCAGCACGCAGAACCTCGCCGCGGAACTGTTCAAGTCGATGTCGGGAATCGATGCACAGGTCGTGCCGTTCAAGGCGACACCCGCAGTCATCCTGGCGCTGAAGGGTGGCGATGTGCAAGTCGCGTTCGAGATCCTGGCGCCCGTGATGGCGCAGATCAAGGGCGGGGCACTGAAGGCGCTTGCCGTGACCTCAGACAAGCGGTTTCCCGGTCTGTTGGAAGTGCCGACCGTCGCCGAGAGCGGCGTCCCCGGCTATCAGGCCTCCTCCTGGAACGGTGTCGCCGCGCCTGCGAGAACTCCGAAACCGGTGATCGACCGGCTCAACCGCGAGGTCAACGCCACTGTCGCCGCACCTGAAGTGCGCAATCGTTTGCAGGAGCTCGGCGTGGACGCACGCGCGGGAACCCCCGAGGCGCTCGCTGCGCTCCTTGCGGCGGAGATCGTCAAGTGGCGTGCCGTGATCGAGCGCGCCAAAATCGAAAAGCAGTGACGCGGCGCGGATGACCAAGGCGATCGCCGGTCCCGATCCGAAGCCGGTCAAACCGAAGTACGCACCACCACCCGGCGCCTGCGACGCGCATTGCCATATCTTTGGACCGGCTGCGAAATTTCCCTACGCGTCCGAGCGTCGCTACACCCCGCCAGATTCCCCGAAGGAGAAACTGCGCGCCTTGCACGAACATCTCGGCCTTTCGCGCGCCGTGCTCGTGCAGGCGAGCTGCCACGGCGCGGACAATCGCGCGATGCTCGATGCGATCGCCTGGTCAAGGAAGTTCGAGCCGGGCGGAGCCTGGCGCGGCGTGGCGATGGTCGGGGACGGAGCGACCGAGCGTGAACTCGAGACGCTGCACGCGGGGGGCGTGCGCGGTGTGCGTTTCAATTTCGTGCGGCACCTGGGAGGTGCACCCGATCCGCGCGTGTTCGAGCGCACGCTGGCGATGATCGAGCCCCTCGGCTGGCATGTCGTGCTGCATTTCGACGCCGAGGACATCGAGACCCATGCGGGTGTGTTCCGTAGCTTGCGCGTGCCGTTCGTCATCGATCACATGGGGCGCGTCCAGGCCCAGCATGGGATCGACCAGCGGCCGTTTCGCATGCTGCTCGATCTCATGAAAAATCCGCTTGCGTGGGTGAAGGTGAGCGGACCGGAGCGCGTGTCCGCGGCCGGGAGGCCTTTTCAAGACGCGATTCCGTTCTCGACGGAGCTCATAGACGCGACTCCGGATCGCGTGCTATGGGGAACCGACTTTCCCCATCCCAACGTCAAAGTGATGCCGAACGACGGTGATCTGGTCGACCTGTTCGCAAAGGCCGTTCCGGATGAAAGGTTGAAAAGAAAAATTCTCGTGGAGAATCCGGCGCGGCTCTATTGGGCGGACGCGCGAAGGTAACCTCCACCTGTGTTAGATTTCCGGGATACGCGGCGGAGCCGATAAACAAGCCACATGCCTGAAAAATCTTTTGATGCGACCTTGAAAGCCGGCATCCTCGGTTACGGCGAGGTCGGGACGATCCTCTCCCGCGCCCTGCG
>DATHHS010000160.1:0-5366 GCA_035317085.1 Burkholderiales bacterium
CTCGCGCTGGCGGGGATCGAGGTCGACGCGGATCTTCTCGATCTCCGTTATGCCTTTGGACTTCAGCAACACCTCCGCGCGAACGCAATACGGACATACCGCAGTCGAATACATGCGAACCTTCGCCATCTATTGTTCCAAGGGCAATCCGGCCTGCCGCCAGGCGCCGATTCCGCCATTGAGAGTGAACACCTGCTCGAAGCCCTGCTTGCGCAAGGTCGCCACAGCTTTGCCGGAGCGATTACCGGTGTCGCAAACGACGATCACCGGCTTGGCCTTGTATTTCTCGATTTCGACCGCACGCGCTTCGAGCTCCCCGAGCGCGATGTTGCGGGCGTTCAGAACGTGTCCTTTTCCATACTCGGCGGCATCGCGCACATCCAGCACGAGGGCATTCTGCTGGTTGATGAGCAGCGTCGCCTGGAGCGTCGACACCGAGGCGCCACCCGTTCCGCGGCGCACCGCGGGCCAGATGAGCATCCCGCCGCTCACGATCGCCGCCGCGACGAGAAAAATGTTGTCGCTGATGAATTTGAGGAGGTTGACTTCGGTCATGTCACGATCCCGGCGAATCGCCGCACAGCACTTCTCGCATGGTGGCGATCAGTTGCAGCATGCGCTGGTCGCTCACGGAATAGTACACGCGATTGGCATTCTTTCTCGGGCTGAGAATGCCTTTCTCCCGAAGAATCGCGAGGTGCTGCGAAACGTTGCTCTGGGATGTCCCGACCGCCTCGACGATGTCTTGCACGCTCAATTGATGCGCGCCGAGAACGCACAGAATTTTCAGCCGTAACGGATGCGCGATGGCTCGCATGGCGCGCGCCGTCCGCTCGATCTGCTCCTTTCGGCCGATAAGCTCGAAGATGTCCCGGGGTTCGCGCTGTACGCCCTGTTCTCGCATTTCCATAAGAGTACGTTGTGTACGTTGTGGGTGTCCAAAAAGGGAAAAGCCCCGCCTTCGTCTTCGACCTTCCCTAAGGAGGGCAGGTTCAGATTACGCCAAAACAGCCCGCAGGCGCTCATTATAAAATGCTTTCTTGAGGCGCGGAACGCGCTGAGTCGGGAATGTTCATGCATAAAATCGTTTTGCTGCGCCATGGCGAGTCGGTCTGGAACATGGAAAACCGCTTTACCGGCTGGACCGACGTGGATCTCACACCGCGCGGTGTGGAAGAAGCAAAGCGCGCCGGCGAGACGCTCAAAGGGGCCGGCCTTGTCTTCGATTGCGCCTACACGTCGGTCTTGAAGCGCGCCATCAAGACGCTGTGGCTCGCGCTCGAGGCGATGGACCTCATGTGGATCCCGGTGCGTCATTCCTGGCGGCTGAACGAGCGCCACTATGGCGCGCTCCAGGGCCTGAACAAGGCCGAAACGGCCGCGAAGTTCGGCGAGGAACAGGTCCTCCTCTGGCGTCGCAGCTACGATCTGCCGCCTCCCGCGCTCACGCGCGACGACCCCCGTTATCCCCAGGGTGACCCGCGCTATGCCGGTCTCGCCGAATCCGAGCTGCCGCTCACCGAGTGCCTGAAAGACACGGTGGAGCGTTTTTTGCCTTACTGGAACGAGACGATCGCACCGGCGGTGCGCCAGGGCAAGCGGGTGATTATCGCTGCACACGGCAACAGCCTCCGCGCCCTCATCAAATATCTGGACGGTGTCAGCGACCAGAAAATCGTCGGACTCAATGTGCCCACGGGCCGGCCGCTCGTCTACGAGCTCGACGCGGACCTCAAACCGCTGAAGAGCTACTATCTCGGCGATCAGACTGAAATCGAGGCGGCGACGCGCGCGGTCGCAAACCAGGCCAAGGTGAAGCCTTGAATTCACCGCGGAGGGCGTCGAGGGGAGTCCGGTTCCCGGCGCTTCTCTGCAGCTTCCGCGGCCTGAGCTGCTTGCTCTGCGCCATGCTGTCGCTCCCTCCGGTCCTCGCGTTTGCGCAAAGCGAGGCGGAAAAGCTCGGCGCCCTCCGCGCGCGTATCGAAGGCCTGCGTGCGAAAATCGCCGAAGCCGAGGAAAGTCGTGCGGAGGCGCGGGATCAATTGCGGGACTCCGAACGCGCAATCTCCGATGCCAACCGTGCCTTGCGCACTCTCTCGGGCAGACGTTCGGCGGCGCAGGGCGAGCTCAAGGCGGTGCAGCGGCGTGGCGAGGCGATCGAAGCGGAGATCGCCACGCGTCAGGAGCGCCTTGGAAAACTGCTCACTCTCCGTTATCTCAACAGGGAACCGAGCTACCTGAAACTTCTGCTGTCGGGAGAAGACCCCGGCCGCGTCGCACGCGAGCTGCACTACTACGGCTACATTTCCCGCGCGCAGGCGGAATTCATCGGCGAGCTGCACTCCGATCTTGCCCGCCTGAGAGAGCTCGAGGCGAGCACCCGGGAAAGGAACGCCGAGATCTCCGCCATTGAATCGGCGCAGCGCACCGAGCGCGGCGCGCTCATCAAGCAGCAAGCGGAGCGCCGCAGAGTGCTCGCGCGCGTGGCCAGCCAGCTGAGCACGCAACGCCGCCAGGTGAAGCACCTCGAACGCGACGAATCGCGGCTGTCGCGCCTGGTCGAAGAACTCGGCAGAGTCATCGCGACCAATCCCCTGCTTCGCAACGAAAGGGTTCCCGAGCGCGGAGGCGCGGAAGCGCTCCTGACGGGCCTCAAGCTCGGACTGCGGCTGCCGATCAAGGGCGAAGTAATGAACCGATTCGGAGCCCAGCGTTCTAACGGAGGTCCGTCGTGGAAGGGTCTGTTCATTCGCTCGCCTTCCGGCCAGGAAGTGCGGGCCGTGGCTTCGGGACGGGTGGTGTTCTCCGACTGGCTGCGGGGATTCGGCAACCTGCTCATCATCGACCATGGCAAGGGTTACCTCACCATTTACGGCAACAACGAGTCAGTGCTCAAGCAGGTGGGCGACCCGGTCGTCACCGGGGACACGGTCGCGACGGTCGGGGCAAGCGGCGGCAACATGGAATCGGGTCTATACTTCGAGATTCGGCACGAAGGAAAAGCTTTCGATCCAATGCGGTGGGTGTCGCTGAAATAGCGTGAAGTGGCAGTGAGCGGGGCAGTTCCAGACGGGTTACGCGAGGACGCAGGACCAATCATGATGACAAAGATCAGCAAGGCCGGCTTGGTGCTGGTCGGTGTATTGGCGGGAGTTCTTCTCAGCCTCAATTTTTCCGCGGTAGCCGAGCGCGAGGCGGCCCATTTTCCGCTACCGGTAGACGAGCTGCGTGCCTTCGCCGAAGTGTTCGGCGCGATCAAATCGAGCTATGTCGAACCGGTAGAAGACAAGAAGCTCATCACCGAAGCCATCACCGGGATGCTGACCGGACTGGACCCGCACTCGGCTTATCTGGACCAAGATGCGTTCCGCGAGCTCCAGGTTGGGACGCAGGGCGAATTCGGCGGTCTCGGCATCGAGGTCGGCATGGAAGAAGGGCTCGTCAAGGTCGTGTCGCCGATCGAGGACACGCCCGCGTTTCGCGCCGGCATCAAGCCCGGGGACTTCATCATCAAGATCGACGATACCTCGGTCAAGGGAATGAGCCTGAACGATGCAGTCAAGCGCATGCGCGGCAAGGCCAAAACGACCATCCGCCTCACCATCCTGAGGAAGGGCGAGCCAAAGCCCTTCGAAGTCACCCTCACCCGCGACGTCATTCGCGTCCAAAGCGTGAAATCCAAGCTGATCGAGCCCGGCTACGGGTGGATTCGCGTTTCCCAGTTCCAGGAGCACACTGGCGAGAATCTCGTGAAGCATCTTGAGGGGCTCTACAAGAACGGACCGCTGAAAGGCCTGATTCTCGACCTGCGCAACGATCCGGGCGGGCTCCTGAACGGCGCAGTAGGCATCTCTGCGGCGTTTCTGCCGCGTGGTGCAGCGGTGGTGTCGACCGACGGCCGCACCGAGGACGCCAAGCGCAAATTCGTCGCCGCTCCGGAAGACTACCTGCGCGGCAGCCGCGAGGACTACCTCAAGAATCTGCCCGCGGGAGTCAAGAGCGTGCCAATGGTGGTGCTCGTCAACGGCGGATCGGCTTCCGCCTCCGAAATCGTCGCGGGTGCGCTGCAGGACCACAAGCGCGCAACGTTGCTGGGGACGGCGACTTTCGGTAAGGGCTCGGTGCAGACGATCCTCCCGCTGGGCAACAACACCGCAATCAAGCTGACCACCGCCCGCTACTACACGCCGAGCGGGCGCTCGATCCAGGCCAAAGGTATCGTGCCCGACGTCGTTGTCGAGGATCCCACGGCGCCCACCACGGGGCGCTTGCGCGAAGCCGATCTGGAAAAGCATCTCCTCAACGACCAGGAGAAGGAGGCTCAGTCCGAGAAATCGCAACGTACCAGCACAAAGCCGGCGACCGATACGAAGCCGGCGACCGATGCGGAGGAAAAGCCGCCGGCGCCGCTGGAATTTGCCTCGGACAAAGACTTTCAGTTCCAGCAGGCGGTCAAGTTCCTCAAGGGCCAGCCGCTCGCCACCGCGCAGAGCGCGCCGGTTTCGCCGCCCAAGAATTGATAAGGCGGACGCGGAAAGCGCGCCGCCTTATCTCCGCGGAATGGAACTGACGCCAAGCGCAGTTCATTCCGCGGTAGTGGATTTTCCAATATGAACGACGACCAGTTGCTGCGTTATTCGCGGCATATTCTGCTGCCGGAAATCGGGGTCGAGGGGCAGGAGAAGCTGCTTGCTTCTTCTGCGCTGGTGATCGGCGCGGGAGGACTCGGCTCACCTGCGGCGCTGTATCTCGCGGCGGCCGGCGTGGGAACGCTGATGCTGGCCGACGGCGACGCGGTGGATCTCACCAACCTCCAGCGGCAGATACTGCATACCACTGAATCGCTCGGGAAATCCAAGGTCGCATCCGGGCGCGAGGCGCTCGCAAAAATCAATCCGGAAGTGAAGGTCGTACCCCTTGCGCAGCGTCTTCAGGGCGAGGGGCTCGATGCTCTGGTCGCTTCAAGCGGCGTTGTTCTGGATTGCTCGGACAACTTCGCGACACGTCACGCCGTGAACCGTGCCTGCGTCCGGCACCACAAGCCGCTCGTCTCGGGTGCGGCGGTGCGCTTTGACGGCCAGGTAAGCGTGTTCGATCTGAGGGACGATCTCAGTCCGTGCTACAACTGTCTGTTTCCGGAAAATGCGGAACTCGAGGAAGTACGTTGTGCGGTGATGGGCGTGTTCGCTCCGCTCACCGGCATCATCGGTACCGTACAGGCGGCGGAAGCGCTGAAGCTGCTCGCAGGTGTGGGCGAGACCCTGAAAGGGCGCTTGTTGCTTCTGGACGCGCTTGCGATGCAGTGGCGAACGGTCAAGCTCGCCAGGGACCCGGCCTGCACGGTGTGCGCCCGGGTAACAGCCTAG